>CAYWNB010000289.1:0-3848 GCA_964459195.1 uncultured Desulfobacula sp.
CATAGGTGGTGGCGGTGTAGTTGGCCACCTCAACGGTTCTGCTCACCACCTTGTTCATGAAATCATGGTCATGGCAGGTCATTAAAAGGGCACCTGAAAAATCATTGATCAGCCAATTTTCCAGCCATATGATGGATTCCATGTCCAGATGGTTGGTGGGTTCGTCCAGGAGCAGGACATCCGGACGGATGGTTAGGATTTTTGCCAGGGCAATTCGCATCTTCCATCCACCGCTAAAGGATTCCACGGGGCGCGTGAAATCACCAGGGCCTATGCCCAAGCCCGTTAGGACGGTCTGGGCACGGGTTTCAAGATCGTACCCGCCTCGATTTTCAAATTCTTCGGCAGCATTCCCATACTCCCCAAGCAGCATTTCCATGGCTGTTTCATCCATGGGTTCTGCCATGGCCGCTTCCATCGTTTTCATTTGTTCCCCCAGCATCACCACATCGGAGGCTGAAGACATCACTTCTTGAAGGGCTGATCCACCTGCCATCTCCCCTACATCCTGGGAGAAGTAACCGATTTTAATTTTTTTTGCACGGGAGATCTCTCCGCCGTCTGCCTCTTCCTCCCCTGTGATCAGTCGGAAGATGGTTGTCTTGCCGGTGCCATTGGCGCCCACAAGTCCTGTGCGTGTGCCGGGAAGAATCTGCAGACTTGCATTGGAAAAAAGGATCTGAGAACCGTGCTGTTTGGATATTTTTGTCAGGTGAATCATTTTGCCGTCCCAAAAAAATTTATAAAATTATCATATCAGATGGCAAATTGGCAAGAAAAAGAAAAGCCGATTTTACAATCGTTGATAGTGATCCAAAGATATGGTATTGTGAAAAATAGAACGTCACCTATATAGGAGGTTTTATGCAAATATCTCTTACCTTCAAGAAAATTGATCCCTCAGATCCTTTAAAAGCCTATGTCCAGGAAAAATTTGACAGACTGGACAAAATGCTGGATAAACCGGCCGAAGCCCATGTTGTCTTATCCGTTGAAAAAATTCGTCACATTGTTGAAATAAACCTCAGCTGTGACGGGTTAAGAATTCATGGGAAAGAAGCATCGGAAAATATGTATGCATCAATTGATACCCTGGCAGACAAATTAAAATTACAGGTTAAAAAAAACAAAGAAAAATTCAGGCGACACCTGGCCGGAGATAAACAGAGCATCAAAAATACCGGTACAGAATTTGGCGCCTCCAATGGCTTGGCCGATACGCCAATTTAGGGGTAAGGGCCGCAGATAAAATTTGCGGTCCTAAGCACTTGGTGAAATGATCCTATTCTTAAATTTAACCGCACTTGGTGTAGCCGCATGCATGACATGTCATGCAGCCTTCTTCAAAGGCAATGGTCTGTCCGCATTCAGGACACAGATTTGATTTGAGATGGTTTTGAGAAGGCTTTGAATTTTCTGTACTGCCAGTCGGCGAATATCGGTTCTCAAGTACCTTGGAAATGGCATCGGGAATGGAATGCACTAAACCGCCATTTTGAAATACAGCATGTTCACCTCGAATCCCTTTGATTTGGTCTATGATTTCGGTCACTTCTATACCGGATCTCAAGGCCAGCGAAATAAGCCTGCCGATGGCTTCTGTCTTAGCTGTTGTGGACTTACCGGATTTCCCAATGGTTGCAAAAAGCTCAAATGGCTTGTTATTGAACTCGGACACGGTTACATAGAGATATCCCATACCGGTCTTTATTTTTTGGGTAAATCCTTCGAGAATATTGGGACGCTCTCGTCCGGCATGCAGAAAGTCCTTTCCATTTTCTTTATCGGCATTGCCGGAAATAGAAAGCACTTGATTTTTTTTGCTGCCGTCTCTGTAAATGGTCACGCCTTTACATTTGAGCGTATAGGCCGCATCATAAATAAATTTCACATCTTCCTTTTTAGCATCCCGGGGAAGATTAACCGTCTTTGAAACAGCGTTATCGGTATGCCTTTGAAATGCTGCCTGCATTTTTATATGGTCCGAAGGCTTGATATCATGTGCCGTAACAAATACTTTTCTTAGATCAATGGGAATTTGGGAAATACCTTTAGCGGTTCCTTTTTCAGCAATATTTTCCATCAGTTCTTTATTGTAAAACCCTTTGGCTTTAGCCGCTTTTTCAAAAACAGGATTTACCTCTAAAAGCTTGTCATTATCCATTACAGTTCTAACATAGCTCAATGCAAAAACAGGCTCTATCCCGCTGGAGCACCCTGCGATAATGCTCAGAGTTCCTGTGGGGGCAATGGTGGTTGTGGTGGCATTTCGCCTAGGTGTTTTTTTGTCTTTGAACACGCTTTGATCAAAATTGGGGAACACCCCCCTTTCAGCGGCTAATGAACAGGAAGCTGCATGGGATTCTTTTTGCACAAATGACATGACAACCTCTGCAAGGTCGATGGCCTCATCTGAATCGTAGGGTAGATTCAATTGAAAAAGCGTGTCTGCAAATCCCATGATGCCCAGACCTATTTTGCGGTTCCCATGAACCATTTGCTCTATCTCTTTAATGGGGTATTTTGACATATCAATTGTATTGTCGAGAAACCGAACCGAAAGATGGATGGTTTCTTTCAATTTGTCAAAATCAATGGCGGGGGCCCCTTGGTTTGAGGTTACAAATGCCGCCAGGTTTATGGACCCGAGATTGCAGGCCTCCATGGGTAAAAGAGGCTGTTCTCCGCAGGGGTTGGTAGATTCCATCTCTCCAATACCAGGCGTTGTATTATGCCGGTTGATCTCATCTAAAAAAACGATGCCGGGATCTCCTGTGGTCCATGCCTGACTGATTAATTCTTCATAGACAGCCGCAGCATTCAATTTGCCAGAAGACTCGTGTGTCCGGGGATCTATTAAGTCATACTCGGCATTTTTTGAAACCGCTGCCATAAATTTGTCTGTCACACCAACGGAAATATTGAAGTTCGTCAAGGCTTGTTTGTTATTTTTGCATTTGATAAACTCCATTATATCCGGGTGGTCCACACGAAGAATAGCCATGTTGGCTCCTCTCCTTGTACCACCTTGTTTCACCTGCTCGGTTGCTGTGTTGAAAATTTGCATGAATGAAACCGGACCCGAAGCGACACCACCCGTGGACCCGACTTTGCTGTTTTTTGGACGAATTCGTGAAAATGAAAATCCTGTTCCACCGCCAGACTTGTGAATTGTGGCAGCATTTTTAACCGTTTCAAAAATACCATCTATGCTGTCTTCCACGGGGAGAACAAAACAGGCTGCCAGTTGCCCTAAAGATCTCCCTGCATTCATCAAGGTGGGGGAATTGGGTAAAAACCTGAACTCTGTCATTAATTTGTAAAATAGTTCTTCCATTTTTTTGATATCTGCTCGTTCATCATGTCTTTTTTCGGCTTGGGCAATATGAGCTGCTACTCTTCGAAACATCTGTTCTGGTGATTCACAGATCTTTCCTGATGGGTCTTTTTTTAAATACCGTCTTTCCAGCACCGTCCTGGAATTTTTTGTGATAAAATGTATGGACTCTGTCGGCGCTTTAGTGGTTGTCATATTCCAAGTTCCTGTTATTTTTCTGGTTTATCTCCATTTGACCGCCATCAATTTGATTTTGCTCCCCGGAGAAAACAATTTTGCCTTATCAGTGAATATACTTTATATAGTATTAATGAAAAAATGCAAGTACAATATATAGGGGTTCGTCGTTGTTCATCAATTTAAATATCTAAAAACATAGTAATTATTCAGCACCTATTTTCAGTGCTGCTTAGATTTTTTTTAAAAATTGCCTTGCTTTTGCAATCAGAAAATTACTCATTTAGAAATTTTGGCAGTTTCCCTTCAAATAAAAGGCGTAGTGCTTCGCTTG
>CAYWNB010000290.1:0-3838 GCA_964459195.1 uncultured Desulfobacula sp.
TCTTTCTTCCCTGTCTGATCATTGTCAAAATACTCATCCGGTTTCATCCTGAAGAATTCACAAACTGGTGGTTGCTGCCCTTGTCTGGAATTTTCATTGCCATGATCGGCCTTGTGTTCAGTGCCATCCTTTTTAAGATGAAACCGGAAAAAAAGCCGTTAATGACACTGGCCAGCATGCAAAATGCGGTGTATATCGTTCTCCCCATTGGTCAGATTCTTTTTGCCGATCAGTTTGATCTTTTTGCGTCATACTGCTTCCTTCTTATATTGGGGTTGAATCCTTTGATATGGAGTGTGGGAAAAGTCATGATTTCCGGTAAAAAAGAGAGCCAGATTCAGTGGAAAGATTTTGTCACCCCCCCACTGGTGGCTACTTTTATTTCTGTTATAGCCGTTTTTACGCATCTTTCCGCTTTCATACCAACCTCGGTATTTGCTGCCATGGATTTACTCGGCCAGGCCACTGTGCCCCTGGCTGTGTTTATTCTCGGGGCCACCATTGGATCCATTTCATTTGGAAAGATGCCTTCGCTAAAGGATACCGTGATTGTAACAACGGTAAAATTTATTCTGGTGCCGTCAACTGTTTTTGCCGTTCTTTATTATGGACAATTTCATATTTCAATGCCCCTGTTCTGCAGTCTGATGATTATACAGGCGTCAGCTCCTCCGGCAGCCAATCTGATTCTCATCGTAAAAAAATATGGGGGTGACACCCAGTCCATCAGCAGCATGATGCTCATTGAATATTTACTCTGCCTCATTTTCATGCCGTTGTGGATTGCGGCCTGGCAATACACAGCGGGTTAGCCTTATGGTATAAGATAAACCTGTTGGCAATAAAGTGAGAATTACTTTTTTTTTAGGAATTTGGATATGCTGGTGTGAGCATGCAAGCCTTTAATGAGGATTGTATGTCAGGCGGGGCCCGTTCGCTGATGTTGGAACGTTTTATGCGAGTGATTCTTGGCGATGACCAGGATGCAATGAAATTTTATATTCAAAATGCCAGTAAAGATCTTGGTTATTGTATCCAAAGTTGTTCCTGATCGACGCCTAATTCTGGCGCCGGTCAGGATCAAAATAATCAGGACATACTTGCACTCGGACCGAATAAAACCGCGTGTAGCGATCCCCGTTTGAACCGAGAACGCTGGTATGTTGTTTAACCGATACTAAATAAAAAAAAAGCCCCATAGCCTTTCTCATGGAGATGGGATCACTCCATGGGGATGCATTTTAATCGTTACGGCAGAGGTGTTTCTGTATAGGTGACCCCGGCTTCATCAGATCCGTACAATTTCAATTTCTTTGCCGCTTCCACCTCGGCCACCCAGTTCGGGTTGCCGGGTGGACATGGCCCCTGTGCCAGAATCAGTGATTGATGCAGCAGTCTTCGGCATCCAATAAAAAGACATTTTTTTGGGCCGTATCAAGGGCCTTGATACGCTATTCCCGGGAAATGATTTTAATAGTTTCAGTGGTCTTGATTCTAAAGAGCTCAATTAGGATTTTCATGGACAAATCCTTTATTATGGTGGAGGCGAAGCATGGTCTCTCTCTTGACGATTAACCATACCGATGGTATAATTTTGCCATGGCCTCCCCTTTGGATCAAGGAAAATATTGAGTATGTTTTCTAAACAGGGATACCCAGGAAATAGGAACCCAGACAGCCAAACTGGATCAGTTGATCAACCGATTTATAATAAAATAACTAAAGGATATATCTTTTGAATACCAATAAAAAAATAGCCCTGTTAAGAAAAAAAATGGTAGAGAAGAATATCGCAGCCCTTGTAGTTCCCAGCGGGGATCCCCACCAGAGTGAATATATGGCAGATTTTTGGCAAGCAAGGCAATGGCTCACCGGCTTTACCGGCTCTGCCGGTACGGCCGTGGTCACAAAAGATGCCGCCATTCTCTGGACAGATTTTCGATACTGGATACAGGCCGCCTCCCAGATAGGGACATCGGACTTTGAGCTATTCAAGCAAGGGGAGCCCGGAGTCCCTGCGTTTGAGGCCTGGCTGTACCAGACCCTTTCATCGGGGGATATCATTGCCATGGACGGAAAAATCGTTTCTGCGGCAAATGTTAAAAAATATAAGAAGGTGTTCACGGAAAAAGGAATGACCCTTGCCACGGATGTTGATCTTATCGCCGATATCTGGACAGACCGCCCCCCCATGCCGGCATCCAGGGCCTGGATGCTGTCAGACACCTATGCGGGAAAGACACGACTTGAAAAGCTGGATCAGATCCGTTCTGCCATGGCAAAGACCGGCGCCAATACCCATTTGATGACCACCCTGGACGACATTGCCTGGACCTTTAATTTAAGGGGAGAGGACGTTCGCAACACCCCCGTGAACCTGGCCTTTGCCCTTGTCACCCTTGACCGGGCCATTCTTTTTATCAATCCGTCTAAGGTGGATGGAAAGCTTGTGTCCGCGTTTGGACAAGACAATATTGAGCTGCTGCCCTATACCCGGGTGGAAGAAATCCTGGGTAGTCTGGGCCAGGAGACCCGGATTCGTCTGGATCCAGATTTCGTGGGGTATGCATTTTATCAGGCCGTGGACCCTAAGGTCTGGATAATTGAGAAAATCAATCCCGCCACAGAACTCAAGGCGGTTAAAAATGAGACAGAAATCAATCATATGCGCCAGACCGCCATTAAAGACGGGGTGGCAATGGTCAATTTTCTCCATTGGATTGAAAACAGAACAGATAGTGCGCAAGTTTCTGAAATGAGTGTGGCGAAAACACTCTTTGACTTCAGGAAACAACAACTGGATTTTTATAACAATAGTTTTGATCCCATCATGGCCTATGGGGAGCACTCGGCCATGTGTCATTATTCGGCAACTCCTGAAAGCGATGTCCCTCTTAAACGCGAGGGCATGTTCCTAACCGATTCCGGGGGTAATTATCTCACCGGCACCACCGATATTACCCGGACCCTTAATTTAGGCACCCCCGCAAAACAGGAAATCAAAGATTATACCCTGGTGCTCAAAGGTCATATCTGTGTGGCCTCGGCCCTTTTTCCCGAGGGAACCAAAGGGTTTCAAATTGACACCCTTGCCCGGCAGTTCCTCTGGAAGGAGGGTATGAATTTTGGCCATGGTACCGGCCACGGTGTAGGATTTTTTCTTTGTGTCCACGAAGGCCCTGCAAAGATCAGCCCCTTTCCCATCGATGTGGAATTGAAAAAGGGAATGCTCCTGACCAATGAACCCGGTCTCTACCGGGAAGGCCGCTACGGGATCCGTCTGGAAAATATGATTTTAGTGGTAAAAGACCGTAAGACCGAATTTGGTCAGTTCATGAAATTTGAAAACATGACGCTTTGTCATTTTGAAACCTCCATGGTTGACAGGGAGCTGCTTTGCCAGAAAGAAATCGATTATCTTAATACCTATCACCAACAGGTCTATGAACGCTTAAGTCCTGTCCTTGACCCACAAGTTGCAGCATGGCTTAAAAAGAAAACAGCGCCGATTTAACGTCCTATGACCTTTTGTGGCCCGGTCCAGGGCCACCCGGCGCGCGGGTATTCCCTCTTCCAGGGCCTGTATTAACAATGTCAGGACAGGCACTGTTGCCTTTGCCTTTTCTAAAACTTTTTTGTCATTGGATTTTTTCAGCCGGACAAGGTTTTCCTGTCATTTTTGAACCGTCTCAAGGTCTGCAAAGGCAAGCTCAATACTGATGGTCTCAATATCACTTTCGGGATCAACCCTGCCATCCACATGCACCATATCGTCATCTTCGAAACACCGAACCACATGGACAATGGCACCCACCTGCCGGATAAATATTCAAAAAAA
>CAYWNB010000291.1:0-2600 GCA_964459195.1 uncultured Desulfobacula sp.
AATTAGCCGTTTACAAACAAGATTAAAAGCAATACAATTTTGGTTATAATCCCCATTGAGATCAGTGCCAGGGGCAATGGCGCTGACAAGGGCATTCAATGATTTACTTTGCTCCAATAAAAGGCGAAGGTAAAATGGCAGATGAGACATAAAGTTATTGTAATTTTTACGGCGTTTTTTCTTTTTTCTTTGGTGCCCTCCTGTTCACAAAAGCAGGGAAATTCTGCCCTTTCTTCCCAGGTCCACCCCAAAAATGTGATCATGATCATAGGGGATGGTATGGGGCCGGAACAGGTGGGGCTTTTGCTGACCTATGCCAGGCAGGCCCCCCATTCGGTGCTGGGTGATAAGACCACCTGTTTTGACAGAATCATGGAGAAAGACGGTTCTTTGGGAATTTCCTTGACCTATGCCCACGATGTTTTGGTGACAGATTCCGCTGCTTCCGGAAGCCAGCTTGCCACGGGGCAGCCTTCGGGATCTGAAATGATCGGGCTCGATTATAACGGGGATCCTGTCCCCACTGTTCTTGAAAAGGCTATCCTGGCGGGTAAATCCACCGGTCTTGTCACAGATACCCGGCTGACCGATGCCACCCCGGCCGCCTTTGCTGCTCACCAGCCCCACCGGAAGATGGGAGATGCCATTGCCCTGGACATGCTGACCCTGGGACCCGATGTCCTCCTGGGCGGGGGCCTGGGTAACTGGATCCCCCGGGAGGCCAACGTCAAGAATTCCGGGGTTAGACGAGAACTCGAAGAGATAACCCAGGGATCGGTTGCCATCAAATCAAAACGAAAAGACGATCAAAATCTTTTGGCAATGGCCCGGGAAAATGGATATGGGCTTGTTTTCAATCGATCCCAGTTGGCAGGGGTTTCGGGAAAAGTGATCGGTTTATTTGCCGCCTCTGCCATGCCCAATGCCATTGCGGTATCCAATTCTCTGAATGATCCTGCCAGATCCGTCCCCACCCTGGAAGAGATGTCCCTAAAGGCCATTGATATATTGTCCCAAAATGACCAGGGGTTTTTCTTGATGATAGAATCAGGACAAATTGACTGGGCTTCCCATTCCAATGATACCGGACTTGTGCTTCACGAAATGATTCGGCTTAATGAGACTGTCAACGCTGTCCTGGACTGGGCAAAAAACAGGAAAGACACCCTGATTATTTTCACCGCCGACCATACCACCGGCGGATTCGGGTTCAGCTACACTGCCAAGAATCTGCCCCGGGCAAGCCAATTGCCCGGAATGATGTTTAAGAACAGGGACTACAAACCCGGGTATAATTATGGGGATCCCCATGTGCTGGATAAACTTTATAACCAGAAGCTGAGCTATGGCGATATTTTTGATAAATTTTATCAATTGTCAAAAGAGGAACAGACGCCAAAGAATCTTGCCATTTTGGTGAACCAATATACCGCCTTTCCCATCACAATTGTCCAGGCCGAACGAATTCTTGAAACCGAGGACAACCCAATTTATATAGCCGATAACCGGAAATTTAACGCAAAGCGGGTCCCCAAACTGGACAATAAAGACGAATTTTATCCCTCTCAAAAATTTAGCAACATACATGCCCTTTTGGCCCTGGCCGTGGCGGGGGATCAGTTTGTTGTTTGGAATACCGGAACCCATACCAACACACCGGTGCTGGTATTTACCAAGGGGAGTGCCAGGGCCAGGCAGCCCTTTGCCGGGGTGATCCACCATACCCAATTGGGTCAGTATACCATTGATGCGGTGCTGGAGAGATAGGCGTTCGTGAGTTAATCGGTCAATGCCCTTCGAATATTTTCTGTGGTGACGGCACTGACGCGAATATTTGATTCCATTGTAACGCTGGCTATGTGGGGATCTTAATATCACGGTAGCGACTATTTTAACGTGAAGTACACAGTGACCTTTAAAATTACCGGCACTACATACCGTATTTGGAATATTTTGAATTCCTGAAAAAGAACAAACGTCCGAATAAAAAAATAGGATGTGAGTGTTTGATGTCGCAGGAAGTCAGCCACAAGTGGAACCGCCGCGGAACCAGCAGATTCTGGGCAAAAGGTTTCAGTTGACCCCGTGGACGCTTCCATGGGTACATACACCATATGATATGGTTAGATCAACAACAGTCCAGTTGACGATGCTTTTAAAAACACTCAATATTTTATCTGATATATGAAAATAATTAAGGGCTTCAACAACTTTAGAGCTATGGATAAATTTGTGCAATGGCCTCTTATCACGAAGGGATCGTTTTCTGTTTTTTTGTCCTGGAATTGGGGGAAATTGAGACCCTGTTTCTTCCAATCTTCTTGGATTGATAAAGCATTCTATCGGCTTCATTGATCACGTCTTCAACGCAGGTTTTTTTATCATCAATGGAGGCAACTCCCAGGCTGATGGTGTATTGAATCACGTCATTATTATCGGACTTGACAGAATCATGTTCTGTAAGTTCTCTTATCTTCTCCGCTGTCCTTCCAGCACCTTTTTTTGCAGTACTCGATAAAATAATAATAAATTCCTCACCGCCGTATCTGGCAGCCATATCAACACCTCTGATGTTTTTGGTTAATATGTTGGCCAGATGC
>CAYWNB010000291.1:2700-3836 GCA_964459195.1 uncultured Desulfobacula sp.
TTGGCCAGATGCGCATTTTTGATGGCATCTTTCACCGCATAACGGAGGGACAGCTGGGTTTTGATTCGGGCAATCAGTTCCAGCCTGTCTATGGGTTTGATCAGATAGTCGTTGGCACCGGATTGAAAGGCGGCAACAATATCATGATTTTGATTTCTGGCAGTGAGCATTATAACTGGCAGTTCGTATGTTGTATGGCTTTTACGAATTTGACGGCACACATCATATCCTGACATGCGAGGCATCATGATATCGAGCAGGATCAGATCAAAAGTTTCTGCCTCAATCATCCTAATCGCCTCCAGCCCATTTGTTGCATAGGCGGTCCGGTATTTCTCTATTGAGAGATAGTTTTGAAGCACCTGGATATTGATGGCTTCATCATCCACGATCAGTATTCTTTCACCTGTGTTGTTAATAGCTGGGGTGCTCGTTTCTTGAATGGGCTTGTTCATATCCAGAAAGATCTTGTTTGAATCCATGACAGCCTTGCTGATAATGGTTTGCTCGTCACAGGAATCTTTAGTGTCAGTGCTTTTTTTCATCGTAAAAGAAAATACAGATCCTTTTCCCTCAACAGACTGAACGCCGATCCGGCCGCTCTGGAGTTCTACCAGTTTTTTTGTTATGGGTAAACCAAGGCCTGTTCCTCCGTATTGTCTATCAATGTTACCGTCTCCTTGCTCAAAGGATCGAAAGATATCATCATACAGACTTTCTGGGATGCCCATTCCAGTATCCTCTATAAAAACAATGACATGATCACTTTGTTCATTTGCACTGATTTTTACATGGCCCTTTTCCGTAAATTTTACGGCATTACCAATGAGATTATATAGTATCTGTTGGAGTCTGTTTTCATCTCCTATCACTAGGGGGAACGGATCACCAATCACATTTATGAGTTCAATTTCCTTTAAAGGAATTGTGGCCTTAATGACGGTCAATACAACAGCAACCATCTGTTTTAGGTCAATATTTTTTTCAGTTATGGTAATCTTTTTGCTCTTGAGTTTTGAATAGTCAAGAATATCGTTTATAAGGCTAAAAAGTCTTTTCGCGCTTGAAGAGATTAACTTTAGATTACGAATGGTTTCTATCGGCAGATTTCCGGTGACACCATCAATCAATGAGTC
>CAYWNB010000292.1:0-3831 GCA_964459195.1 uncultured Desulfobacula sp.
AGGGGGGGTTATCCCTTGACAACCCCCGAGGTTTTAACGTATTTTATCGATTAAGTTTTAAAAAGGCAACTATCTTGCGGGAGTAATTTTTATGGCATTAACAAAAACCATCATTGCAGAAAAGATAAAGGATAGCTGACCTCCATGTTTTTTTCAGAGCACTTCATTACCACCCTTATCCTGGCAACTTTGATAATAGGATATTTGATTAACAGCCTGGCAGAATATCTAAACATTCGATACCTGAACCCAAACCTGCCCCATGAGTTTTCGGATGTTTATGACACGGACAAATATGCCAAATCCCAAGAGTACCTGAAGGTCAATACACGGTTTGGATTCATTACTGAAAGTTTTGATCTTGTCATTTTGCTGACCTTTTGGTTTGGGGGGGGATTTGGTGTTCTGGATACCTTTGTCAGGGGGCTTGGACAAAACTCAATTGTCACAGGTCTCGTGTTTATTGGGATCTTACTGTTTTTAAAGCTTGTGATATCCCTGCCTTTCAGCCTGTATTCCACCTTTGTCATCGAAGAAAAATTCGGGTTTAATAAAACAACCCCTGGATTATTTTTTAAAGATCTTATAAAATCCATTCTTTTGTCACTGATTCTAGGCGGCTTTTTTCTATCCCTGATTCTCTGGTTCTTTGAATCCTTCGGCCCCCTGGCCTGGCTCCTGTGCTGGATGGCAAGCATGCTGTTCATCATGGCGATACAATATATAATTCCCACCTGGATCATGCCGCTTTTCAACAAATTCACCCCCCTGGAACAGGGTCCTTTAAAAGAGGCCATTCTCCGCTATGCCAGGTCCATTAATTTTTCACTCTCCAATATTTTTGTCATGGACGGTTCCAAGAGAAGCGGCAAATCGAATGCCTTTTTTACGGGTTTTGGGAAAAACAAACGAATCGTCCTTTTTGACACCTTGATCAAGCAGCAGAGTGTTGAAGAACTGGTGTCCGTTATTGCCCATGAAATGGGGCATTTCAAAAAAAAACATATTATCAAGCGCCTTGTGGTCAGCATCCTTCAGATGGGGATTATTTTTTTTCTCATGTCCCTGTTCATCTCCCAGGAAGGGCTGTTCCATGCCTTTTTTGTGGACAACCTTTCCATCTATGCCGGCTTGATATTTTTTGGCATGCTCTTTTCTCCCATTGATCTGTTTCTTTCACTGATCATGCAGGTTTCCTCCCGAAGAGATGAATATGAAGCAGATAGATTTGCTGCAATTACAACCGGGTCCCCCCATCACCTTGTCACGGCATTGAAACAATTAAGTGCCCACAATCTGGCAAACCTTACCCCCCATCCCTTTTATGTCTTTTTAAACTATTCCCACCCACCGATTATAGAACGGATTGGGGCGTTGAAAAAAATGGGGAACGACTTAAAAGGCCTGACCCCATGACCCGGCTGTTTGTCACGGCAGACATACATGGCAGCTTGAATACCTGGATGACCATCGAGGCATTGATGAAACCCTCTGACCGCCTGGTCATTGCAGGGGACCTTTTTGATACCCGTTACGGAAACTATTCCCACACCGACTTTCAACCGGAATTTATCAAACAAGCGATACAAAAACGCTTCCCAATTTATTATGTATACGGCAATTGCGATGTTCCTTCTTTTTTCCCCAGATACGGGTCAACACTCGGATTCACCAAATTTGAAAAAAACATTTTCTTACACCATGGTCATGACACCCCCCCCATTCCAGAGAATACCGATATCATCATTTCCGGCCACACCCATTGCTGCTTTCTAGAAAAAAAAGGTTCCCAAATTTTCATGAACCCGGGGAGCCTCACAAACCCGCGAAATAATCTCTACACCTATGGTATCATTGATAAGTTCAAAGCTGAAATTTGGGATTTAAAAACAGGTGACTCCCTTGGTGCCATCGCCATTTAGCAAAAAAGAGATTATTTGAAAAATCAGAACTGAGGTGATACATTCTTTGTCTGAACCTATATTAAGGAGACCTTATGACCCATAATGGCTTTACCCCCATACAGATCGGAAAAGACCCCGACATTGATGCCTGGTTCACCGCGTTTTTTCTTGAAAATCATATTGACCCCTTTGCCTACCCCACAAAAGTCAGCACCCTGGAACAAATTGAGTTTATGGTCTATACGGAAAACAATGAACGGTTTTATCCTTGCTCTGATAACATGTTTGACGCCATCATGTCCCGCAATTACCCGGACTTCCTCAAAAAGGAATATCAGCGGGTCTATGATAAGGTCATTAAGCTGGTGGATGACCTCATTGATTCGGATTATGACCAACAATTTCTAAAATCCCTGATAAAAATAAAATATGACCATGAGATAGAAACAGGGCTTCTCATCCCTTCCCGCCTTGAAAAAAGGCTGTATAAAATCTTTTTGAGCCGGACCCATATTGAAAATCCCTATTTTGATGAAAAAAAAAAAGAGAACAGCCGGGCAAAAAAGTTCTTAACCTCTGAAACCTTTAAAAAAGCCTTGAACCAGATAAACGGTTCCATAGAAAATATCGATAATCTGTCCCTGTATGAGCTGAGGGAAAAAATAAAGGAGATCGAATTTCACCGACTTTTAAGTCTCCTGTCAGCCCCCCATTTATGGACCGGCATAAATTTTAAAATCCCAACCCTGTCCCAGATCAAAACCATTTTCAACACCCAAATTTCAGGAAATGGAATGGCCTGTCTGACAGAACTGATCCATACCCCGAAAAGTAAAATTCTCTGGCTCTTGGATGAATCAGGTGCTGCACTGGTGGACATTTTCATTGCCAACTTTTTAGCAAATCTGGGCCACACCGTTATTCTTGCCGTTAAAGAGACCCCCGTTTTCAAGAAGATATCCCTCACCGATACCCGAACAGACCCGATATTGGCAAAAGCCCTTGAAACCGCCCAGTTTATCCATGAAAAAACCATCGGAAAAAACAAACTGGTCCAACTTCTCAAGCAGGATGAAAATATCTATGTGATCTCCGACGGCACCCAGGAGACATTGAATCTTCTCCTGACATCCACCACCTTTTCCCGGATTTTCAAAGAGGCCGACTGTGTGATCTCTAGGGGCAGGGAACAAAAAAACCGGCTGATCGACACCCATTTTCAATTCACCCGGGATATCATCAATATCAGTCCAGACAACAAAGGGCTGTCCATAACCTTTAAACCCTGTCACCCGGATTTTATAAATTTTTCCCATACAGATCTAGAAGAAAAGGCAAACAAAATCATAGAGCAGATGAAATCAGCCAAGGCCCGGAACATGACCGTAATGTTTTACAGTGGCATCATCGGTTCCATCCCCGGCAAGATCGATGTGGCCAAGGAAATTATGGGACTCTTTATCCAAGATTTAAACCAATTGTCTGCCGACCTGTTTATCATCAACCCCTCCAAATATTATGAACCCGGCATGGACGCAGATGATCTCATGTATATGTGGGAAATTGCCCAGAGAAGCGGCTATATCGATATCTGGCGGTTCCAGACAGCAGACGATATTACCGACAGTTTTGCCCTGATGAACAAAAAAGTTCCCCCGGAATGGATTGGAAAAGACTCAACCTACAGCACCGGCTGCACAAAAGAGATGAGAGTTGCCCAGGATGTCCAGAAAAAAAATACCGAAATGCAGCTCATTGGGCCTTCACTGGATAAATTCATGCGGCGCAATGAGTATGGCGTGGGCTCCATGTATGATCAGCGTCTGGCCGATATATAACATATCCTAAGCAGCTACCGTAATAAAGTTTCATTGGTGTTACCCCTTAAGCACCTGCCGCTTGAAATGCAGCACTGACAATGGTCTGG
>CAYWNB010000293.1:0-3816 GCA_964459195.1 uncultured Desulfobacula sp.
AAAGGGGTTGAAAATCGTGTTTCTTTTTGATGCCTTTATTGAGCAATGGCCGTATCTGCAGGTCCGGGATTTAAAAATTGACCCCAGGGACCATCTGGACCAGATCCTGACCAGCCATTTCCCAGATGCTGAGGGGAAGGGGATGGATCCGATTCTCAGATCAGAACTGATGCGAAAAATGGTGCATCTGGTGATCAATGCCACCCTTTATACCACCAGTGCAAATGTGGCAACCGAAACCAGAACAAGCACCCTGTTAAGCCGGCAGCAGCGATCGGACACTGGACCGGCTGATACCGAATTTCTTTCTTCACAGGAAGTGATCTATCTTCCCGGAAAGATCAATATTTCCCATGTTGAAAAAATGCAGGCGGTAGAAAAGAGTGAATCCGGCGGTAAACTCATGGTGAAGTTTATGGTTCGTGGTCATTGGCGCAGGGCAAACTCCAAGTGGAAAGATCAGCGTCCAAGATGGATAAGCCCCTATTGGAAAGGCCCGGATCTGGCAACCGTTATCGAGAGGCAATACCGGTTGACGACCTGAAGAACAGTGTAGGATATCTCCAGCCAGGAAATCAAAAAAACTTGTCTCAATTTAAGAAAGCATATATGGTATGGGCCATAAATTGATATCCCATACATGGGCAGTCGTTTTTTTGCTCCAGTGGTGGTTTATTATGGTGATAAATTATTAAAAAAAGGGTGTGCTGAAATGTCAACTATCCACAAGCCTGTAAATGATGATATTTTTCTTTTTGATCGCGAGGAATTGCAGAAAAAGGCCTCGGAGGAGATTGTTCGAAAGGGACTCATCTGTTTCAATGAAAACCGTGTTCTGGAATTGGACCGCGATGAAAAACGGCTGTGGGCTGTTGTGGAAGACGATCAAATAAGTGATTTCCCTTTGGCGGTCCAGGTGGAACTCGACCCGGAAGACCAATTGATCTTTTCCTGTGATTGCCCTGAAGGCCAGGGATCAATCTGTCTGCATCATGTAGCGGCTCTTTTTGCCTATGCGGATTTCTGCCAGGAAAATGAAGGTTTGATGTCTGCTGTGGACACTGCGATTAAAATGAGGATCAAACGGGCCAGAACAGAAGTCCAGGTAGAAGCCGAAAGCGGCGAGCCCTGGTTCGGCAATTGGAAGGCTTCTTCCATCAATTCTATTTTTTCCCAGAACTACCGTGTCACCATCCGAAACCTGGACAAACGAAATAACTATTGTTCCTGTCCTGATTTTGCCGGTAACCAGCTGGGTACCTGTAAGCATATAGAGGCCGTTCTGCATAAGATTCAAAAACATCCGGAATACAGCTCTTTTAAAAAGCAGCCGATCCCTGTCCCGTATATTTACCTGGCCTGGGATCATGATGAAGCCCCTTTGATTTGTGTTCACCGGTCTTCGGAAATGAGCACGGATCTTGAGCAGTTCCTTGCAGATTTCTTTGCCCCAGACGGCCGGTTTACGGCACGGATACCCGATGATTTTTTCCGTTTTGTCGAATTAGCAGAACAACGGGAGGATATTCATATCGGCGAAGATACGGTTGATTGGGCCAATCACCAAGCCCGTAGAGCCAGTCATCGCCTCCGTTCGGAAAAAATCAAAGAACGGATAGAAAATACCCGGGGCAAATTGCCCGGTATCAAAGCAAAACTCTATCCTTACCAGATTACGGGAACGGCTTTTCTGGCCGGAACCGGGCGCGCACTTCTTGCGGACGATATGGGGCTTGGCAAGACCCTGCAGGCCATTGCTGCCGCCACCTGGCTCAAGGATAATGAAGGGGTAACAAAAGTGCTCATCGTCTGCCCGGCATCCCTCAAGCAGCAGTGGGCCAGGGAGATTGCCAAATTCACAGACCTGCAGACCCAGGTGGTGGGCGGTCCGCCTCCAAAGCGTGCCTCACAGTATAGAAGACAGGTCACTTTTTTTGTCCTTAATTACGAACTGATTCTCCGTGATCTTTCAATCATCAAAGAAACCTTGCGCCCGGACCTGATCATCATGGACGAAGCTCAGAGAATTAAGAACTGGCGTACCAAAATTGCCACCGCTGTGAAACTCATCCCCAGCCGGTTTGCATTTGTGCTAACCGGCACCCCCCTTGAAAACCGGCTGGAAGATCTTTACAGCCTGATGCAGGTAGTGGACCCAAAGATTTTGGGCCCCCTCTGGCGTTATATTGTTGATTTTCATGTTACGGATGAACGCAACAAGGTCCTGGGTTATCGGAACCTGTCCGTTCTCAGGCAGCGGCTGAAACCGGCTATGCTCCGACGGGACCGGAGCCTTGTCAAGGACCAGTTGCCGGATCGGATCAACCAGCGTCTGGATGTGGCCATGACCGGCAAGCAGATTGAAATTCATGATGACGGTATGGCAAGGGCCGGACAACTTGCCCAAATCGCAAAAAGACGGCCCCTGACACCGAGTGAGCAAAATCGTCTGATCGCTGCGCTGCAACAGGCCAGAATGGCGTGTGACAGTGCGGGACTTGTGGACAAGGAAACCCAAGAGAGCCCGAAAATAGACGAACTTGAAGTGTTGTTGGATGAAATATGCCTGCAGGAAGGACGGAAAGCGGTGGTTTTTTCACAATGGGAGATGATGACCCGAATGGTGGAAAAACGTCTAAACCGGATGGGGCTTGGCTATGTCCGGTTGCATGGCGGTGTACCGACAGCCCGGCGGGGAGAATTAATGGACCGGTTCCGGGAGGACGATGCTGTCCAGGTTTTTGTCTCCACAGATGCGGGCGGAGTGGGGCTCAACCTCCAAAGTGGTTCAGTTTTGGTCAATCTGGATGTGCCCTGGAACCCTGCGGTCCTGGAACAGCGCAATGCCAGAATTCACCGCCTGGGCCAGACCCGAAAGGTACAGATTATTACTATGGTTGCGGCCAATTCCTATGAAGAACAGGTGCTCGTTCTGGTGGGTAACAAACAAAACCTGTTTGATAATGTGATGAAAGAGGATGCTACAGAAGATGTTGTTGGGGTTTCTAAAAAACTGTTGGAAACCTTGGTGAAAGATCTGGCAGGCAAAAAAGAAACTGCCCCGGAACCGCAGGTGCCAATGCCGGAGGATCCAGAAGCAGCTTGTGACGAACCGATCGTTGAAACAATTAAACAGGGGTTGGCGGCAGATAACAGGGTGGAAGAAAAAATTCGTTTTTGCATCGAGGTCCTTCAAAAAGAGCTGGGATCTCGGATCGAACGTATCCTGGGCTCCCGCGGTGGGCTTATCTGTGTCATTGACCGGGTGGACAGTGAGGGAGAAAGCCTGGCTGTTGAATTGTCGGAAAAAGTGCCGGTGGCATTAATCGACCCCTTTGCCCTGAAAGGTCTCAACCGCTTGGGAGCTTCATCGCCCCTGGCAGACGCACAAACCGTTTACATACCGGGTGACCCGCACCCTGAAAGTAACCTGTCCAGATTCGCAGTACAGGCGTTTGAAAAGCTGGAGGCAGCCCGGGTTCTTTTTGATCAGAACATGGGAAGTGCTGCTGTCGAACTACTGGTTTCTGCATTGCTGTCAAAGGCTGCTGACCTGGCAGGGCTTGAAGGGGTAAAAACACCAGTTGAAGCCGGTGTGTGGTTATACAGTGAGGCGCTGCCAAAAGGGTTGCTGACAGATGCTGATGCCGTTCTCATTATGCGGGCGGTCAGCTTGAACCAAGCCGACCGCATCCCGCAGGATTTGATTGAAGGTCTTATCAATGATGTGACCTCTTTTGTCACAGGTGATTGATAAAGGGAATTAAATTTCCCGGCTGATGATCCGCAGGCCGTCCAGGGTAAGGGATTGATCCA
>CAYWNB010000294.1:0-3799 GCA_964459195.1 uncultured Desulfobacula sp.
GATCACATATTGTAGAAGGGATTGATGTGATCGGGTTTCTCCTTTAGCGGAATCAAATGAACATGAACCTCCTCGACCCCATCCACAGCTCGTGCAATCTTGCTTAACATGGCAACCAAGTCGGCCGCTGCGGTTGTCTTTCCATGGACATTGCCGATGGAAACCACCCCAGAATCGGCAACTACCCTGACCTTGGGAACAAGATGCATCAACGCAATTTGAACCCTGGCTGCCAGGGCCAGATCTTCAAGTTTTTTCTGGGATTCCGGTATGGTTTGAAATGCTTTTTTACCAACAGCCTCGAACAGAATGTCCACGGCATCATCCACGGTCATTGTGCTGATGTTGAGGACCATGTCATAGAGCTTGCTGTCCTGGGTATCCACTCCATAAACCTTGATTCCCCATTTGCGGCGTTCTTCATCATCTTTTTTCAAGATAAAAAGCGCCTCTTCTGCTGAAATATTTTCCCGGCGCATCTCTTCTGCAACCCGGTCCTCGATGTTGGCAAGGATTCTGACTTTTAGAACGTGGGAAATATCCTTGAGAAAATAATGTCCTGCCAGACCGTGATACACCACCTTGTCTTTCTGGGTATGCTTGAGAAGAGAGGAACGCAGATACGCCACATACCGCTCCTTACCTTGATGGAAACGTTCAAGGACGGTAGGCGCATCATGAAGCGCTCTGATAAGCTTTATTTCCGGGATATTAAACTCATCGGAAGCCTCAATAAGGATGTCCCGGGAAAGGCATTCATATCCCAACCGTTGGGCCAGTTTTTCAGCGACATCCTTACCCCGACTGTAAGAACCTCTGGAAATTGTTATAATAGACATACCACTCCTTTTCAAACATAAAAAAATTAAATCGACCCATGAAACCAACCCAATTGAATCAACCGGGTGCTCTGTCAGGACGTATTGTATAATAACTGCTTAAAGTCTACGTCGCATCACTTAAATTGTACAGAAAAAAATTTTTTCATATAAAAGCACACCATAAAAGTCAATCTCTTTTTATATCCATCGACAGAAAGCCTTCCCAAAAAAAAGCAATAATTGTCGGCCACATGTATTTTGATTTGATATATTTTTTTCCCAATGATAGTTATAAAAATTAAAAAACAATATAACGCGTGCCCTTAATACGCTGTTTATGGAGTAATGTAACCGCCATGATGATCACCCTTCCCCACCCCCATATTAGCGCCCTTTTAAAAAAGCCACTGGATTTTATCCACATGATCGATGAAATCCCCATGGGGATTCTTGTGCTTGATTGTGACCGCAGGGTGGTACACCTGAACAGATTTTTCGAAGCCCTTTCAGGTGTTTCCCTGGAAAGGGCCTACGGAATTGAGTGTCACAACATTTTGAGAAGTTCGGCCTGTGTCACCAATTGTCCTATGCTTGCCATGAACAAAGAAAATCGATCCATCTCCTGTGAAAGTGATATGATCAATATGGACCGACAAAAACTGTCCATCCGCATGACCCTGGCCCCCTTGCTGGATATTGATGGCAACACCACAGGCTTTATTGAAACCATAGAAGATTTGCGGGCTGAAACACTGGACCGGAAAAAAAGTGTGGCCTTTAGTTTTGCCAATATCATCGGACGAAGCCCGAAGATGGAGAAAATATTCCAAACCCTGCCCATTTTTGCCCAAAGCGACACCTCCATTCTGATCACCGGTGAAACCGGAACCGGAAAGGACCTTGTCGCTGAAGCCATTCATCAAACATCGGGACGTGCCTCCGGCCCCTTTGTTAAAATTAATTGCGGCGCCCTTCCCGAAACCCTTCTGGAATCAGAAATATTCGGCCACCAGAAAGGGGCATTTACCGGGGCGGTGGAAAACAAACCCGGCAGGTTTAAACTGGCCCACAACGGCACCATCTTTTTAACAGAAATAGGAGATTTGCCCCTTTCCCTCCAGGTAAAACTGTTAACCTTTCTGGATGACAAAATTATTTTCCCCCTGGGCAGCACCAAAGGATTTAATGTGAATGTGAGAATCATCGCCGCAACCCATCGAAATCTTGAACAGATGGTAAAACAAGGACAATTTCGAAAAGATCTTCTTTTCAGGCTGAATGTGGCAAGGATACACCTGCCTCCCCTGAGGGAAAGGGAGGGGGATATCAGACTGCTGCTTGACTTTTTTTTCAACAATTATACCCAACAGCTGGATAAAAAAATAAAGGGATTTTCCCAAACCGCCTTGATGAAACTCATGAGCTATGGGTATGAAGGGAACATCCGGGAATTAAAAAACATTGTGGAATATGCGGTCAATGTGGCAAACAGCACAATGATAGAACCGGACAACCTGCCCTCCTATCTGTTTGATCCGGAGGGCCAGTTCCATGTGCCCTCCCCATCAGACCCATTGTCCGGTTTAAAAAACATGGCCCATTCTGCAACGGGGCCGATTCCAGTTGAAAATCATAGCAAAAACAAAAATGAAACATGGTCCTCTATCCAGCGTGAAATAATAATGGATGCACTCAAACAGGCAAACGGAAAAAAAAGTGATGCCGCCAGAATTTTAGGATGGGGCAGAAGCACGCTGTGGAGAAAAATAAAACAATACAAAATTGACCCATGATCTGCAAAAACATATGTACAGCATTGAATCATTATGGTACCTTCTGAAACTAAAAGACCATAAAAAACACCTTGCACCCATTGAGCACAGGGAGCGCCTTATTTTACTATGATACATAAAATAACCATCACGGTTCATCAAAATCATATTTCACCCCGCTTCGATCTGACCACTGAAATTTTAATCATTCTGATCTCGAACCATTCGGTCATCGAAGAAAAAAAGTCCATTGTTCTTCCCAGATCTTCAGCCGATGAACTCTGCCACCTGCTGCTATCGGAGAATATCAACACCTTGATCTGCGGCGGCATAGAAGAGGAATATTATCAATTCCTGAAATGGAAAAAAATCAATATCTTTGATTCAGTCGTGGGCGCTTGGAAGGTGATCTTTCAAAATTGGATTGAAAACACCTTGAACCCGGGTGATGTCCTCACTGACCGCATAATCGAGGGAAAACATGTTTAAATATCTAAAAAACCCTCTATTGTTTTGGAAAAGAACCCCCTTAACCCGCTATACCGTTTTGAACCGGAATATTATTATTATCATGCTGTTGATTACCATTATCCCGCTGGCCTGCATGCTGATCATCAATAATTTTCAATACAAAACCCATCTGAGAAATCAGATGATGGCCCCCCTCTATGCCATGACGGAAAAAACCCGGCATTCTTTTGAGCTTTTCATGGATCAAAGACTTGCGATCATGCGGTTTATATCCGCCACTTATAGTGTTGAGAACCTGGGCAATGAGCAGGTCATTCAAAAAGTATTAACCTCATTAAAAAAAGAACGCTTCGGTTTTGTCGATATCGGATTGATTAACACAAAAGGAAATTTGGTCAGTTATGTCGGCCCCTATTCCCTGCTGGGGAAAAACTATTCGGAACAGATTTCTTTTCAAGAGACACGAATCAAAGGACAATATATCAGCAATGTATTTCTCGGGCACAGAAAATACCCCCATATTGTCATTGCGGTTCAGGTCATTACGGATAACGGAGAAATCTGGGTGCTAAGGGCAACCATTGATACCGACTTTTTTGACAACCTTATTTCCAGCATGGGACTTGAACGAAGCTCCGATGCCTTTCTTGTGAACAGTGACGGAATTCTTCAGACCAACTCCCTCTATTGTGGCAATACCCTTGAAAAATGCCCGCTGAAACTGCCGAGCAAAGG
>CAYWNB010000295.1:0-3772 GCA_964459195.1 uncultured Desulfobacula sp.
ATAAGACCGGCAAGATGCAGAATTTATGGAGCCGTTGAGTTTTCAGCAGACACCCTTGAAATAAGGGATATGCTGTTTGAACTTTCCCAAAACATCTTTCTAGCCTTTTCAGGAAAATTTTTGGCAGATACAAATTTTAAATTTTCCGTGGCAGATACCATTTCAGGAAAATTTGTTCAAAAATATTTCCATTACATGTCCAACATTGAAAAAAAGGCAAAAAATGACCAGGATTACCAAATACGAGGCCAAGGAATATATAGGTGATGTAAAGATCGTGGAGATTCAAAAAGCTGCCCAAGACCCGGCCACCTAAAGTTATGAAAGAGCACTAATTTTACGGATTTTCAAGAATCTGGGCCACCTTGTCTTCCAGTTCATCCTTATCAATGGGTTTTACACAATATTCACCGGCACCCAGTTTTAAACACTCCCTGGCAGTCTCAATGGTGGGGTAGCCCGTCAGCATAATCACCTTAATGGCGGGTGATCTTTTTTTCAATTCTTCCAGGACTTCGACGCCGCTCATCTTTTTTAACTTAATATCCAGGATCGCAAGGTCCACTTCATTGGATTCTACAAATTTAATGGCGTCTTCTTCTTCTGTAAAAGGCATCACGGTATGCCCTTTTTTCTCAAGAATCCGTTTAACCAGGTTGGCTGCATCCCATATATCATCCAATGCGAGAATTTTCGCCATTGATTTCTCCCTTTTTTCCATTTAAATGAGCGGGCAGGATCACTATAAATTGTGTCCCCCCCGCTTCTTTTTTTCCTGACAACGCGGGAGAGTATACCTTAATACTTCCCTTGTGCTCTTCTATAATACCAAATGTAACCGACAACCCAAGTCCGGTTCCCTTGTCAGGGCCCTTGGTGGTGTAAAATGGTTCAAATATCTTGTTTATATTTTCTTTAGGAATTCCACAACCTGAATCTGATATGGATATTTTTATCTCATTTTCTCTCCGCCCATCGGTGGTCACACGGATGACGCCGTCCTTTTGAATGGCATCAAAGGCATTGTTCAATAGATTGATAACAACCTGTTTGAGTTTTTCCTTGTCCCCCTTCACCCATAAAGGATGTTTATGATACTCACGTTTGACAATCACATGATTCAAGCCAAAGGTGTGTTCAACCATTCCTATAACCTCCTCAATGGCTTCATTCATATTAAATTCACTGATAGTGCTTTCACTGGAACGGGAGAAATTCAAAAGATCCGCAACAATTCTGGAACAATTTTTTGTCTGTTTGACAATGGTGGCCACATCTTTATGGGATTGGCTGTTTTGTTCAAGCTCTTCTTGCAAAAGCTGGGAATAACCCAGTATGATGCCAAGGGGGGTGTTGATTTCATGGGCAACACCAGCAGCCAGGCGGCCGACAGATTCCATTTTTTGGGCATGGGAAAGCTGTTCCTGGACCACTTTTAACTGTGTAATATCCCTGCCGCTGCACACAATGCCCATCCTCCCATGGTTTGCCTCCAAAACAGGAATTTTCACCACATGCAACCATTTGATCCCTTTTGATCCTCCCACCTTATTTTCTTTTACCAGCGGGCGTCTCGTATCAAGGACCTGTTTATCTTCTTGATCATAAAGAACTGCCCTGTTTTTTAAAAACAAGTTAATATTTTTTTGGCCCACAATATCTGTTTTATTCTTGTTCAGCATTTTACAAAAAGCCTCATTAACCGATACATATCGGCCTTCATGATCCTGCAGGGACATGAAATCGGGGATGGCATCCAAAATAGTTTGCAGCAAGGCTTTTTGTTCTTTCAAAATCCCTTCGGTATCTCGCAGGTCCGTCAAGTTGCCTTTTAAAGACAAGGTCATGGCATCAAAACTTTCTGCAAGGCTCTGGATTTCATCTCCTGAACATTGTTTATGAACCTTGCATTGCCGACAGGAATCTATTTTTTTTGCATATTCTCCTTCAACACAGGTTGGACAAAGGGTTCCTGCCAGATACCAACATCGGTGATGATAATTTTTGTATGCCGGGCATTCGTTCTGATGACATTGCATAATATCCCAGCAATTTCTTTTCAACAGGGGGGCCGTTCTTGCGTCCAGGTTTCCCCGCAGGGCCTGCTCCGATGATGCGTACAATTTTTTAATACTTTCTGTCACAGGGTTGAGCAACAGGGTACCAACCACGCCTGCAGCAAATATTGCAAAAAGGATGGTTACAAGAGCAGACATCAGTATTTTATTGACTGCTTTTTCAGCCCTTGTCCGGAAAAGACCCAGCCGCATTGTTCCCAGTCGATTCCCATGAATAATAACAGGCACCGCATAATCATAAATCAAGTGATGGCCTGTATCCAGAAGCTTCATGGATCCTTTCTGGTGATCCGAAACAAAATTGACCGTCTTAAGCTCTGTGGGAAACCCGTGTTTAAAGGTATAGACCAAAGGAGTAGCGTTCCTGTCCAGAACAAAGGCATAAAAAATATCATCCCCCAGCTGGACGGTTTCATCCACCAAAACTTTCATTCTCAAAAAATCCATGGCCAGAAGGGGCTCTACCATGCGTGCGGAAAGGTTTATTCCGATTGTGATGCCTCGATTTTTAATTTCTGCCAGTATGGATTCTTTCATGACATGGCTGACCCAGAAAAAAACAACAAGTCCCTGGATGAGCAGCAACGATAAAATGCCCAGATATATTTTATTACGAAATCCCAGCTTCATTGATTCAGGCCTTCCCCAAGGCTCATGCCTACCTTGACCGCCAATTGTCTCACAGAATCAAAATCCGAATCAACCGAAGGAATGACCTTGATAAAATTAGCGGCTTCTAATATTTCACGATGCTCTTTATCGTTAAAATCAAGGGCTCCAAGGGCCTGTTTTAATTTATCCACGATCTTTTTATCCAGATTTTTCCTGGCGGCATACACCCAGCCCGGATAGGGATCCGTCATTGAAAGAACCCTTATCTTATTAAGATCAATTTTTGCCGACACCACATCCAGGGAACCTTCCCGGATGGTTCCAATATCATATTTCCCTGCATAAACGGAAAGAATCACCTTTTCCTGTTTTCCACCGGGACCCGGTGCAAACACAATTTCTTTAAAATCCATTTTTGTAATACCATGGTCAAGAAAATGGCCCAATGGATACAGATACCCTCCTGCCGATGTCGAATCAACCGCTATCCAGCGTTTCTGGCGGCAATCCCCTATGGTTTGGATGGACACATTATCTGCCCTGCAAATAATTTGTCCCCGGAACTCATCTTTGCCCGTCATTTCCACAATTCTGGCAAAGGCATTTGCCCCATAACCATGGGCAATTTTTATATAGATAAATGGATTGGAAAAAGAAATATCAATTTTGTTTTGCCCCACCATTTCCATATGCTGGTCAAATGTATCCGGAAATATCTGCTTGATATTCAACCCTGTCTTTTTTCTCAAATACTGAACGAGCGCATGGTGCCGACTGTAAGAAATTGTATGAGAATATTGAGGAAGATAGGCATAGGTGATAACCGAAGGCTCCTCTTCAAACTTAACCTGCTCCATTAAGCTCAAATCAACCTTGATCACGGGTTCATCTTGTCCACACCCCCCAAATAATAACAGGCATACTAACAAGGAAAAAAAAACCACCCACCCATATTGTCGAGTAGACATCTATTTCCTCCTATATTTAACTTTAATCAACATATAGTTCATGAGGAAATGACACCCCTCAGGTGAGTAGCCCAAAGGAACTGCCCCTTCAGGCTCTCTCAGAACCGGACGTGA
>CAYWNB010000296.1:0-3768 GCA_964459195.1 uncultured Desulfobacula sp.
GATTCAACGCGTCTGCTGTCTGAAGAGATGGTCTGCGAGGCAGTAATGGATGCCCAGGACCATTTTCAAAGCGATGCTGAAAATAAAGAAAACATTAAAAGTCTTATAAAAGCCCAAACTCTTGTCAGTAGGGTCGATGAGTTAATTAAAGACCCGGTTCAACACATTCCGGAACAGACACGGCCGGATTTAAATAGACTGGTTAAGGATCTTAAAAAAAGCATAACAAACGGGGATATCAAAGAAATTGACACTAGCACTGAACGGTTAGTTGAATTGGTGTCCATCGTCGGTAAAGACAGATAAAAATGCGTATCAGGCCAAAATACAGTACCATGCGGTTTCTTAAGATGAGCAGGCCGATTTTGTATCCTGATGAACAGGTCGTGCTCGAGGATCAGGGTGGATTTAAACATCTGTCCCTCTACGGCTGGAAGCCAGCACATATTTTTCTTACAACCAGGAGACTGATTCTCTGCCAGTTGAAAAAAATTGTCTTTGAGATGGATCTTTCATCGGTTACGAAATTAGGCTTTGAAAATCAATATTATATTTTGCGTAACCGACAGATTTTATGTGTCCATTATAAGGAAGTTAACCGGAAGGGTATTTTACGATTCGTGGCTAATGATTTACACACATGGAACAGCAAGATTTTCCAGGCGACTCTTTTGAAATTGGATGATAATTGTATAAAAATGATTGCGGATCGGCTGGATGATAACGGCAAGGCAATATTGTGGTTTCTTAAGGAAAATGGCCATGCCAGGATTGATCAGATGGCAGATCTTACAGGTGCAGCCAATCACATGGAGGTGCTGACAAATATCAAGGATGCCATAAACCCAGTTGCCCAACGGCTTTTAGGGTGTCCAATTCTGTCATTTGAGCGATCCAGGGTGGACACGCATACCGGCCGGACCATTCTTTTTTCCTGGTGGCTTGCAGGAGAGCGGGAAAAATGGAGCAAAGATCGTCTTTTGGATATCTTTGATGAAAAAGATTATTTTCAGATTATCCTGGAAGTCAAAAATGTGGAAACATCAGACTTAAAAATAACACTGGATGGCAGTGAATTGATGGTTGAATCTAAAAAACCAGGATCAAAATGGGCTGAAAAATTTAAGCTTTCCCAGGAAGCTGTTTTTGATAACCATAAAATTTACTTGAAAAACAATCTTCTTGAAATCAGATTATTAAAAAAGGTCTGTGACCTTGAAACCCTGGATAAGGAGGCGTAACCCTTATGGCACAACGGCCGGAATACCTTGAAAATTCAAATTTGAAGCTACTTATTTTTGGGGGAAAGGGAGGAACCGGGAAAACAACCATGTCAAGTGCGGCAGCGGTTTATCTGTCAAAAACCAACCCCTTGAAAAAGATAATGATAATTTCAACTGATCCGGCCCATTCCCTTTCCCACGGGTTCGGGGTGGCATTAAGCAACCAGAGCACCTGCCTGGATTTAAAAAATACCCCAGAATCCAATTTATATGCACGGGAACTGGATGCCGGTGCGCTGGCAACCCAATTCAAAAATGAAAATGGCGATATCTTAAAAAAAATTGCAGATCGGGGCACTTATTTTGATCAAAAAGATATCACCCAATTTTTTGAACTCTCCCTGCCCGGCATGGATGAAGTAATGGCAATTATGGAGATTTCAACGTTATTATCTGATAACCGCTTTGATGTGCTGATACTTGATACCGCACCAACAGGTCATACCCTGCGAATGCTAAACCTTCCATTGAAAATGGAAAAATGGATTCAGGTGATGGATATGATGCTTGAAAAGCATCGTTATATCGCCAGGAAATTTACCAGACGAAAATATATCAAGGATGACTGTGACCTGTTTCTGGAAGGATTAACACAAAAGATTCAAGCGGTTAAAACCCTGCTGACAAACAAACAGACAACACGGTTTATTCCAGTCATGATCCCGGAACCCATGAGCATCCATGAAACTTGGAAATTGGTGAAAGCATTACAAAAAAAAATTATTCCCGTCAAGGAGATTATTGTTAACCACGTAGCAAAACAGGACGTGTGTGAGTTCTGTACTGCACGAAAGCTTCAACAGGCAGCCCCCATACTTCAAATTAAACAAAAATTTTCAACATTTAACCTGATCTTTGTTGAGAATTTTCAAGACGAGATCAGAGGATTTCATGATCTGTCTCTACTTGGAGATTATTTAACAGGCGATAGTGATGCCTTTTATAAGAAACAGGTGTTCAAGAATTCTGATATGACCCAGGCCGCTGATCAACCGATGAAAGTGCAAAATCCGTATTTTGATCCGGATATTGGGTTTATCATCATCGGTGGGAAAGGCGGGGTGGGGAAAACCAGTATTGCTTCCTCCATTGGCCTTTATTTATCCGGTTTGTTCCAGGATAAAAAGATTCTGCTTTTTTCCACGGATCCGGCCCATTCCCTTTCAGACAGTCTGGATATGGAAATAGGCAACTCCATCACCCCTGTTACGACCAACCTATGGGCCATGGAAATGAATGCAGACCAGTTGTTCGAAGAGTTTAAAGAATCCTATAGACAAGATATCCACCTCATGTTTGAACAATTTTTAGCCAAAGGTATGGATATTAAATTTGATAGGGAAGTGATGGCTGAACTTTTTTCCATGGCACCGCCGGGATTGGATGAAATCATGGCAATAGAGCGGATAATGGACCTGAAACAGAAAAATGAGTTTGATATGATAATTATAGATTCTTCTCCAACAGGTCACTTATTGCGGTTCTTGGAACTTCCAGGATTGGTGAGACAATGGTTGAAGACTCTTTTTAATCTGCTGATAAAGTATGAAGGCATGGTTAAACTAACCCGGTCCGCCCAAAAAGCCCTTGATCTGTCCAAAAACGCGAGAAAAATTCAAGAAAACCTGACAAACGTTAAAAAGACCGCCTTTATGATGGTTGTCATACCAGAGGCCATGGGGGTGCTGGAATCTGAAAACCTCTATACCTATTTGATACAGGCAAAAATTCCCTTGACTCATCTTTTCATTAATATGGTATTACAGGATATTGACTGTCCTGTCTGTGAGATCAGGCGGAAAAGTCAAAAACTTTATATTGAAAAGATAAGCAGGCAGTTTGGGGAAATGACTATCCTAAAGATCCCCCTGTTCCCCTATGAGATTCATGGCAGAATAAGTTTAAAGGAAATGATTGATACCCTTTTTAAACCGGGTCGATAATACTTTCACTAAATGTCCGGGTATAATAGAGAACCCATTGTAAAAGCTGATTTGGCGAAAACGGTTCGGAAAGTGTTGGATAAGATTTAATGAAATTGTCAGCATGATAAACACCACATCAGGTCCTCAATCGTCCAGATCTGTTATGTTAAAGGTGTCATGCTTCACGTGGGAAAGTGATTCCGTTTGATAGGAGTGAAGAAGGGGTGCCATCTCATTTAGTTGCAGATCAGAACATAACAGATTAAAATATTTTATAACAAGCTGATAATACAGGAAATAAAAACATAATCTTCATTTCCGCACAGCATTGAGTTAATAGTCGGCCGTTATCGACCATCTAAATATAATATACTGATTATAAAGGTTATTTTAACTTAACATTCCAGACTAATCATTTTTTGCAACTAAATGGGATTGCACCCGTGACGAAGCTAACCTTTTTTAATAGTTGGTTGAAACATAAATTGCACAGGGTATAAATGGATGATGTCACCATATCATTGACATAGAGACGGGTAAGTCAAAAGTTCAAAAAAAGT
>CAYWNB010000297.1:0-3761 GCA_964459195.1 uncultured Desulfobacula sp.
GGGTGGCCCCCACCCGGATGTTTGACCTTCCGGCCCGCTGGATAATCTTCGGGCTAAGCTGATGATTCCCCCGGCCAAAAAGATAGCCCTGGCCGCCAATGGGAGTAATGATAATCTTAAACGGATGGTCTTTTATGATCTCAAGAATCTGCTTTTCCGACGCATCTTTTTTAATAAGCCGACGGTTTTGAACCACATCCACCCCCAAAAGACTGTGGGCAAGGTGCAGGTTGGACAGAATCGGCCGTGTGGTGGATCCGGGTCCCACCAGATAAAAAATATCGGTTTCCATGGCATCAATCATGTCCAGAGAAATAAGGTTTTGGGAGGCCTTCTGGCTTAAGGGTGTGCCGGCCTTGCGGTTCTGAATTCGCCGCCCCTCATCGGGCACCTGGAGATACCCGTAAAGCCTTGTGCTGACCCGGCCCTTGCGATAGGCGTCCTCATCTATATCCAGCACTTCTTGTTCACAGACCCGGCAGGAGGTTTTGTCCAGAAACAATTGGGCCAGCTCTCCGGCTGTTTCCGGAGTGGTGGCAAAGACCGGGGAATGGATCTTGACACCGGCGGGAATACCAATCACCGGAAGACTCGCCCCCAGGGCCGCACAAACGTCACGGGCCGTACCGTCCCCCCCCACAAAGAGGAGAAGATCCACCCCAAGGGCCTGGATCTTTCTGGCGGCTGCAATGGTATCTTCCCCAGTCTTGGCTACCGGAGGCATGTCCACCACCTGGGGGAAAAACCCTGCTGCCCGGGCAATGGTTTCACCCATTGATCCCGGCGGGGTCAGGATAAGCACCCCGTCTTTTTCCTGGGGGTTTTTTTCCTGCAGGTATTTGCCGGATCTGCTTTCTTTCAGACCTGCCAGGGCCCGGGCGGCCTTTTGAGGCGCCAGAGGACGGGCACCCATGGCAATGGCTTTCTCTACCATACCATCGGTGCCCTTTAGTCCTACCCGGCCCCCAAGGCCTGCTATGGGGTTGATAATAAATCCCAATCGTTTCAATCAACCCCCCCTCTATTTTATGGCTGTTTTTTTCAGATAACTGCGCCAGGTAATGGCCCATTGCGCAGGATCATCCGAGGGCGACCCGTCCACCTGGTGACACACAGAGCTATGGGGAGCCGATCGTATGATTTCAGGGGTGTCATAGGCTTCTTGGAATACATGTTTCAGGGTATTGATGTACTCATCCAGATCATCCCTGGAGGGGGTCTCTGTGGGCTCCAGGGTCATGGGCTCTGGGATATGATAAGGGTGGTGGCTGGTCCAATAATGCATGCCAAAATCCATCATCCTGCGCTGAATATCCCCGGAGGTGATACCGGTATCTATTGTCAATTTTTCAATGGTATACCGAACCTGCTCAATCCGCTGCTTACCTTTGATATAAGGCGCTTCCACACAGGGAATTTCCATGAGTTTTTTATAAAGATAATTATTGTTGAGAACCGCCACCTTGGACACCTCATAGAGGCCTTCCGCTCCCAGACTCATGATCCAGGCATAGGCCTTGAGAACCACCGGGGCCACCCCGTAGAAAGAGCGGATCTTGCCCACGGAACGAGAATCCGTCATAAAAGAAGCATCAAATCCGAATGTGCTGTCCTCTTTTTTAACAATTAAAGGTCCGGGCAGATAGGGTTCCAATTGTTTTGTCACCCCGGTAACACCACAGGCAGGACCGCCGCAGCCATGGGGGGTGGAAAAAGTTTTATGCAAATTAAAAAAGCACATATCAAACCCGGCTTCTCGGGCACGGGTTACTCCGAGAAGCCCGTTGGCATTGGCCTGGTCATAGCCGCACAAGCCCCCATGGTCATGAACCAGACGTGTAAATTCTCTTACCCTGGGGTTGTATACGCCGGTGTCTTCGGGGTTGGCCACAAAAAAACCAGCTGTTCTTTTGCCCACAGCCACCTTAAAGGCCTCAAAATCCGGATATCCGTCCTTGTCCGGCGGAATATAAATAATCTTATATCCTTTGACCGCAGGAGCAGCTGCATCGGAAGGGTGGGAATAAACCGTGGTGATAATCTCATCGCGAACATCCTGTTCTTTCTTTTCTTCAAAGTACTTGTAGACAATGGAAGCCATGGTAAAAATCCCCTGGCTTCCCCCGCCGGGCTGGAAGGTAAACCGGTCAAGGCCTGAAATTTCCTTTAAAATAGATTCGGTCCTGTGAAATATTTCCAGGATACCCTGGACAGTTTTTGTGGCCTGGAGGGGATGCAATTCACTTATCTGGGGCAGTTTTGCCAATTGGTCGTTTATCTTGGGGCTGTACTTTACCGTACAGGTGCCCTGGCCAATCTCAATGTTCACATCCGCCCCAAGGGTTTCCTGGGACAGGCGCATATAATGGCGAAGCACCCGGGGCTGGGAAATTTCAGGAAGGGCCGGGGGCTCATTGCGGCGCATATGGGCCGGAAGAAGACTGATCCCGTCTCCCACAAGTTCCTGAATATGGGGTTCGGCGCTGGGAACCTGGATACCCCGTTCCCCTTTGTTACTCAATTCAAATATAATGGGCTCGTCCCATTTGGCCTGGTGGAAATTTTCCCTGACCTTTGCGCTTCTATCAATTCGTTCCATTTGTGTCTCCTTTTCTCGTTCCAGTTTGGGCAATTCCCACGAATCAGCCTGTGATCTCGGTAAGGGCCGCGACCAGGCAATCAATATCTTCCTGGGCATGAATCTCGGTGACACAATAAAGGGCAGACTGGCCAAGTAGAGGAAAATCCATTAATAAATCCTTGCCCCCGAAAATACCCCGGGATAAAAGGGCGTCATTGATATCAGCTACGGTTTTTCCGGTATCGGTGAAATCCACCACGAATTCCTTGAACCCAATGGACTGGAACCGGCTTCCCTTAACATTTTTTATGCCATTTATTCGTTCAATGGCATAAAGGGATTTTTGAAGAATGGTCTGACCAAGTTCTGCCATACCCGAAGGGCCCATGCTGGCCAGATAAACACCTGCGGTGATTCCCCACAGGGCAGACTGGGTACCTACATACTCCTTGCCATGCTCCCTGTTGTTACCAAATGAGGTTCTGTCATAGGCCACATCATCAAACCCGTATTCCCCTTTTTTCTGTGTGGGGACAATTCCGAAGAGCCGGGAGGGAAATTCCATGACATACCGTTCCTCGTCCCGGGTGGCCATGAATCCTGCCTGGCCGCCGCCATAACTCATGTGCATGCCCAAAGGCTGGAGCTCACCACAAATAATATCTGCCCCGTACTGGGCAGGGGGTGTCAAGACCCCAAGGGAACTTGGGTCCACACCCACAATACTTTCAGCGCCCACCCCATGGGCCAGATCAGAGATTTTTTGGCCGTGGATCTGAATAAATCCCAGGAAAGAGGGATTTTCAAAATAAATGGCTGCACTCTTTTCAGACAATTTGGATGCAAGATCTTCAAGATCAAGCTGACCGCTCACAGGGTCATGGCCCACCCGGACAAGATTTATATCCGGGCCGCAATAATTTTTCAGGACCAAAAACTTTTCCGGATCCATGAGGTCTGGCACCAGGGCCTCTTTTCTGCCGGTCATCCGGGATGCCATGCGGATGGAAGTGGCAGCGGCCTGGCACCAGTCCATGGTGGGAACATTGACCACGTCCATGTCCACCAGTTCTCCCAGCATGCTCTGGTATTCAAACAACGACTGAAATCTGCCAAAATCATTGTACATTTCACCGCCATACCCGGTCAAAAACTCGCCCCTGGAATTGATTTCATCGCA
>CAYWNB010000298.1:0-3729 GCA_964459195.1 uncultured Desulfobacula sp.
CTCTATAACGGTCAAAAAAAAGTTCCGGTTCTAAAAGTTTGTTCCGGTCAACTCGATCCTGTAAGTCAAGATAAACTGATGGTGTATTTTTGAGAAGCATTTTGGCAGTTGTTGATTTGCCAGATTGTCTGGGACCAAGGATGGCTACCGCCGGAGAACGAGAAAGCGCATTGTGCAATTTTTGTTCTTTCTCTCTTTGGATATAACCATGCATATCAAAAACTCCTTTTACCTATTTGCATGGATAATATAATAATACATATAAAATGTCAAATAATTCAAATGAAGTGGATCAATCCGTTTATTTTGGGGTTCTTTTAACGGTAACCGTCATACATATTTTTTTAGTCCCCGATCGGAAACTTTTCGTTGTATTTCATTTTGGAAATCTGACTATACATATTGGGAATATCAAAGCATATCGGCAAGCACTGCAAGTGCAGTCATAGCGCGGTCTTTTTTTTCTTCTTACTTGAATGGGATCACGCCTTGTGTCATGGTAAATTGCGCATCGTTGGTGATAGTTTTTTGTTCGCAACAATGTTCTATCTGTTGAGCAATCAAGCTCAACGAGGTTTTTATTCTTTTTGATGGTAAATTGGGGATAAAATGAGATAAGGGTTTCATAGGATTCAATGGTGTGTTGAATTTTATGATGGGATGATACTTTTAACGGCTTAAGGAATAAACCGATGCGTATCCTTATGATGTCATTATCCTTGACCTCATGCTGCCTGAATTAAATGGACTCAGCATTTTAAAACGTCTCAGAGAAACGGGGAATAAAACACATATCCTGATCCTTACAGCAAAGGACTCCATTGAGGATCGAGTGAAAGGTCTTGAACAGGGTGCTGATGATTACCTGGTAAAACCCTTTGCCATGGAAGAACTCATAGCAAGGGTCAAAACCTTGATCAGACGCTCATATAACACTAAAAGCTCGAATCTTGAAATCGGTAACCTTGTGATTGACACAGCACGCCGTCTTGTGAGCCTTGGGGAAAAAGAGATTGAGCTTCCGCCAAGGGAATACGCTTTATTGGAATACCTGGCTTTGCACAAGAATCGCGTGGTCTCCCGCACGGAAATAGAGGAACATATTTATAATGATGAAGCAAATCTAATGAGTAATGTCATAGATTCAGCAATATGCACAATACGAAAAAAAATAGATAAACCAGGCACGTCCTCATTCATAGAAACACGAAGAGGAATGGGATATATGCTCCAGGGGAACCAGGGATGAAATCCATCCGGGGGAAGCTGATATTCCACCAATTAGCCTGGCTGCTTACCATGTACGGGATTGCCGGATGTATATATTCCTTTACAGTTGAAGCTCTCTTGCAAAACCGATTTAACGACGATCTGTTAGCCTGGGCAGATACGTTTTCAGAGTTGTTTGATTTTGAAGATGAAGAAATTGATTTGCATTTTCTCAACACTTTTTTTGACAGACAACCCTTTGAGCATGATATTAAATATTACCAGATCCGAAACCATAAAGGTAAAACCATCGCCCGTAGTTTATCACTCAAGGGCATGGATCTTCCACGGCTTGAAACAGGAGTAGAGACCCATCAATTTAAAGATATTGAATTACCCGACGGTATAAAAGGACGAGCTGTCGCCTTTTCATATATAAACTGCCGTCCAGATGGAGACCCAGATGGAGAAAATATCGGCAACGACGACTGTAACAGGTTGTTCATTGTAATGGCCTGTTCCCGGGAATGGGTCGACAATATATTAAGGATGAATCTGATTGCACTGGTCGGAACCGGTGTACTGCTTTCTTTGGGCAGTATTGTAATTTTGCCTGGAATTATCAAGACCGGTCTTTCCCCCCTCAACCAAATTGTCAAGAAAGCCGCTTCAATAGAGATAACAAGCCTTGGCCAACGCTTTCCCACCACACATTTTCCCAAAGAACTTCAGCCGATCACCCAAAGACTCAATGATTTGCTTGAACGACTGGAAAAGGCGTTCCTGCGTGAACGACGGTTCACGTCCGATGTTGCCCATGAACTCAGAACCCCCATCGCCGAGCTTCGCGCCTTGGCAGAAGTGGGACTTGCAATTAATACTGATCAATCGGAAAATCTCCATCCATATTTTAAGGACGCCTTGGAGATAGCGCTTCAAATGCAGAATCTGACGAACTCACTCCTGGCCCTTGCACGGGCTGATGCTGGTAACCTGCCCGTCAAAACGGAAAAAATTGATCTTGCCGATCTCCTTGGGGAAACCTGGCAAAAATTTAATAAGAAAGCTCAAAAACGAAACATTGCTTATGACCTTACAAATCCTGTAAGCAGATCAATAGTAATGTCGGACAAAGCCATGATGACCGCCATAATGACAAATCTCATTTCAAATGCCGTCAGCCATGGTCCCGAAAACAGTGGGATCACCATGGCCATAACAAAGGAGAACACTGATTTAAAATTGAGCATTTCAAATCCGGTGGACACGCTTCAAACCAAGGATCTGGAATATATTTTTCAGCCGTTATGGAGAAAAGACAGCGCCCGTACCGATCTATTCCACAGCGGAATAGGACTTGCGCTTGTTAAATCCTACTGCACCCTGTTACATTTTCCCATACATGGGAGAATGTCTGATCGTCGGCGGTTGTGATAGTGATACCAGCACCGCAAACTCAAACACCCCCAATCAATCGCCTGCTTCCTTTGAAGAGATTTTACATCTGGTACACGACTATGGTATTGGTGTAGATGGACCAGGGACACAGGCGGGAGCGCTTCCGGAATATCAATCGGAAATCAGACTGGCCCAACAAAATGCCTTGACGAACAACATCTGGGGAATAGACGCCAAGGAGTGGACGGACGAATTATCAAAAGAAAACAGCCTGTCCCAGGAGTATCTTGCGGCTGTGATAGATGTTTATTACGGACTTTGGGGTGCCTGGCAGGAAAGTCCCACCCACGGAATGCAGGGGCTATACGTTTCAAAAACAAGGAACACAATCACGAAATCCGACCCCATGGGGGCAGAATTAATGAACAATAAATTTTTCCATCCATACCTTACGTATAATGCAAGAATCAGTGCTGATTTCAAGGGCACATTTTCCTTGCGCTTTGATCGGGAGATCCCATACACCCATCATTCCCAGTACCTCAGAGATATCACCCTAACCGGCATCAATGATTCCCATGTAAGGGTCAATGGTTTCGATAATGAGATAACGGGCAACAACGGTACCAATACAATTGTTTTTTCCGGAAAGTATTCCGAATACACTATAATTAATGACAATAAGCCAATACGTGACACAGCTTTCTTCACAAAAGACATCATCTGAATCGGTAATATCTTTGAATGACGCAAAGACTGTAAAATCAAATAAAGATATTGTGACGATCAGTAGCAACGCCCATCAACAGAATCAGCAATCGGTGTTTGATCGTTTTTTTGAAAAATTGTCAACTCCGGACCAAAAAAAGATCCAATCCCTTGACGAAAGCATGCAACCCTTGCTTGAAAAAGAAGAGAACGGAACTATCACAAAAAAAGAACAGGAAGTATTAGATTCAACCTTCCAAAAGTTTGATGAAATAATAATCGCTAACGGTGATGAGCAGACCCAAAGGATTCTATTGGCATAGATGCTTTTCAGAATGTTCACCTATTTATTTATGCGGGATAGATAGGAAGACGCTTTTTGTTAATAGAAGTATGAAATAGATTCCAAAAGCT
>CAYWNB010000299.1:0-3718 GCA_964459195.1 uncultured Desulfobacula sp.
GTATTTGAGTTATGCCCAAAACAAAATTTCAACTTAGAATATATCCTTTGGCCAGAGTCTGGTAGTCTGTCACCTGGGATTGTATCCACCCAGATTAATTCGACTGGCAAATTCACCTGCCGGAACTGTAACGGCTTTGGATATCAGTCACAGCATTTTCACAAGGCCCAAGCATATGCAGGCCAAAACACACCAGAAGTTGGTTGATCGAATTCTCTGGCACGAAAATAAATCCTCTGAGCTGTTTATGGGTTATTTCAGGGACGTCACAGGGAAATTCGATGGTCAAAACCTTGCCAAATCAGCTTTTTAATTTCAACGCAAACAAATAACAGTTTTTGTGATCTGCCCAATCCTTGGTACACCTGGCAGTCTCCCCATCTTAATCACTGAATAAAGGCATCCCTGAGTGCAGTGCTGCTTGAATGGTTAGCAACAGAACAGGATAAAATTAGTTATGCATTGGGTTTAAATATCGGTAATCAGATTCTGGCAGATTTTCCATTGAACCTGGAAGCATTTTTCAAGGATATCAAAGACAGTCGCGGCGATTCAAAAATGTTGACCGATAAAAAGATACAAAATACTCTCATGGCCTTCCAGCAAAAAATGCAACAAAAAAAATGGAAGCAGCAAAGATTAAAGCTGAAAAAAACAAGGCTGTTGGGAAATCTTTCCTGGAGACAAACAAGGACAAGGAAGGGGTCGTGACTCTTCCCAGTGGCCTTCAGTATAAAGTGATTAAAAAAGGTAATGGGGATTCTCCAAAAGCATCTGATAAGGTGAGCTGTCATTACAAAGGAACTACCATTGACGGAAAGGAATTTGATTCATCTTACAAGCGTGGCAAGCCGGCATCATTCCCGGTTGGAGGTTTTATCAAAGGCTGGACAGAAGCCCTCCAGCTCATGAAAATCGGCTCCAAATGGATGCTCTACATCCCGGCAGATCTTGCCTATGGCGACAAGGGTGCAGGGCAAGTTATCGGACCTGGCGCAACCCTTATTTTTGAAGTGGAACTGCTGGGTATTGAAGGTTAATGCTTTACGACCATCGCAGGCAGAAAAAAACGGCAGAACCGTCAAGCGATGTGGAAAGCAGGTTGGCATTTCTTTTGAATGTATGCTATGGCTCGATAGGCATAGGGTCTAATCAGCTTTAAAAAGAGGGAGTCTTCCGGGGCTCCCTCTTTTATGAAAGATAGTCTCCAATAAAGATGATAACAGGTATAAATGCCACAAACTAATTTACGGAGTGTTATGCCCTAACGGATAAAAAAATAATTAACCTGGATATGTCATGCTCATGTTTGCGTCAGCATACATTCCTTGACAAAGATCGGTTTTGATGTTTTTATATTAAAAAATAATAATCATAATTTTTATACTGTATCGATTCTGCCTAACCTAGAACAAATTATAATTGTTTTCTTATCATTTGTTTCGTATGAAAAAAGAAGATAATCATGAGTTATAAAAAAAGTATTATTGTATTTATTGTTATCGTATTTAGCCTCTTTTTTGTATTCTCCTGTGCCCATTCAAGGCCTCCCAAACCCGGACCAAACTTCCAATGGGTTAAACCTGTTAAAACCAATAGCGGAAACATCATTCCGGGACATTGGGTTTACAAGGGTGCTTTAAAACCAGGAAAGACCTGGGTACCAACGCATCTGAATAATTCAGGGAATGTGGTACCCGGACACTGGAAAAACATAAAACCCTTAAAAAAGAAAAATACCTGGATTCCGGGACATCATGGGCCCAAGGGGCGCTGGATCCCAGGACACTGGAAATAAAAATACAAAAATAAATCATATTGTATAGGAGGTATTGTCGTTTTGACCTATATTCTGCGAATCATTCTGGCGTTTGTTTTTTGCTATGTAAGTATTTCAACATCTATGATAACAAAAGCCTTTTCTTCAGAGGTATTGTTTATACTGGATTGCTCCGGCTCTATGTGGGGACGGGTCGATGAACAGCCAAAAATCTCTATTGCTAAAACGGTTCTAAAAGACCTGTTAAACGACGTACCAGATGAAATCGGAATAGGGCTCCTTGCATATGGCCACCGGGAAAAAGGGAATTGCGATGATATTGAACTCGTATCTAAAATCGGTGCATCCCGGCAAGAATTGATTCAAAAGCTGTTAAACCTGAATGCGCGTGGAAAAACACCAATTGAAAAGGTTTTACGACAAAGCGCTGATGTTTTTCCCAAAAAAAATACAACCAATGCGGTTATTTTGATTAGTGACGGCATCGAAACCTGCCAGGGTGATCCGTGCGGTTATATCAAGACATTAAATGAAAAAGGAATCAGCCTGACGATCCATGTTATCGGGTTCCAGGTAAGCAGCAAAGCCGATGAACAACTCCGGTGTATTGCTGCGGAAGGAAACGGTGGCTATTTTTTTGCTGGGAATACGCAAGAACTCAAAACGGCACTTCAAAGTTTAAAAGAAAGCATAGTGGAAAAGAAGCCCCCGCCTGCCCCTCCTGTCGTCGCAGAAGTGGAACAAAAAGAAACCAAATCCAAACGATTGAAACTGCTCGGACCCGGTATAGTAACATTAAAACCGGCATCCTGGGTCACTATGCCTCCCAAATACTGGTCCCTGGTAGATGCGGAAACCGGGGAGCAAGTCACCCGGTCAAATGCTGATTCCACACGGGTAAAAGCAGGTGAATATCAATTGTCATGGCATCAGAATGAACATAAAAGTACAAATGTATTATTGACGGCAACTGTAACCGTAAAGAGCGGAGAAAAAGTTGATCTACCAGTGGATACCGGCCTCCGTATCACCATCCCCCAGGGTATTTCTCCTCCCAAATGGTGGAGTCTGAATGATCCGGAAACAGATACGGTAATCGCCAGATTTTCTGGTCCCATGATTTCGCAGGTAATTCCAGCTGGCCGTTATACCTTTTTATGGCGCCAAAAAGAACATGATGCAACCACAGTGAACCTGGGAACCCATGAGCTAAAACCAGGGATACTTAATGATATCAAACTGGATATGGGATTCAATATCCAACCGGCTGAATTTTTGTCCAAACCCTTTTATTATGTGGCCCTGGTAAATAAACAAAACAAAATCATTGGTAAATGGAAAAATCTTACTGCGCAGCTGGCACCCGCAGGTGAATATACGATCATTATAAGACCCACGGAGCATCATCATAATGAGATCGTCTGGTCTAAAATCACCATACCCGAACATGGGTTCGTGGATGTACCCATTGATTCGGGTATAAAATTCATTCATGATCAGAGCACAAAACCACCCTATGGTATTTTCTTTATTAATCTGGACACCAAAAAAGAGATATTTGTTAAGCAGACCTGGGAAACCCTGCCATTACCTCCGGGTCGATATCGACTGGACTGGTGGGAATCTGAACATCAGTCAAAAAGACAGACCCTGTTAGAAGAATTTGAGCTTGAACCCTCGGTTCTGTTAGAATTGGAAATTTAAAATTTGAGCAGAATATAACGTGGATATTCCATAACCCAAAGGTCAAATCAGACCCGAAACGATATTACGTAGGGCATAATAACAATGGCTTCACGGCTCAGGTGTCCCTCCGGAAAAATAGATTTTTTGATTTTAAATTGCCATAAATATATTCAAAACTTTTGAGACTGAATACTATGTTTATAATCCCGTATCAAATTCGAGAAGTTCCCCTTTGGCGATGCTCAGTTCATC
>CAYWNB010000300.1:0-3712 GCA_964459195.1 uncultured Desulfobacula sp.
GGAAAGCTGGAATTTCAGGAAATTCCCTTTGATCTTCGGGACATGATTGAAGATGTATCAGATATTTTTTTGGAACTGATGTCAAAGAAAAACTTTGAACTGGTGGTGGATATTGATCCCGATGTCCCGATGAAACTTGTATCTGATCCCATGAGGCTACGCCAAGTGCTCATCAACCTTACATCCAATGCCTTGAAATTTACGAAACATGGAGAAATCATTATTGGGGTTGAACCGTACTTTTTGGAAAAATCCCATGCCGAACTTTTGTTCTATGTAAGGGACACCGGTATCGGCATTGCGCCGGAACATCTTGATAATTTGTTTGACTCATTTACCCAGGTTAATGTCCCTGTAAATCGGGAATATGGCGGTACCGGCCTTGGCCTTGCTATCTGCAGGCAAATCGTTGGGATGATGGGCGGATCAATCTGGGTTGAGAGTGTACCAGGGAAGGGCAGCACATTCTACTTTAAAGTTCCGTTTAAACATACCATGCCGGAACAGGAAGACAGGCCCCATGCCCAGGAGGTTTTTGATCAGTACAACGTCCTCATTGTTGAAGGGAATGAATCGAGTCAAAGAGTGCTGAAGAGGCTTCTTCACTCCTGGGGCTTCAAGGTCACCCTATGTTCTTCCGCCCGGCAGGCCATTCAAAAAATTGATCTAAGAAGTGCTTCTGACAAATTTGAACTGATCATCATGGATATGGGCCTTGCAGACCTGGACAATACCGAAGTGATCAATAAACTGAAATCCATTGTCACCCCCCCTTCCATATTTATTGCCGTGAGCAACATGTCCAGGGAGGACAGCGCCCGGAGGGCTACGGAAATCGGTATTGGCAAGTGTCTCTTCAAGCCGGTAAAACAGGCACTCCTGCTGAGAACCATTCAGGATGGATTTGGATATCCCGCTAAAACAGATGAAATGAAAAATTATGTAAACCCAGAGCCTGGCGAACATTTTTCAGACACCCGTATTCTCCTTGTTGAAGACAATGCCATCAATCGAAAAATCGGTTCGGAAATGCTCCAGATGGCAGGTATTGATGTGGATACCGCCCAAAACGGTCTCGAGGCGGTTGAAAAAGTTCAGAACACTGCCTATAAAGCTGTACTCATCGATATACAGATGCCCCACCTGGACGGCATTGAAGCATCCCGTATCATTCGACAGCAATTTTCCAGGGATCAGCTGCCAATTATTGCCATGAGCGCTCATGCCAAATCAGTCAAATGGGAAGAGTGCATTGAGGCTGATATCAACGATTATATTTTAAAGCCCATCAGCAAAGATGCGCTATTTACTGTCCTTAAAAAACAGCTCGCACCCAGCCATGGAGATCCATCCCCTGCACCTGCCGGCAAGGACTTTGGGAATATGGAAACTGAATATATGGACATGGAAGAGTTGCCGGGCCTGGATATAAGGGAAGGCATTGACAGGTTAGGGGGAGCCAGGGATGTATTTGCCAATATTTTAAAAGAGTTTTGTAATGACCATGCCAGTTTTCAAAAAATATTGAAGCTTCATGTCTCCAAAGGAGATTTCAAGAGTGCAGCCACGGTGGCCCACTCCCTCAAAGGTGCTGCCGGTAATCTTTCAGCCACCCGCCTGTTTGAGGTGACCAAAGCGCTGGAGCAGGCGTGCTGGGACCAAAGGGAAGATAAAATCAGAAAACTGCTGGACCCGGTACAATTGGCCTATTGTCAGGTGTGTGACTCAGCTGAACAACTTTTTACTCACATGAAACAAAAGAAAAATAGAGACCAAGAAAAAGAACCAGAGAACAAAACAGCGGTTTCCGTCGAGGATCTCCTGAGCCGGATGCAGTCATTGATGAACAGTCTGGATAAATTTGATCCGGTTATGTCGGAATCCCTTGTCATGGAAATCGAACCACTGGTTGATGTGGCAGCAAAGGAAGAAATGGATCATCTTGTCCACAATGTGAAAAACTATCAGTTTGATATTGCTCGTGAAATTCTGGAAACTCTCATGAAAATGATCCAAAAAAAATAGATGGCACCGGAGAATTTTATTGAAATCCAGGGATGGATTTCTTTTCTATGCGTACCGCCTGTTCACGGCAAAACGAGAATATTTAACCCATGAAAAATATTAATGACTGTATGATTCTTCTTGTTGATGACACAAAATCAAATGTAGATGTGCTTGTTCATGCCCTCAAAAATATTTATAAACTGGGGGTAACCCTCAATGGGGAAGATGCCATCCGGTTTGCCGAAAAGAAGCAGCCGGATCTTATCCTTCTGGACATTGTCATGCCTGGAATTGATGGGTTTGAGGTGTGCCACCGGCTCAAGAAAAAATCGGAGACAAAAAATATCCCCATCATCTTTATCACGGCTATGGATGATCTGAGTCATAAAACCAAAGGATTTGATTTTGGTGCAGTGGACTATATTACTAAACCCTTTGACATTACTGAAGTGAAGGCACGGGTTAGAACCCACCTTACATTGAAGCTGGCCCAGGAAGCCCTGAAAAATCAGAATATCATCCTGGACGAGATGGTCCAGGCACGCACGGCAGAACTTCGAAAAGCCCAGATCGAGGTCATCAACCGACTGGGGAAAGCCGCAGAGTACCGGGATCAAGACACAGGCACCCACATCAACCGGATGAGCAAATACTGCAGACTCTTGGGCAAGGCCCTGGGGCTTTCCAGGGAGGAATATGACCGGCTGGATCTTGCCTCCACCATGCATGATGTGGGAAAGATCGGTATTTCAGACAATATTTTGCTCAAACCAGGCAAGCTTGATGTTAAGGAGTGGAAATCCATGATGACTCACACCCAGATCGGTGGAAAACTTCTTTCAGGAGGGTCGTCCCAGCTGCTTGAGGTGGCACAGATCATTGCAATGACCCACCATGAAAAATGGGACGGCACAGGTTACCATCAAAAGCTCAAGGGTAAGGATATCCCCCTCAATGGTAGAATCGTCTGCATTTGCGATGTGTTTGATGCTCTGATTTCCAGACGGCCCTATAAAGAACCCTGGCCTGTGGAACTCGTCATAGAGGAGATCAGACGGGGAAGCGGTATATTTTTTGATCCTGAGCTGGTGGAAGTATTTTTGTCCCTGGAACCGGAACTACTTGAAATTATTGAGACCTATACGGAGAAGTAGCACGTATATTGGTTTACACTGTACTATATTTCACAAAAGGCAAAAAATCATTTACAATGGTTAAAAGTATGGTCAGATAATTTCATCCTGGTGGGCCTCAACGATTTTCATTATCTCCGGTTGTAGGGAGAGAAACAGATCCACCAATTCAGGATCAAAGAACGTCCCCTTGCCCTGTTTGACCTCTTCCAGGGCGATGTCCACAGGCCAGGGCTTTTTGTAGGGACGCCGGGAGATCAGGGCATCAAACACATCACAGATACAGGTGATGCGTCCTGCTAGGGGGATCTCCTCTCCCTTGAGGTGCTGATGATATCCGGTACCATCCCATTTTTCATGGTGGGTCATGGCAATGATGCGGGCCACCTCCAGCAGTTGGGAAGAACCCCCGGAAAGCAGTTGTTCGCCAATACGAGTGTGGCCTTTCATGGATTTCCACTCATCCTCATCCAGTTTACCGGGCTTTAGCAAAATATTGTCTGAAATGCCGATTTTCCCCACATCATGCATGGTGGAGGCAAGGTCCAGACGTTCATACTCTTCCCGGGACA
>CAYWNB010000301.1:0-3704 GCA_964459195.1 uncultured Desulfobacula sp.
GGACCGGGATTTCCCGAGGATGCCCCGTCTGTATATATGTGGATACAATCATCAGGGAGTTTTGCAAGGACATCCAATAGTGCCGATTTGTCGACAGGGGACCTTGCTTTTTTTTCCCCGGCCGGAACAGCATTTTCCAGGGGTTCCAGTCTCGCTTTTTTTATCCAGTACTCATAGTCTTGTTTTAAATTATATTTTATCAGCACCTTGTCGTTATTCTCTAAAACAATCCCATCAGAAGTGAAGGCAACCCAGACCTTGTTGCCTTTAAAACTCATTCGTTTCCAATTATTTTCAGAAGGGGTACTCTCGGTCATATCACTCCCGGTCACATCAATTTTAGGTGTATAGATAGTAGTTTTTAGAAAGAGAGATAAATTGGTCCAACTCTTCCTGCCAATGGGTTTCAAGAGCTGTTATATCTTCCATGTTGGTGATTTTTTCCCTGATATCCCGGCTGCCCAGAATCAGGTCAATGGGCATTAGCTCATACTCGTATTCATAGGGAGGAAGCGTAAATTCAAATGCATCGGGGTGAAATTTAAGGATAAGCTGCATCAGGAGAAGGGATGCCAGATAAGGTTTGAACTCTTTTCTTGAAGTAATATGGATGTGAAAGCCGCGGCAAACCTGTTGCTGCCATTTGCCCGAGGTGGGTTCAAAATTGATGGGCCGAAGAAAGGCGCCTTTGATTTTTTTACTAGCAATTTGCCCGATTGCTTCGGTGTCCAGAAACGGCGTGCCAAATTGCTCAAAGGGAAGGGTGGTTCCCCGGCCTTCGGAGATATTGGTGCCTTCAAAGATGACCTGGCCTGGATATACCATGCAAGACAAAGGGGTGGGCAGATTGGGAGAGGGGGGTAACCAGACAAGGTCTGTGTCCTGCCAGTACATGCTGCGTTTCCACCCCTTCATGGGAATAATTTTCAGATCACAGCCAAGATTAAACTCCCGATTAAAAAATTGTGAAATTTCCCCAACGGTCAGGCCGTGGCGCATGGGAATGGGGAATCGACCCACAAAGGAAGCATAGTCGGGATCTAAAATATTTCCTTCCACCTGAAGACCGCCAATGGGATTTGGCCGGTCCAGGATCACAACCGTTTTTTTAAGTTTGGCCGCCATTTCAATACAATGGGAAATGGTATATATAAATGTATACACCCGGGTCCCCACATCCTGGATGTCTACAATCAGGGTGTCGATTTTGTCAAACATTTGAAGGGTTGGAATCCTTGTTTCGCTATAGAGGCTGAAAACAGGGATGTTTAACCCTGGCTCCATTCCATGGTCCGATTCAATCATATTGTCTTGTTTCTCTGCATAAAAACCGTGCTGGGGGGCGAACAATGCTGTCAGTTGCCCCGGAAACAATCTTTTGATAATCTCCAGACTATGGGTAAATGCTTTGTCTACCGAGGCCGGATTTGCCAGCAGCCCCAGGCGCTTTCCCTTTAAATATCCAGGGGGATTTGTTTTCAGGTTTTCCAGCCCGGTCATCACCTTATGGGTCATATTCCCTCTTTCCTTTTTTCCCCATTGGTTTGGGTTTGGGTATGGGTTAAGAATTAATTCCTACCATAGTTGTTGACAAAAATTCAAATCCTAACTAAATATTGTTTTTTTACCATGAGGAGATATGGATCCATGAAGTTTAAAATCAGTACCTCGGTTGAGACTATCAAACCCTATGAGGCGGGTAAACCCTTAAAGGAACTGGAAAGAGAATACAATATCACCAATGCCGTAAAACTTGCCTCCAATGAAAATGCATTGGGGTTTTCCCCCAGGGTAATTGCGGCAGTTAATGAAGCCCTCTCCAGTATGAACCGATATCCGGAACCTGTGGCCCATGGGCTGTGCAAGCTTCTGGCCAAAAAATTTCAGGTGGGTGTTGACACTATTGTCCTGGGAAATGGATCCGATGATATTATTGCCCTTTTGGCCCATGGGTTTTTAAACCCGGGAGATGAGGCGATAATGCCCTTGCCCTCCTTTTTAATGTATGAAATCAGTGTTAAAACCGCCAAAGGGGTTCCTGTCATGGTCCCCCTTCGAGACTATACCACAAATTTGGGAGAAATTGCCAAAAGGGTGGGGCCCCGCACAAAAATGGTCTTTGTCACCAATCCCTTTAATCCCACGGGCAGTACCATTACCCGGGATGACTTTATCTCTTTCTCAGAAAAAATACCCCAGGATGTGATCATTGTGGTGGATGAAGCCTATATTGAATTTGTCCGGGATGAATCCGTGTTCAACTCACTTGATGATCCCTTAAAAGATTCCAGAATCGTTACCCTGAGAACCTTTTCCAAGGCCTATGGTCTGGCAGGTTTCAGAATCGGGTATGGGATCATGGACAAGGAGGTGGCACAAATTTTAAATCGGATTCGTCAACCCTTTAATGTCAACACCATGGCCCAGGTGGCGGCAGAAGCAGCACTCCAGGATGAAGAATTTTTAAACAAAAGCCTCCGGGCCACCCATAGGGGAATTGATTATCTTCGTTCTGAGCTGACCAAGATGGGACTCGATCCCCTTCCCACCCAGTCCAATTTTATGATGGTTGATTTAAAGACAGATGCCACCCCAGTTTTTACAGCAATGCTTGGCCGGGGGGTGATTGTCAGGGCCTTAAAATCCTATGGGTTTGATACCTTTTTGCGGGTGAATACCGGAACCCGCGAAGAGAACCAGATTTTCATCGGGGCATTGAAACAGGTATTGAGAAAATAAATCAGGTAGTAAGGTAATATAAGGATAGGTCATGAACCATCGAATTATCACCATTGACGGGCCGGCAGGCGCCGGGAAGACAACCATCAGCAAGCTTTTGGCCAAGGAATTGGGATGTGTCTATGTGGATACCGGTGCCCTTTACAGAGGCGTTGCCTATGAAATAAAGAACCAGGAGATTGACTGGAAAAATGATGTCTGCCTTGAAGCATTTCTCACGGGTCTGGATTTGAATTTTAACAGGGTAAAAGACGCTCTTTTGCTGACCTCGTCTAAAAAGGATATTACGCCGTATATCAGAACACCTGAGATTACAATGCTGGCATCGGCAAGTTCTGCAAAGCCCCAGATAAGGTTGGCATTGCTTGATATCCAGAAAAACATTGCCCAAAGCCAGGATGCCATATTTGAAGGCAGGGACATGGGTACGGTGGTTTTCCCCGACGCCTCCTTTAAATTTTTCCTCTTTGCCGACCTGTCTGTCCGGGCAAAAAGGAGATATGCCGAGATGCCGCAAGAACAAAAAGATATTAAACGAGTACAGCAGGATATGGAAAAAAGGGACACCAATGATTCCCAACGAAAAGAAGCCCCCCTGATGGCAGCACCCGATGCCATTAAAATTGATTCCTCCTGTTTAACCATCCTGGAAGTGGTGGATAAAATCTTAAATTATATTCAAAAAAGGTAAAAGTTAGTAGAATTGGCTTGATTATTTTATTTTGAGTTGCTATAAAGGCAAATTGTACTCGGATTCTCTTTGTTCGAGGGGCTACGGGTGTAAAAAAAATTCGATTAGGGGGAATAATATTAATGAACGACATTGCTGAGAAAAATGAAAATCAACCAATGAATACAGACGAATTAGAGACACAGGAAACAGTATCTGAGCCCGGGATGGGGATGGAAAACATTACCGGCGAAGAGACCATGGAAGAGCTTTTGGGCATTTATGAATCCAGCCT
>CAYWNB010000302.1:0-2023 GCA_964459195.1 uncultured Desulfobacula sp.
CCACCAACCACCATAACGTCTCCAAAGTTTTTGTTGTCCATGTCCATGGAAACAAGACTATCAGAAAATTCTTGAATTACTTCTTTTGGCAATACGTCATTTCCCACGTTCTCTTCTCCTCGTCATATATTTACGGTCTGTTCTGTCACAGACCACTTACGCTCAACCACTTTAAACCTATCGTCAAATCCGTCATTAAATCCATCATCAAATTCATCATATAGAACATATCTCCATGGGAGATCACTCTAACATATCACTCTAACATATCACTGATAATTTCCGTGATGTCCTTGACCTCCATGACCTCTTCAAACTCCAGGTTAAGGCGGCTTTCCTCAAAGTTGGTGATACAATAGGGGCAGGATGTTGCAAGAACCTGGGCGCCCACCTCATTGGCCTGCTTTAGCCTTATATCGGAAAATCTTTCTTCCTGGGGGGTATCCATCCAGATTCTGCCGCCGCCACCGCCGCAGCACAGACTGTTTTTACCATGGGCCTCCATCTCAACCAGTTCCAATCCGGGGATTTTTTTCAACACCTCCCGGGGTTCGTCGTAAATCCCGTTGTGGCGCCCCAGGTAGCAGGGATCATGGTAGGTGACCTTCTTTGCATATTCCCCTTTAAGCGTCAGCCGTCCCTCGTCCATCAATTCCAATAAATATTGGTTGATATGAACCACTTCAAAGTAGACCATGAATTCGGGGTATTCATTTTTAAAGGTGTGATAGCAATGGGGGGAAGAAACAATGATCTTTTTTACCCCGTTGTCGATAAAGGTTTTAATATTTTGTTTGGCCAGATTTTTAAAGACTTCCTCGCTGCCCGTCTTTCGAATACTTTCTCCACAGCAGCTTTCCTTGTCTCCCAGAATACCAAATTTCACCCCTGCCTTCTTTAGAATGTTAGCCGTGGCAGTGGCCACTCGTCTCATTCTCGGGTCATAGCTGAAATAACACCCGACAAAATACAGGGCGTCCATGCCTTCTGCATAAGGTTTTATCGCCAGATCCTTTGCCCAGTCAGCGCGTTTACCCCGGTCTCCCTGCAGGGGATTGCCTTCGGAGATCAGGCTGGCCCTTGCCGTCCGGACCGGTTTAACCGAAGGCGGGAAAAGTTCATATTCCGTTGCAACCCTTCGTAGGGCCACGACAATATCAATCTGTTTGACCCCCCGCGGGCATTGAGCCGGACAGGTTCCGCAGGTGGTGCAGCGCCAGATATCTTCACCTTCTACTTCACTTAAACCAAAGGCTGCCTCCCGGATTAATTTGCGCATGCTAAAGGGTCGAACCTGATTCCAGGGACAAACCGTATCACACAATCCGCATTGAAAGCATAACTTAAAGATGTCTCCGCCGGCATCATTTATCTCGTCTATTACTTCTAGGAAGGGGGCTATAGTTTCCACTGTCTATCCTTTTTTAGCCTTAATGGTTTGGCCTTTTAGTCTTTATCATTCATCCGGGCAACGGCATCCATTATCTTGTCCATGCCAAACTTGTCTGCCAATGATTCCAAACCGATGGCAAGGTCTTCTTGCTCAATTGATTCTTCCTGGTCTTCAACGTCCACTTCTCTTTCTTCCAGGATCAATGCATCATGCATGCACCATTTTACACACAAGGGCTCCTCTTCGCCTTCACACATATCGCATTTGAGGGGCAAACCCGAATCGGGTTCCTTGAACTCGTCCCTTGAGGGGCAGGAGGCCCGACAAAAGGCACACTCATCGTATTCCTTCCCGTCAATGGTGTATTTATCCCTGCCAGCACACTCAGCTACCGTATATTCTCCCGCATAAACAGGCACATACAAATCCCTCAACGGTTCCCGGATGATCCGAATACGAGAACGTGCAGGATTATTAGAGCTATACTTGGGCACCGCATGAAAGGCAGAGCAGATCATCTCACAGGCCCGGCAACCATTGCATTTATCAACATCGATCCGAATTGTTTTGATTATTTTCTTTTGCTTTTCTTTTGTATTACCAGTCAAGGCTCTTTCCCTCCACTCTAAT
>CAYWNB010000302.1:2123-3650 GCA_964459195.1 uncultured Desulfobacula sp.
GGTCTTATTATTCTGCTGCCGTCTCTTTGACATTGTCCTCTGCCTTCAAAATTCCTCTTTCCAGAAATTCATCCGCCACGTAACCAAGGCCCAGTTCATGTAAGGCTTCCTTGGTGGGAATGCCTTCGTCGTTCCATCCCTTGAATTTGTAATAAGTGTCCAGCAACTCTTTTTCAAGTTCAGGGAACCTCTTTTTCCAATGGTCCTCGGGCGGTGTTTCATCTTTTCGTCTCATGCCTCTTCTTGTATTGAAGGCACGGATAAGGGTCCTGTAGCGCTTGGCAGCCAGGGAAAGCGACTCTTCATCCATCTCGATTCCGGCACCAGCTGAAATAAATTTGGGGTAATTGTGGATGTGATAGGGCGGTTTTAACGGAAAGGAGGAAAGCCCGGCACACTGGCCAAGGGCATCGTCAATATAGTGCATCCGCTCCATCCAGTCAACAATCTCACAACACATATCAACGGTGGGATAAAAGGGCATGGATTTTTCTCCCCGGGGTTCCCAGTCCAGAAAATATTGTTTGAATTTTTCATCGGGGACATGGTGCCAGTCTTTTACAAATGCTTCCCTGTGCTCCAGCTTGGGATAAGGGGCTTGTGGAAACTGCCCTTCAATCTGGGTAATGTTCATCTTTTCACCGGTACAATACATGAGATAATAGATGGGGTTCAGCATGGACAACTTGAGGGGCAGCTGCTCAATTTTCTTGATATTATTGTGGGCAAAGGCTTCAGCTCCCTTACCGATCTTCTTGGCTGCCCTGTATGTTCCTTCTGCCAGCACATCCCCGATGCCTTCCCGGTTCACAATCATATCCAGCAGGTAATAAAATTTTCCTTCATTGTCTTCGGGAAGCCCTGGAAAATCCGCAGGACTTAAGATTCCCTCTTCGAGAAGCTCAAGGGCAAAGGCCATGACCTGGGGAGCGGAAAATCCGTCCAACCCGTATTCAGTTGCCTTCTGGGCGATTCTCAATCCAAAATCAAGGTCTGAAAAAGCCCCCATTGTATAGGTGAGTTTTGTAAAGCATTTCATCATATAGGTGGGCAGGCCCGGCATGGAAATGGTTGCCCCGCATGTCATGGGACAATTGTAGCAGGAGATCAGTCGGGTCCTTGCCTTTTCCATTGTTGTAAGCCAGTCCCTTGCGACCTCATCGGTCCAGAACCCTTTTCTCCGGGTTCTCGAATTGCCCCACATAAAATTTTCCGTGTGCCATTTCTCATCATGGACTTTCATCTCCTGGGGGGAACCTAACCCTGCCAATATGGGCATGACACCCGGTATGGGATTTTCGTTGCGAAATTTTATATATTCCATGACCTCGTTGGTCAGCTCCATGAATTCCTCGGGCTTTGCAATATAAAGATCCTTTGTGCCCCGGACAACGACGGCTTTGACCCCCTTGTCTCCCATGACAGCACCTATGCCGCCCCGACTGGCACTGGATCTGCCCTGTTCGATGGAGGCATAAAAAACCTTGTTTTCACCGGCCTTGCCAATGGCAGCCACCTGGGCTTTGG
>CAYWNB010000303.1:0-3633 GCA_964459195.1 uncultured Desulfobacula sp.
ATAAATATAGTCAAAAGATCTGTTTTATTATAATCGCGGTGCAGAAGCAGATAACCACCTAAATCACCGGCTCGTCCGGTGGATTTGAGTTGTTGAAATATCCATCAAATCTCAAATAGAGACTCGACCCCTTTTCACTCTTCTCTCATTTTAAACATTTGTCGAAGTTGAAATACATGCGCAGGAATATCGTTGGGATCACCTGGAACTTGAGTTGGATTAAACCGAGACTCATGTATTTCACTAATCACTAAAGGTATAAAAGTCTCATATTGAGCCTTGGTTTCCGCTCCTAATTTTGCTGTAATGTCTAACTCTATAACAAGCCCAGCCGCCGCCTGAAATGGAGCCCTACTGAGCGCATCACAAAACATATCTTTAAGTTGCTTTGGAAGCCCTGCCACCACTTGATCTAACAAAGATAATTCAAAATCAAAACTGGCACAATGAGGGATGTCACCAAAATCACAGTTTGCTCCTGCTGTCATAATCTGTTCATTTACTCTTCCGAACAGATTCAACCTTACGCCTGGCATAATGAGTTCAGTATCTTCATTAATCCCGAACCTTTTGAGTTTAAAGCCGAGATCTGGGCTAAATTTTCTCAGCGCTGGTTTTAGCAAATATTTCACTGAAAGGTGTTTCTCTATTTTATCCCATTGAGCTTCAAATTCTTCAAAGTTTAGAATGAGGATCGGTTTTGTTTGATTAACGTTGAATATGGCAAGTTGTCGACCATTACATAGTCCAAATTCATTGCATTTGATTTCTGGATGAATGGCATAACTGTATGCTTGTTGAATGTGCTCATGCTTTAGTACACTTTCTTTTGGCCCCTTTGCGTCAAGCACAAATATAGGTTTTTCATCATGAAGAAGAGTGTAATCCGGTATTGTCGTAACTGGGTGATTTCGGGTGCCAACCCTGATAAAAGGGTTCTTTAGTGTCCGACTTCTGATTATTCGTGATGAACCTGTCACGAGATACCCAAGTTTAGCGAGGATAGGTGCAATAATAACTTCTCGTACAGAGTCTTCTTTAAATTCTGGGTCATCAAATATTTTAGTATCAAATCCTGTGAACATTTATTTTTCCTATTCGCCTCTCGCGGTAGGAACGCCGGTTACCCAGCGCCCCCCGCACAGTCCCGGACGTGCGGTTTTCCCGCATCCGGTTCTTCGGTTATACTCGCTTTCGCGTAAAGCATTAGCATTAAGAAAATACCCGATGTCTTTTGGTTCCTAACGGGAGTTTGGGTCTTGCAAGCCCGAGGCGTTCTATGGCTCTATTGAATGCCGGCCAGGTGAAGCTCTTACGCTTTCCACCTCGTCGGTTTAGCCACTTAAAAGCACATTTAACTGCCCAACCATAGAAAACCCATAAAGACCTTAAGTTCCCGACCACACTGTAATAATTGTAATGTCCACGTAGCCGTCTGTTTAAAGCCGTTATGAATTTTATTCCCTTTAAATGACGATTTCCCTTTATCCAATCTTTGATGCGTCTACAGGCACCTTGTAACTTTTTGCGTGCGGTGCGCTGCATAACTCTTGGCATCCCTTTTTGGTCTTTGGTCCAGTAAGTCTCAAAACCCAAAAAGATAATCCGTTTGCGTCTGCTCGGATGAAATCGACTAAATCTCATCATCCTTGTTTTCTCAGGTGCTACCGAAAGGTCGAACTTAGCAAGTCTTTTAGGCAGTACCTTGAAAAACTTTATGGCATCTTTCCGGTATTGAAATGCACAAACAAAGTCATCTGCGTATCTCATTATCAGAACATCACCTTTACAGTGTGCCTTGACAACCTTTTCGAACCATAAATCAAGCGCAAAATGCAGATAGACATTGGCCAACACAGGCGATACAATACCGCCTTGCGGTGTTCCTGTTTCCGGATGTATAACCATACCATCCGTATCCAGGATGCCTGCCTTCAGCCATTTGCAGATTAGATTTAAAAACGCCGTATCATCGATTCTTTCCTTGAGCATCCGTAATAGCCACTCATGGTCCATATGGTCGAAAAAGCCTTTAATATCGGCCTCAACAATGTATCCATATTTACCGAACTGAAGATTAAAGCGCAGATCATTGACCGCATCTTTTGCACTCCGGTTTGGTCTATATCCATAGCTATTCTCAAGAAAATCGGCCTCGAATATGGCTGTCAGCATCTTGGCACAAGCCAACTGCACCAACCTGTCTTCAAGGGCCGGAATGCCCAATGGTCTTTCTTTGCCATTTTCTTTGGGTATGTAACATCGACGTACCAATTTGGCACGATAACTGTTCGTTTTCAGTCGCTCTACCAATCCTTGAATATTGGCCTCCAGATTTTCTTCGTAGGCCTGTGCCGTCACTTTGTCTACACCACTGGCGGCTTTTTTGTTCAAGTCCTTCCAACATGTGTATAGAAATGAGACATTCAGATTTCGGTAAAGATTTTGAAAACGATGTTTTCCATTTGCTTTTGCCTTAATTGCTATTCCCCGTAGTGAGGTTTGCTCGTATTGTCCCAGCCCTACTTTGTCCGGTACGAGTTTCCTTTGCGGGCTACGTACTTCCGTCAGGTCCTTCCCCGTGTAGTGCGCTTTCCACACCTCTGAGTAGTATGCCTGATAAGACACCCCATCGGCTTCTGGAGGCACGCTGGCGGACCAGCATGTCTCCCACCAAGGTTTTTGTTCCTTTATTTCTGATGAATTCGGTTTCATAGTTCCTTCAACTCTATTCATCCAGGACCAAATTTCCTGGAACCTTTGGGGCTTCCCGAGTTCTACAGCGCATCTCTTCTTGCATGCCACGGCCTGAGGACTCCGGCGGACCTCCACATTCTCGCCAATATCGAATGCTTCTGTATTGCCTTCGGTGTACGTTAAAACCCTCGGCATCCGCAATTGTAATTTCGAAGCTGTACCAGCACTTCAGGGTGCGCGACCACCCCTACGGCCTACAAAATGCTCTGCCTACGCTTAACCCATCTTGTTCGCTGCATTCATTTATGCAACTCCGCCATGGGTCCAAGGCTCGATACGGGTGGGTGGCTAACCCTTACAGGAAATCATTACTGACATCCTTCCCGACAGGGACTTTCACCCTGCAAGATACGCCGAGCTTTCCTCGGCGCGATAACGACCCAAATAAGCGGTATTATCCGCTTCATTTGGATTGTTGAAATTTAGTATGTAATATTCAAGATGTGCCCACCAGGCCCCATGCCTGCCAGCAGTTGATCCCGTTGCTTTTCAAAGGTAATGCCTATTGCTCAACCGAATATGGGTTTAGAAACTGCCGTCTCCAAAGAAGTTTTTTATCCACTTCATTCAGCTCAGCTTCTTCACATACGGCGCGCCAATGCTGTTCGATTGAGGCAGTCAGGTTACCGAATATTTGGCAGGCTTCTTCTTCAGACAGAAGGAAGTTATGCGCGGTCTCAAGGCACGTTTTGAGTTGGCTCAGATTGTTGTAGCCAGATATGAGCATTGCCTGTGAAGCCTCATTGCCTGTGCGGCCTTGCGGACAGATGTCATACGCAGGTGTCAGGTTCAGCGCTTTACCGTCCCAAAACGCGGCATGGTTCCGCGCATGATCGTCTGTATTGCCGCACAGAATATTGAAGACGAGCCGAGAGA
>CAYWNB010000304.1:0-3623 GCA_964459195.1 uncultured Desulfobacula sp.
TTTTAGACTGGCTGCATAAATTTTTACCTGGCTAACCGCACAGCTCGAAAAGTTGTAAAGAAGTTGTTAACTACAACAATTGTTGTAGAAAGATCTTATGAATAGTTGACATAATTTCCTGTTGTACTATTATTCAACTGCACTTTTTTTTGGAGAGTATGAATTGAGTAAGATATTGAAAGTATTCGTTTTGATAGTTGCAATTTTATCAGTAGATCTTTTGATGAACTGGGTGCAGCAGCAACTGGCAGTTAATGGAAGCATTCGTGGGAATTTATTTTTAGCTCCCATAATTATGATGGGAGTAGTTTTAATAGTTCTCTATCCGCTTATCACTCATATTGAAAAGTGGTCGGCATCTTTTTCAAAACAATTTTTTAAAATGGGTAAAAAGCTGGCTGGAAGAAAATTTGGCATTTTTCTATCTTTTTTCCTAGCAATGGCAATTTTATACTACTTATATGCAAAATTTTGGTTTCATATGGATATGATAAGGATGGTCAGGAGATTTTTTCACTTCTGAAAGAGCATTAAATAAAAAATTGATATTATAGCGTATACCGTAATATTTGATACTATTGTTTATCACTTTTTAAGTGATGCGCATAATCTTAACATGCTGCTGATGCTATCGGATTGCAGGAGAGCTATTTTTTTAAGGTGTTTCAAATTTCAAATTTTTTTCTTGTCTTCATGTGGTTAGAGCTGATATAGCTACAACATGTTATAGCTGTATCAGGTTGGAGATAATATTTTAGATTTTGGAGGATTTTTATGATTTGGTTAGCAAAAAGCAAGTTCCTATCTGTAAAACTAAAAATTATTAAAAATTCATTTTGCTCTATTTTATGTGCTCTATTCATTTTAATACTATTCCAGGGATGCCTCAGTTCGTCGGGCTCAAGTTCTTTCAATACCAGTACCTCCAATAATTCAAGTTCAAAAGATCTTTCAGAAGCTGATAAGGAGATCAACAGAACAAAACAGCAAATTCAGGATTATGAAGAATATCGAATCAGAGAGCTGCATAATGCCGTGATAAATGATATGGAGAATACTAAAAGTTTAGGCTGGGTAAAATTGGATGGGCATCCTACTTATGAAGAGATTGCAACCCGTTCCTATGCAAATGTTGCAGCAACTGAAAAAGAGATCAGCCGACTTAAAAATAGATTGAAACACCTAGAAAATGAAAAACAAGTGATTCAAAATCAATCTTCCGGCTGTTTTTTACCGGAAACACTTGTCAAAATGGAAGACGGCTCATTAAAATCCCTGGCAAAATTACAACCGGGTGAAAAAGTTTTAACCTACGATATTGGATATGATAAGCAGGTGATCAAGCAGGTGATCAAGACCTACTCTGTAAAGGCAAATCATCTGTATACCATAAACAATCAGCTGACTGCCACTGGTGGCGAAAGGTTGCTCAGCCAGAATGGTTGGGAAAAAATTCGAAATCTTAAAATAGGGGACATAGTGCATCTGGATAACCACATGGTTAAAATCGAAAACATCGATTATGTTCGCTCCAACCAGATATTGTACAACATACAGGTTGATGATACCCACAATTTTTATGTGGTCACCGCAGATGGCTCAAACTACCTTGTTCATAATTCTGGTGGTGGTGGTGGAGGCGGTGGCAGTAAATAACCCTGACCTGATGTATGCAAAATATTTATTTTATAACCAGGAGGAGTACACAATGATAATCTGTCGATATTCTTTCAAACTGACCCTATTTCTTGTATTATTTGCTTTTGTCGGCTCCACGCCAATTTTTCAATCAACAGCCCATGGCATAGAAAACCCAATAAAAATGTTCCAACAGAGTAATGCGGAGGACAAGGGGGATAAGGCCTACGAAAATAATAACTATTCTCTTGCCTTTGATGAATATCGAAAAGCTGCTGATACCGGAAGTGCTTACGCTCAGTTTATGTTGGCTAACATGTATCTGACAGGAGACGCTGGAAACAAAAATCTGGAACAATATATGTATTGGTTGCGGCAATCTGGAGAAAATGGATACGCTTCGGCAAATTATTTATTGGGCATGGCCTATCTTTTCAATGATCCCACAGAGGCAACCTGGTATTTAAAAAAAGCTGCCAGAAAAGAACATGGTTCTGCCATGCATATGCTGGGTGTAATGTCTGCTAGGGGAGTGGGTGTCCCAAAGAATACAAATGAAGCCGTAAGGTGGTTCAGGTTGGCCAAAGCACAGGGGCTACCCATCAGCAATCAGTTGCTGAGTGTTTCCGGTGTTGAAAGCTCATTTAGTAAAAGTAAATCTCGTAAACCAAAACAACAGATGAACCTCGTTCGTGAAATTCAACAACGCTTGACCAATCTGGAGTATAACCCAGGTCCGGTGGATGGCCTTTTCGGAAAAAAGACCCGCACTGCGATTCAGGAATTTCAATTAAAAGCAGGACTGTCTCCAGATGGGCTTGCCACCTTTGAGGTGCTTGAGGCATTGAAAAAGTCATCTCCATAAATAGGATTTGACCTGGAAATCCGGTAATTAGGGGTACACTCCACATTTATGTAAAAGCGAGCGTTAGCGTATTGTATGGTTGAATACATCGGAAGGGCCATCTTGGTTGATACTCCTATCATGCTGTAGCTATTGACGATTCTCGATTTTCTTTGTAAAATTTATATATAATTTGTACCAATTTTTCTCGTGAGTATAGATTATCTGTTAGGAGTCAAATACGACGAATCCCCGAGCGTTTCTTTCTCCAGGCTGTTTTTTTTTAAATATTTCCAGAATACCACATCTGGTGTAGGCCGTCTAAATCGGGAAAATATTTTGTCCATGATTTGGACCCCAAAAAAATAACAGATAGCCTTGGTAATACAGAGTTAAAAGGCTTTTTGGGGTGGGCCAAAAAGTGGGCAAAAAATCACCTCGAAACTACAAAAGAATCGGGGTTACGTATCGGCTAACCCACTGAAAATATGCAGTTTTATCCTTTTTGCCTCGAATTATTTTTTGCCTGTAAATTCAGATGCTTAAAAAAATACTTCGCTATAAATTCTGAATAACTATCATTGTAGCGTTGCATTATACCATAAAATCAGTGGGTTATTTTTTAGACACCCCACATTAAGACCCTCATGAATAATTTTAATATATTGTTGTATTCATTTATATCGTGTGTAATTTATGTTTCAATCAACTATTAAAAAAAGTTAATTTTTTAACCCCTATCAAACGGAATTACTTTCCCCCGTGAAGAGATGACACCTTTAACAAATTTGGACGCTTACGGACCGGATGTGGTGTTTATCATGCTGATAATTTCTTTAAATTTTATCCAACACTTTCCGAACCGTTTTCGCCAAATCTGCCTTAACAACCGGTTTATATGCTAACGCCTTGATATCGATCTCTGAGGCGCGTTCTTCGGATAGTTTTTTACTGTACCCAGTACATAAAATCACAGGAATATCTGATCTTATATTCATCATTTCAGTCGCCAATTGGTCACCAGTCATGTTTGGCATTGTCATATCTGTAATAACCAAATTAAAAGCTTGTGGTTTCGATTTGAACAATTCCAGGGCTTCAACACTGCTTGTTCTTGTTGTCACGGAATATCCAAGCTGCT
>CAYWNB010000305.1:0-3602 GCA_964459195.1 uncultured Desulfobacula sp.
ATTGGAGACAAAGTTGAATGAAAAGAACCGGCTTTTAGCGCAGTGGAATTTAGAGCCAGTAGGAATTGTTCAATCCGTACGCTTCAATCTTTTCCGGCCGGTAAGGATTCTCCGCCATGATTTTTATGAGAGGTGACATTTTTTTTGCCAGTATGTTTAGAATTTATCCTGGCAGGGTGTCAGATATCTGCCTTGATGAGCAGCCCGGTCAGGTAGGTGCAGGTCACCATGAGGCTTTCCAGGTCCAGGTAGGCGGCTGCATTGTCATGGTACAGGAAGGAGGCATTGGCCGGCAGCATCTCCTCCCTGTCATTAAAGTTGAGGATGATGGGGATGCGGTGCAGCGCTCTGAATCGAACGCTCAAATCATGGGAAGCGGTTTCCAAAATGGTGCCGCCAAGCCGGGCGCATTGGGTCTCCAATTTTGCCAGATTCCCTGAAAATGTGGTTTCAATAATCTTGGCGGTATTGGTGGTGAAGCTTGAGAATAGGGGGCTGGCATTTGAAAATTCCCTAAATGTCACCAGTTTGTGGGTGGTCTCATGGATACGATCAGGGCACAAAAGTAAATATTTTAACAGCAACACCCTCACCGCGGGCGTGAGATCCCGGCCTTCTGTATCCAATAAATTTTGCTTTGAAACAATAATTTTCCGGTTGAAAAAATCAATGACAAAGGATTGCCCAGCTATCCGGGCGCCCAGAATTTTTGCTTTTTCAGGGGAGAAAACAAATTCCTGGAACGCTAGCATACACACCTTTAATTTTTCGTCAAAGACCTGAAAGGATTTCATATTTATCCCTTGGATTTAATGGCGCCCAGTCGTTTTGTGAGGGCTTCATATTCATCTTCATAGTCTAAAAGTTCCATCATGACCGGCGGTTTTGTCGAGTGGGCCGGCAACCGGTCACGGGTTTCTTTGATCAGGATTTCAAGGGCTTCCATTCGCTTTGTTATGGCATCTATTTCAGACATTTAATAATTGACTCCAGCGGCTTTCGCAAATTCTGAACTATGGGAATGGCAGGGCGTAACACCATAAACCATCCCGCATGATGGGCATTGGGATTCCATTATTTCCATTTGAAAGTGATTATCGCAGTTACTACAGTCAATTTCAAGGGTGCTGGCCAGGGGAGTTGTATTAAATCCCATCATTCTGATTTTATCCACGATCTCTTTGCCTGATTCATAGGCGCCTGAACATCCATTGTGCATTTTTAATTCCTTTCATTTAAGAGTGAAAATTTGGATGAAGTTTACCAGGAAAGGGAGTTCGTAACCTTGATCTGTATCAAGAAAACAAAACAAAGGCCCATGAAACCCAAATGCTGGTTTCATGGGCCTTTGTCAAGGACCTACGAATTATTTTTTTTTAATCGGTTTATTTGGTACCGAAGATTTTATCGCCGGCATCCCCTAAGCCCGGAAGAATATAGCCGATATCATTGAGGCATTCATCCACACTTGCCGTATAAATATCCACATCCGGATGCTTTTGGGTAACCTTGGCAATTCCTTCCGGGGCTGCCACCAGGAACAGGCCTTTTATCTCTTTGCATCCGGCCTCTTTTAGCAGATCAATGGTGGCAATGAGAGTGCCGCCGGTGGCCAGCATGGGATCAAGGATCAAGGCGGTTCTTTCTTCCATTGCACTGGCTGTCTTGACATAATACTGAACCGGCTTCAGAGTTTGTTCATCTCGGTAAAAGCCCACCACGCTGACCTTGGCCGAAGGGATCAGATCGAGAACCCCGTCCATCATGCCTAATCCCGCCCTTAAAATGGGGACAATGGTAATTTTTTTACCTTTGATGCCTTCGATTTCAACCTTGCCGGCCCAGCCTTCGATGACCTTTTTTTCCGTGGCAAGGTTTTTGGTGGCCTCATAGGTCAAAAGTCTTGCCACCTCCGATGCCAGTTCCCTGAAGTCCTTGGTGCTGATGTCTTTTTGCCGCATGAGTCCTAATTTATGTTTAATGAGGGGATGGTCTTCTACAAATACAGCCATGGTGCCTCCTAAGTCACTTTATAGTGTCTGTTATTTTATGTAATTTATTGCCTTGTTTTGTTGTGACGAAAATGTATATCTTTTCATAACTATAAAACACAGGTTTTTTAGTCAAGAAAATAAGTCTGATGTTGAAATTAATCTTTTTTTGTGCACAATAGACCCCATGATCCAAACAGATTACATAGACGTCAGCGTGACACTGCCCCTGGATATTACCTTTGTTTATAAGGTGCCGGATCATTTACGGGAACAATGTGCCATAGGGATGAGGGTTCTGGTCCCTTTTGGCCGGCGGCGGGTGACAGGCTATATCCTTGGGGAACAGACAAGCGCAGGTCCCTACAAAGCCAAAAATATCTTGGATGTGTTGGATGACCATCCTTTGTTTCCGGTGAATGAAGTCTCTTTTTTTAAATGGGTGGCTCAATATTACATTCATCCCCTGGGAGAGGTGATTAAAACCGCTCTTCCCGCAGGCCTTGACCGCCAAGATGTCTCCTGCGTTTTTGTAACGCCTGCAGGAATAACCGCCTTTTCCACAGGGGATCTTGCCCCGGGTGAGGTCGGGGTGATCCAATTTTTAAAGGAAAAAGAGGGGTGTACCCTCAAACAATTGATAAAAAGCAGTTCTAACCCTTCCATTGCCGCCCTGGTCCGTAAGATGGAAAAAAATGACCTGCTGACGGTTTCTGCTGTTTTGAAACGAGAAATAGCCAATATCAAACGAGAAAAATTTATCCAGGATTTGGGCAAAGTACCCCCAGATACGATTCGGCTTTCCCTGAAACGCCAACAGATTTTGAGCATTGTCCGGGAACGGCAAGAAGTTTCCCTAACAAGCCTCAAGTCCCATGTTCCTACTGCAGCAAGGCTGATTGGCCCCCTTGCCGAGGCTGGCTATATCGGAATCGTTCAGCGCCAGGTTTTTCGGGACCCCCTGGGGGATCCGGTGGAGCCGGATACCCCGCCCACCCTCACCGAGGAGCAGGCAATTTTGATTGAAACAGTAAGGGTGAATCGACCTAAAGGGTTTATTCCCTATCTGTTGACAGGGGTCACAGGATCGGGCAAAACCGAGGTCTATATGCGCCTGGTATCAGATGCGGTTGAATCGGGCAAGGCCGCCATTGTTCTGGTGCCGGAGATTGCCCTGATCTCCCAGACCGAGCGGCGGTTCCGGGCTCGGTTTGGAGAGAAGATCGCCGTGATCCATTCCATGCTCACCCACGGGGAGCGCCTGGACCAGTGGCGCAAGCTGGCCCTTGGCAAGGTCAGTATCGTGATCGGAGCACGGTCCGCCATCTTTTCCCCCGTTGAAAATATCGGGGTGATTATTGTGGATGAAGAACATGACACCTCTTATAAACAGGAAACAGGGCTGCGATACAATGCCAGGGACTTGGCCGTTGTCCGGGGAAAAATGCAGGATTGTCCGGTTGTACTGGGATCTGCAACGCCTTCGCTTCAATCTTATCAGAATGTGAGGGATCATAAATTTACCCAGCTCACCCTTGAACACCGGGTGAACCAGAATCCGCTGCCAAAAATTACCCTGGTAGACTTAAAAAAATATAAAGATTTCAGGGG
>CAYWNB010000306.1:0-1805 GCA_964459195.1 uncultured Desulfobacula sp.
TCTGACCGGAGGCGGTTCTCAACTTCCTGGTCTTGATAGCATGATAGAAAAAAAAACAGGTGTAATTGTACATGTTGCTGATAACCCATTATTTTCAGTTGCGGATGGCATAAAAAAAATATTACATAATTTTAAATATTATAATAAAATAATTATACAATCCTCTTAAAATAAAATTTTATTATTGAAGATAAGCAAAACACCCCTTGAAAGGGTGGATAAAATACTGTCAAAACTCCATTCTATAAGGGTTAGATGTTACCCAGTCTGATGTAGTGTGGACTATTAATAGTCTCAATTTCTTTAATTCGAAGTCTGGCACAATATATTGTGGTTGGGTTAAATTCTATTTGGCCTACAGAAAATCCACATAATACATTAATTATCAATTTGAAGAGTGTCCCGCAAAATCAGGTTATTGTTATATAGATCACCGGGGAGACCTTGAGGTGGACTCAACCCCTGGGGGATTGACCCCCTTCACCATTTGGCGGCCCCTGAACCCACCCGAAGAATTCGCAAAAGATGCCACCCGGATCTCTTGAGGCTGTTGGTATCGACTATGGACAGAAAAGTTAATCGGAAAAACCCTGATTTATTTCTGTTGTCAACGTGTAGAGGGCACCGATGATGGTCAGGCAGACCGCGCAGAAGATAAAGGCGCTTTTAAAGGCAGATACGCCCAGGGAGGCACCGGGATAAAGAAACTTCATTAAAGATCCCATCCCCTGCAGAAAGACGGCAACGCCGGCCATGGTAAAAAAATTGATGGCCGCCATGGCCATGCCGGCATGTTCATGGGGAACCAGTTCTTTAATATGGGCGTACATGAGCTGGCCTGAGCCGCTGAACAGGCCAAAACCGAAAAAAACAAGGGCCAAAGGAATGGCGGCGGTTCCCTCCGGGAGAAAGGCCAGAAGCCATAAAATACCCGTCATTCCGCAGATGCCGGGAATGATGATTCTTTTTCGGGAATTGAAAACCCTGTCGGACAGATGACCGCTCGCAGGACACCCAATGATTAACCCGATGCTCATGAATAAAATAATATTTCCAGTTGTGACACTTGATAAACCGGCCACTTGAATCAGATAAGGGCCTGCCCATAATGCCTGAACAGCGGCAAAAATACCGTAGCGACAAAAGGTTGAAAACGAAATGATCCAGAAATCTTTCCGGACAAACAGTGTCCTGGCAACTTTAAAAGTTTCTTTTATACCGGGCCGGGAGGGGTTCTGGCGGGTCTTCATCGTTTGGACGAAGGGTGGTTGGTCGCTCACCAAAAAAAAGAATAGAAGGATGACCAAAAAGCTAATTCCGCCCATGGTCATAAAACTGTAACGCCATCCCATTGCCTGAACTATGAGGACCAGGGGAGTGGCAGCTGCGATGTTGCCGGCGGTGCCAAGAGAAACAATCAGGGCGGAAAGAGTTGCAAAGAGTTTGGGGTCAAACCAGAGGGTGATCAGCTTTAACCCGCCCATAAAATTGCAGGCCATGCCGATGCCCAGCAACATTCTGCCAAGGGTCAGGGAATAATAGGAATCCCCCATGGAAAATATCAGGGCTCCAATGACGGAAACCAGTGTGAGAAGGGACATGGTGATTCTCGGCCCGATGCTGTCAAGAAAAATTCCTACGGGTATCTGCATCAGGGCAAAGGCATAGAAAAAAGAGGCTGATACCGTGCTCAGTTCCCAGGCATCCAGATTCAAATCCTGGATTAGGTCAGGGGCAATCACTGCCACGGATGACCGGTAAAATTGCGACAGCATGAACAGGGTTCCGGCAAAAAAAAATACCAG
>CAYWNB010000306.1:1905-3596 GCA_964459195.1 uncultured Desulfobacula sp.
CATTCCTGCTGTTAGCTGTTATGCCGAACGAAATGCCTTCCAAAGAATTTCGGCAAAACTGGGCTCGCCTGATTCAAAAAATTTATACCCCCACACCATTATGGACTATCTGTAATTTTATATGCCCAGGTACGCTTTTTTCACATCTTCGTTTACCAGAAGGTTGGCGCCGGTATCGGACATGGTGATAACACCATTTTCCATAACATACCCCCTGTGGGAAGCTTTGAGGGCCAAATTGGCATTCTGTTCCACAAGAAAGATGGTAGTTTTCTGCTCCTCATTGATGCGCTTTATAATAGCAAAAATTTGCTTGATAATAATGGGCGCCAGCCCCAGGGAGGGTTCATCTAGGAGCAGCAGCTTCGGGCGGGCCATCAGCGCCCTGGAAATGGCCAGCATCTGCTGTTCACCGCCGCTAAGGGTCTCCCCGGACTGATTTCTTCTGTTAGCCATAGCAGGAAAAAGATCATAAACATACTCAATATCTTGTTTAATACCCGCCTTGTCTTTTCTTAAAAAAGCGCCCATATCAAGATTTTCAGCCACGGTCAGGTAGGGAAAGATCCGTCGTCCTTCCGGCACCTGAACCATTCCTTTCTCAACAATTTTATTGGCAAGAACACGGGTTATATCTTCCCCGAGAAAGGTCACACTCCCCTGCCGGGCGGGAACAATCCCAGAAATCGTCATCAAGGTGGTGGATTTACCAGCACCGTTTGCCCCGATAAGGGAAATGATTTCCCCTTGATTAATTTCAAGGGTAACCCCCTTTAGGGCATGAATATTTCCATAAAACGTATTTATATCTTTCAACTTAAGCATCAGCGTCTTCCCCAAGATAGGCCTTGATTACAACTGGATTGGTTTTTATTTGCTCAGGCGTTCCTTGTGCAATCTTTTTCCCATAATCCATCACAAAAATTTTATCCGAAAGACTCATGACCAGCTTCATATCATGTTCAATCAAAAGAATGGATATCTTTTCATTGTCCCTGATCCAGACAATCAGATCATCCAATTCCTTTGTTTCCTGGGGATTCATACCGGCAGCCGGTTCATCCAACAGCAGCAAAAAGGGCTCCGTTGCCATGGCCCGGGCAATTTCAAGTCGTCTCTGGGCACCATAGGGAAGGTTCATAGCCAGCTCATTGACATATTGACTCAGACCAATTTTTTCCAAAACCGCATAGCTGTCTTTGATGAGTTGTTTCTCCTCATCGACCGTGGACCTGGGCCGAAAGATAGCACTTGCAATCCCTGCTTTCAATCGGCAATGACGTCCGATCATGACATTTTCCAGTACGGACATACTGCCAAAAAGCCTGATATTCTGGAAGGTCCGGGCCATGCCTCGTTCCGTTACCTCATTGGGTTTAAGACCATTGATCCGTTCAGAGGGTTTACCCGGCGGCGTGATGAGCACATCGCCTGTGGTCGGGGGATAGATACCGGTGACGCAATTAAAAAAGGTTGTCTTACCAGCACCATTGGGACCGATCAGGGCAACAATTTCCCCTTCGTTGACCCTAAGATCCAGGTTATCCAGCGCCTTAAGCCCACCAAACCGCATTGTAATATTTTCTACATTCAGTATTGATTTCATAAACTTAAATTTCTGAACTTTTAAATTGATAGGTTTTTCGGACATTGGCGATCAGGCCACCGGGCCTGAACACCATCATAATAAC
>CAYWNB010000307.1:0-3588 GCA_964459195.1 uncultured Desulfobacula sp.
GCATGTTCAAATTCCTGGTCTGCGGTTTCATTAAATATTTTTGCAATCTGGATAAACCCTTCTTCCCTGGCTTTGTTGGCAAAAAAATTATACCGTGTTCTGGCCTGGGCCTCTGCTGCAAATGAGGTATGAAGGTTTATGGCTGTCTGACTATCCCTGAATTTACCCATGGGTGACCTCTTTTACGCTTATTATTTACGCGTTTTATTTATTCTGAAAATTTACTCTGCAAATTTATTCTACAAATTTACTCTTCGATGGTAATGGCATCTGCACCGCATTCAGAAGCTGCCTGACGGACAAGCGCCTTCAGGTGTTCTGGAATGGGATCAATTTGAATGGTGGACTTAAGCTCGTCTTCGTCATATTTGAACACTTCGGGACAAAGATCGTTACAATTTCTATCACCCATGCACTGTTTGCTAATGGTTACTTTCATCTGAATTTTTCTCCTTTACGTGATTAATAAAAACTTTTTAGTTGCGCATCCAAAGGTGGAATTTTTCCGCCCATGCCAACATCCGTTTCGGGGCATGCCGCTTTTTCCACAGCCCTGCTGCATATTTGTTTGCCTCTGCCATGGTGGGATAGATATGAATCGTACCCAATATCTTATTTAGCCCAATACCATGTTTCATTGCAAGCACAAACTCAGCAATAATTTCTGCACCATGGTGCCCCACAATGGTCACCCCGAGAATTTTATCCTTACCCGGGACGGTCAGTACTTTTACAAAACCATGGGATTGAGACTCTGCCATTGCACGGTCAAGGTCCTCTATCCCATAGTTCACCATTTCATAATCGATCCCCGCAGCAGTTGCCTCCTGCTCGTTGATCCCCACCCGGGCAACTTCAGGATCGGTATAGGTGGCCCAGGGGATCACTGAATAATCGACCTTAAATTTTTTAACACTTCCAAACAGGGCATTTACGGCGGCATACCAAGATTCATGGGCAGCCGTGTGGGTAAACTGGTATCGGCCATGGACATCCCCGCAGCAAAAAACATTGGGATAATTGGTTTGTAAAAAACCATTTGTTTCAATGTTCCTCCCTGGGCCCAGGGTCACGCCAAGGGCCTCCAGACCAAACCCGCTCACATTGGGGGTACGCCCCAGGGCCACCAGGATCTGGTCAAAGGGGATTAACACCTCCCTGTTTTGCTCTTGATTCTTGTCTTGGTTCCCTGGGTCCCTGTTTGGGATATTGCAAACAAGGTATTTTTCCTCTCCATTGACCCGTATCTCCCTGGCCCCGTGCTCAAGACGCAGATCCATCCCCTCGGCACGAAATCTTTCCATAACAACCCTGGCCGCATCCGGATCTTCTTTTTTCATAATCCGTTCGCCCCGGTGAACCAGGGTCACCTTCGACCCCAACCGTACAAAGGCCTGGGCCAATTCACACCCGATGGGACCTCCGCCCAAAACCACCAGGCGTTTTGGAAGGGTGCGGATATCCCAGATGGTGTCCGAGGTCAGGTAGGAAACCGTTTCAATCCCTTTCAATTGAGGAATCATGGGGCGGGCTCCCGTGGCCACAATAATATTTTTAGTGGTGAGCACCTGATCCCCATCCACACCCGTAACCTGGACCTCATAGGGCGATAAAATTGTCGCCCTGCCCTTTATACAGGTGACCCCAAGACGGGTATACCTTTCCACAGAGTCATGGGGCGCCACTTTTTTCACAATGGAGTGGACCCGATCCATCACCCTTGCAAAATCAAATGAAATCTTGGCATGGTCTAGTCCAAATTCCCTGGCGCGTGCCGCCTGGGACAAAATCTTGCTGCTTGCTATCAGGGCCTTACTGGGGACACAGCCTGTGTTCAGACAATCTCCCCCCATCTTATGTTCTTCGATCAGCGCAACCTTGGCTTTCACCGCAGATGCGATATAAGAGGAGACAAGGCCTGCAGCACCTGCACCGATCACCACCAAATTGTAATCAAAGCGTTGGGGTTTTGAATAACCAGCATAGATTTTTTTTATTTTCACCCAGCCCATTATTTTTTTGGCAATGATGGGAAAAATGCCCAGCAAGATAAAGGCAAACAAAACATTTGGGGATAAAATACCCCCCAAAGTGTCAATCTTTGCCAACTGAGTACCGGCATTAATGTAGACAACAGTGCCCGGCAACATGCCCATCTGGGAAACCAGATAAAAAAGGCCCGTGGAAATAGGGGTCAGCCCCATGACCAGATTAATGATAAAAAAAGGAAAAACCGGCACAAGCCTCAGGGTAAACAGGTAGCTCCCCCCTTCTCGCTTGATCCCCTCATTAACGGCATTAATTTTAGTTGAAAATTTACCCTGGACCCAGTCTCTGAACATATACCGAGAAAATAAAAATGCCAGGGTCGCTCCAATGGTGCTGGCAAAGGAAACAATCACCACACCGGCAAAAAGCCCGAACACTGCACCGCCAGCAAGGGTCAAGACCATTGCACCGGGCAAGGACAGAGCCGTCATGAGAATATAAATCACCATATAGATCCCAATGGCCAATCCCCTATTCCCGTGGTAATAGTCGCGAAACAGATCCAGCTCATTTTTAAGGGTTGCCAGAGAAAAATACCGATCCAGATCAAACATAAAAAAAAGCCCGACCAGAATCAGTATTCCAACCCCAAGCATGAGTTTGGCCATCGGACTATTTTTCATTATTGGGTTCCTTTTCCATGGCCAGACACCCGCGTGTCATAAACACTGGTGCGTCATAAACATTTGGTGCGTCATAAACATCGGGATGCTTAAATTTTCTCAATGGCCTGGAATCGCCTGATAAATTTTTGATCAATATAATCCTTAATCATGAAGGCCAGCCTGCCGCCAAATACAAATTTATTTTTCCGCAGAATTCCTGTTCGCCCGCCCAGATTAAAGATCAAAAGATAATCTGGCCCGGGATCAAAGGGTTCAAGCTGACTTCCATCCAGACTTGCCATAAGATTATGGAGCAGCACAGGATTTTGCCGAACCGCATAAACCCCCACCTTGTCCAGGGGCTGGTTTTCAAAATAGATACAATCCCCACCACCAAAAATTTGCGGGTATGCCACACTCTGGAGGTATTGATTGACCCGAAGGCCCTTATCCGGGCCCATGGGCAGACCAGACGCCTCAAAAAGGGCGGAAGGCTTTACCCCCAGGGCCATGAAGACAAAATCCGTATCAAAGGTATCACCGGTTTCCAGTGTAATTTTGTCCTCGCCCACGGTTTTCACATATCCTGATTCGATAATCTCAATATTTCTTCGTCGAAAAATGGAAAAAATCCGCTGCCGAATGGCATCGGGAAACCGCGCCATAAATTTTTTCCCGGCAAAAATCCGGATTTTTGGCAGATACCCCTTTGCCTGCCGGGCCAGCTGCCAGACGTTGCCAGCCACCTCCGCCGATGAAGGACCGCCCCCCACCACACTGATGGTGCACGCCTTTTCCCTAAACATCAATTTGAGTCGTTCAGATGCTTCCATGAGCCGTTCAATGGGTTTAACCGGATAAATGGTCTCCGAATCTTCAAGAGCTGATCCCATGGGCACATAGCTGCCGGCATTAAAGGAAAGCACATCATAGT
>CAYWNB010000308.1:0-3577 GCA_964459195.1 uncultured Desulfobacula sp.
GGTAAACATATTGTTAGCTGCATTTGGAGAATATTAGGAATATGGATATAACGGATACAATTTCAGAAATTTATTTAAAGGCTTTTGACCTTGATTATTTCTCATATTTACAACAAAAACACCGCAATTTATATGGGATTCGCTTGATGGAAGATAAATCAGGTAATGTGATTAACTGTTGCAAAATGTTCGGTCCAGATCAATCTGCGCTCATAGATGCAATAAAGGAAAAAGGGCTTTGTCAATCAGTTGCCGGGTACCTCCCTGATGCTGGAGGAATCATTAATATCCCCGATCTAAATGGTGACCTGTTATTAGTATCGGATACTTTTTTAAATGTAGCGAAACATATACAGATCGCTCTTTTATTTCATGAGCTCTGCCATCTCATAATTGAAGCAAAGTTAAAATATAAACATTTGCTTGCGCCTGAATCGCTTATCCAAGGCAAAAATATTCGAAAATATACTCAATTTGATGAAAATGATCGCTGGCATACCGAGGAATGGTTTGCGCTCCTATTTTCCACATCTGTCAAGATGGTTTCCGGGTATCCAAATTTTTATCGAAGCCATCAAGATATAGTGCAGTGCTCGTTAAAATACGATCTGTTTTCCGACGACTTACCAATGGAGAATATTGAGTGGATTAAGGTATCTATTCAAGGAAGCTAACCATTAAATCGACACGGACGCAAATTCCGCTGGTGTTCCATATGCGCCGGCTATTTGAAACGTTCAAAAATCAACTTATTTATTTGACAACCTTCATTTAAAACGCAGTTGGTCACCGCATTTTTACTGAGATCTTTTTTGCATCCAGTTAAATTAAATCTGGTTTTCTTCTTACGATTTAAAATCCAGAAATTAAAGGTGAGAATCCTCACCTTTAAACCGGCGCAATTTTGGGGTGGTTGGACTATGCACTTTTGCGGAGTCCATTTATTGCGTCCCGGGACCACCCCTGGGAGATCTTTTTTGCAATCCGGTTGCAATAATCCAGAACACAAAAGGGTGTATTCTGTGACACCCCTTTATATTAAATGCCTGGAAAATCAGTACACGGTTAATAATGTAATAAGATTATTCTGGCAAAATTTTTCAGGATCAGCTATGTCTCCAATTATAGATTAATGAAAGCTTGATTATGCTTATTCAATTTAATTGAATATTTATTTACACAATTTCGAAATATTAAAATGATTTGCAGATCAATTTTCTTAATCGTTGCAGTTTGGATAACTTTCCTAATTACATGATATCCAGATTTGCACAATAACTGGTTTGTCGCATAAAAAGAGGCAAGAATGATTTATAGAATTATCGCATTTGTACTGATCTCGTTTTGTACAAATGTTAGTGCACAAGGACTGCCACCCAAGGCACAAGCGATTTTTAATCAAACGATGGCTGCTAACGGTTATCTTACACAAGAAATGCATAATGAATTTTGGGCAGAGCTTAGGCGCTTTGGTACTCCTCAAGAAATAGTGCTCTTGTCGAAGAGCCTTAACGTAAGTATTCTTGACGCACATGAATATCAAAAAGAATTTTGGAAAAGCGCTAAAATTTCATATGAAAACAATAGCGTTGTCAAAACACAGCGACTGATTGAGCTTGAAACCGAGATGCCAATAAAATTTGAGGACTCTATAGCTTTTCCGAAAGACTCTACAAACTATCAACAAGCCATGAGTGCATATAAACAGCAAATGAAAATCAGCATGGCTAATTCAAAACTTTTGCTTGATGCCGCAGCAAAAAGGTCCTCAATGACATCCGCTCAGGGCCAGCATATTCCTATAAATATGAACATGATTAACACAGTACTTGCGAATTTAACTTCAAGCTTTACTCGCTTACAAAATTTGTTCAATGAAAACTGGAATTCAAAATAGTAATTTTGGGGCTTGCTGGAGTAAACAGAAGAAAAAAAGGTTCAGAACATATTATATTCTCTGTTCTAACCAGAGCATGAGATTATAAAAAAATCTGGTCTCCTGGACTGGTCTCAATAAAATCACAAGGATGAATATTTGAAAAATCTTCTGCCACATTTGTTTTTTTTTGGATCGCTGATTACGTTTATATCTTTTGGTATCATCACCAATAATGGACAGATTGGGCGGATTATCGGAGCATTATCTGTTTTTTGTTTAGATCCTTTAATTGTTATAGGAGGGATAATTATCGGATTTTTTTCTCGAAACCAGTTTGTATTTTTCATAGGAACTATTATCCTCGGAATCATCGCTTCAGTTATTGTTTTTAATTTTAAAAAAACGATTGGATCCTCTTTATCTCCAATTTCAGTAATTTTGATGTATATAGCAATATTGGCGTGGGCATATTTATCAAACATATTTATTCAATTAAAAAAGTTAAAAAAATAGATCAGTGCCTTTAATGTTAACTTCGTACATAAAGTTAACATTTTCGTGCCTGGTTTTGAGATTTAAGAAAAAATCTATATGTTGTGGTTGGGAAGATTTTTTTGTTATTCAAAAAGTAAACTAAACAATCTAACCAGCATATGGTCCCATGTTTTTTTTCATCCCAAACCCCAAAAATAAAATATGTTATGTAATATAAGTTGGCAAGAAGGGTGAAGCTCAAATACCTATCAAGTTCATATTTTAAAGCTAATCGCAAAAAGGAGAGTCCTCATGGAAAAGGTTATCATCGCACTTGTCTCAGTATTGCTTGGTGGGGTTATTGCAATTGCAAAAGAAGTGATGGTGGAAAAATGGAAAAAGAAAAAAGAGGCTGAATACCTTGCAATTCGTGTAATTTGTATTTTGATTGATTTTATTGATGGGTGTGTGGACGTTGTCCATGATGACGGTACATGCCAAGGTCAATATCCACAAGATGGCTGTGCAGCAGCACAAGTTTCTCTGCCAGAAATAAATTTTGATTCAATAGATGTGAATTGGAAATCAATTCCAGCACATCTTATGTATAAGTTGCTGTCCCTACCAAGCATCGTAAAGAATGCCATAGGCGAGATTGTGGCCATGGGTGACGTTGATTTCGATCCCCCTGAAAACTACTCCTACTTTCACGCCCGGCAATCAAGGTATGCAGACCTTGGTATAATTGTATTCGATTTAGTGCAAGAACTCCGTACAAAATATCAAATAAAAGAGAACATATTAGAAGAAAAATGGAATCAGATTAGTGTTTTAAGAAAAAAGAAAATAGATAGTCAAAAGTGATATAATGAATACTCAAAAAAAGGCGATAAAGACCCATTTTGCGGTTAAGCATTCCTTATTTCGGGAAGAATAATAAAACATATTCCAAGGTGATCGAGAGTCAACTAAATAATATAATAACAGGTCCCAAAACTATCCCGGTTCTGTGAATTGTCTTTTAATTGGATATTTAGCTCGGCTCCATTTTGTGCCCAGCTTATGCTTCTGGGGAGCTGGATGCTTTGGGGAATATGCTGGGGGTATCAATCCCCAAGCATACCCCTAACCCCACAAATCACTTACCACCCGAAATCAGCTTTGTTTATAGGGAAAAACCTTGATAATGCGCTTTTTTAAAAACAAAAAGCAGGGAGCCTTTTA
>CAYWNB010000309.1:0-3576 GCA_964459195.1 uncultured Desulfobacula sp.
CCCTGTTTGACAGGGCAGTCCGGCTCTACAAACGCCATAAAATCGGGTTTGTGGGAGGAGTGGGCAGTTATCGGCTGACCCTTCTCAAGGATGTCTATTATTTATACAAAAAAGATCATTCCCGGATTAAGGATGTCTATGTGAAAAGCTTTGGCAGCTTCAAAAAATTACAATCCTATGCCAGAGCAGTGGAAGATTTTGAACTCTCCTCTGTGTGCAAGATGGTTGAAAAATATACCTCAACCATTCCCGCCCATGTGGACAAGATCATGGAACAGGCCGTGGAGGGGGACAAGGCGGGAATACTTCTGACAACCGCCCATAAATCAAAGGGGTTGGAATGGTCAAATGTTCTCCTGATGGAGGATTTTCACCCTCTTCTAAAAGAGGGGAAAATCATTGACCCTGCCGGGGTGGACCCGGATGAATTCAACCTGATCTATGTGGCCATGACCCGGGCCATGGTTAATTTAAGATTTGACCGGGCGAGCGATATCCCGGAATTTATACAGCTTAGTTTGAAAAGAGAGGGGGCACCTGGGCCCGGGTGACCTCAATTTTTCCCGGTGATCAACAATTCCTGCAAGGCCGTCTGACGCCGGCTGATATCATGGTTCTGGACTGCCATGCCAAGGGCCCTTCTGGTTCCCACAAACACGGCCATTTTTTTTGCCCTTGTGAGCCCTGTATACACCAGATTTCTAAAGAGCATCTTAAAATGCTGGGTCATCACCGGGAGAATCACAACTTCAAACTCAGAGCCCTGGGATTTGTGAATGGTAATGGCGTAGGCCAGGTCCAGTTCCATGATATCGGCCTGTTTATAATGCACCACCCTGTTGTCGGGAAGAAATTGCACCGAGCAGGTCAACTCCATGTTGTTGATATCAAGGATGACACCGATATCCCCATTAAAGACCCCCAGATCATAATTATTTTTCCGGTGGATCACCCGATCCCCGGTCCGAAATATCCGCTGACCCACCATTATTTGCTGTTTCCCCGGGTTAAATGGATTGGCCGTCTCCTGGATCACCCGGTTCAAATTGATGGTCCCCAGACTCCCCCGGGTCATGGGTGACAGGATCTGAATTTCGGCATTTTTGCCCACATACTTGGGAATCCATTCCATATAGAGTTTTTTAACCACCGCAAGAGCTGTGAGGCCATAATGGAGGGAAGACCAGGGATGGACCTTTTTCACAACGCTCATCAATTCTTCAATCTGGTTTGAGGTTTTGGCAAGCTGATCCAGGTTGACGTGGGCAAATTTATGGGGGATGGTGATTTCTGTGGCATAGGGGGAGGCTGTGTCATTTACCCTGAATTCATAGGGACTGATCTTTGGGCCCCCATCGCTATTTTTATCGCTATTTTTATCGCTATTGGCCAAAAGGCGCCCTTGTCCCTCAGATTCAACCGTCTCGTAAAGCTGCTTCACCTTTCCCACAAATCGAAGTTGCTCCTGGGTGGCTTCGTCTGAATCCAAAAACAGGCAATCTGTCTCATTCTTCCATACCCGGGGATCCTTAAAAGGAGAATCAATCCATGGCATCTTCCCAGAATTGATTTGGTGGGCATATTTGATGATCAGGGACTCGCGGGCCTGGCGGAAAATTTGGGTAAGGCGAAAACAAACCACCCGGTTGGACCCGATGATATCTTTCAGCACATTGCCCGCCCCCACAGAAGGCAGCTGATCATAGTCACCGATAAACACCACCTGGCAATTATGGGGGACTGCCTTGAGAAGGGAGGCCGTGAGATTGATATCCAGCATGGAGCATTCATCCACCACCAGGAAATCCATCTTAAGCGGTGCCTGCTCATTTTTTTTAAACTTTCCCCCCTGCCACCCCAGAAGTCTGTGAATGGTTTTGGCTTCCCTGCCAATCACCTCCCCCATTCGCTGGGCGGCCCTCCCCGTGGGAGCTGCCAGCAACACCTTTTTCCCCATGGCTTCCAGCAGCTTAACAATGACCCTTGTGGTAGTGGTTTTCCCACATCCGGGTCCACCCGTGAGGACGGAAAAAGTTTCCCCAGCAATTCCCGTTACTGCATGGGCCTGCTCCCGGCTCAATTCCATATTTTTTGCCTTGCAAAACAATTGAATCCACCGGTCCATCCGGGCTGCATCCACATCAAGAATCCTGCCCTTTTCCAGAATACGCCGGGCCACATATTGTTCATCAAAATACAAAGATTTTGAATAATAACAGGACTGAATTTCACCGGTTACCCCCCCAAGCTCCCGCCGCATGAGCAGCCTTTCTTTTTCCATGGAAGAAAGAAGCCCTGAAAGTTTTTCTGAAAGGTCCATATCAAGCAGTTCTTTGACCTGTTCATTGATCTGAATCGCCGTAAGATAGCAATGACCGAAATTACGGGCAGCCGCAAGGACGTGGCGAATCCCGGCCATGATCCGCTGGGGACTGTCAGGAGCAAGCCCTATGCTCAATGCCACCTTGTCTGCAGAAAAAAAACCGATCCCGTAAAAATCATTGGCAAGCCGATAAGGGTCCGCCGTGACATGGGCGATGGCCTTATCCCCGTATTCCTTGTATATCCGAACCGCAAAAAGAGTGGAAATCCCGTGGGACTGCAAAAACATCATCACATCCCGGATGGCCCTATGTTCAACCCAGGCCCTTGAGATCATTTCAAGTTTTTTTGCGGCAATACCCGGCACTTCTGTAAGACGCTGGATCTCTCCCTCAAAAACATCCAGGGTCTGCTCCATAAAATGGCGGACTATTTTTTTGGCGGTTTTCGGCCCCACTCCCTTGATAAGGCCCGAACCGATATACTTTTCAAGGGCCGATGCCGTGGCGGGTTTCTTCTCTCGTGCAAGGCTTGCCTGGAACTGGCGACCGTATTTGGGATGATGGGTCCAGGCCCCCTGGAATTCCATGGTGGCGCCGGCAAAGACCTTGGTCTGGTGAACCACCACAGTTTCCTGATTTCCCATGTTATCAAAAGGCTGGACCCTTAAAATAGACCACCCGTTGTCCGGATTGTGAAAGGTGACCCGGTCCACGATTCCTTTGAGTGTTTCCTGAATAACCCCGGTCTGATATTTGCTTTGCTGAATTTGTTGAATTTGTTCCCGCCCCATTTTTCTATCACCCTATCCATCATTTTAGACCTGGGCTCACCATATCGCACCCCCTTGGGTTGTACAACTTAATTTTATCCGTTTTACTAGGAACCCTAGGATAAAATCTTGACAGGATTTCCCGGTAAATGGTAGGTGTCAGATTAAAAAACCATTTTCGCAAAAGAGGGAAAAAATGGATATATCCCCCAGGACACAAGAGAATCTAATCTCCCAGTGGGCCTTTGATACCCGCCCCATCCTGGGAAGACTGCATCTATGGCTTGAAGACGTCCAAATTGAATGGATCAAAGGAAAGCCCCGAGACCACATGGCCGGTGCCATCTCATTTGTGGATAACCGGACTGAAAATATGCTGGCCATGACCGCTGCTGTCACGGCCCTGGGGACCAAACTCTTTGGCCGTTACGGTGAAGGGGCAGACCTGGATAAAACAGCCCTCAACCGGGTTAAAAAAGATG
>CAYWNB010000310.1:0-3572 GCA_964459195.1 uncultured Desulfobacula sp.
TGAACTATATCAGGTCTGCAATAAAAGTTAAAGCGCTTTAATCAATTGTTTCATATCCCTGACAGCCTGGTCAATACCCGTAAGAACTGCTCTTCCTATGATGCTGTGACCGATACTGAATTCACTGATTTCTGTAAGCCCTGCAAAGGCCTTGATGGTGTTGTAGCAGATACCATGGCCGGCATTTACCCCCAGGTTTAATTTGCTTCCAATTTTCGCAGCATCCACGATTCGATTAAATTCCTTTTGTTTTTTTGCTTCCGTCGTTGCATCACAAAAAGCACCCGTATGAATTTCAATCATGTCTGCATCGATTTTATGGGCAATTTTGATCTGGCTCAGGTCTGGGTCAATGAAAATGCAGACTTTGATGTGGGCATTTTTGAGTGTGCTGACAGCTTCCCTGATGGCATCCTGGTGGGTGATTAAATCCAGCCCGCCCTCGGTGGTCAATTCTTCCCTTTTCTCGGGTACAAGGGTGACGCAGTCAGGTTTAATATCCAATGCAATCCCCAGCATTTTGCTGGTGGTCGCCATTTCAAGTATGAGCCGTGACTGCACCACCTGGCGCAATAATCGAACATCCCTTTCCTGTATATGGCGGCGATCCTCTCTTAAATGGACCACAATGGCATCGGCACCGGCAGTCTCCGCTGCAATGGCCGCTGCTATGGGGTCTGGATAGCGAATCCCCCGGGCCTGTCTCAAGGTGGCTACATGGTCAACGTTTACGGCTAATTCTGCCATTTGTTCTTCCTCCCTCTATTAGAATGCAGTTAAATCAATATTTTTTTCAACGATACGAAGCAGTTCAAGACTTTTCTCGTCCATGGCATCAGCATCTTTGTCACCCCCATGATCAAATCCCAGTAAATGGAGTATCCCGTGGATCAGGAGTTGGGAGGTTCTTTCTTCAAGGGAAATCATCGCTGTTATCGCTTCTCGCTCTGCTGTTTCCAGGGAGATGACCACATCACCAAGGAGACCCGGGGTGATATCTGAAAATTGTCCTTCCTGCATGGGAAACGCCAGAACATTGGTCGGTTTACTGATTCCCCTGTAGGTTTTGTTGAGCTTTTCCATCTCTGGATCATCCAGAATAACAATGGAGATCTCGTGGGCATTACAGCCCAAGGCGTTTAAGATCTGTTCTGTCTTTTGCGATATTAGGCTTGTTTGGATTTTCGTTTTTTGCTGATTGTCGATCAGAATTTTTTGCTGTTCCATTTTTTTCTTTTTTCTTTTCCTGTGTTTTGTCGGTATATTCGATGCGGCTGTGATAGATGCTGGTCAGAATGTTGTTAAAGCTTTTGGCAATCTGGTGCAGATCCTTTAGGGTCAGCTCACACTCCTCAAGTTGACCGTCTGCAAAGATATCGTTGATCAATTCTTTTACACGGCCCTTGATTTTAGACGGGGTGGGGCGTTCAAGTGCTCTAACTGCGGCTTCAACCACATCCGCCAGCATGACAATACCCGCTTCCCGGGTCTGGGGTTTGGGGCCGGGGTATCTGAAATCTTCTTCATTAACGTTTTCATTGCCGCTGTTGAGACTTTTATTGTAAAAGTATTTAATTAAAGAAGTTCCGTGGTGTTGGGTAATACCCTGTACAATTTCATTGCCCAGCTTGTATTCTTTTGCCATCTCCACCCCTTTTTTGACATGCTGGATCAGGATCAGTGCAGACATGGAAGGAGACAGTTTGTCATGTCTGTTTTTGCCGTTCGCCTGATTCTCAATGAAATACATGGTCTTGTCCAGCTTTCCAATGTCGTGGTAATATGCCATTACCTTGGCCTGGAGACTGTTTGCGGATACGGCTGATGCGGCTGCTTCGGCCAGGGTGGCTACAATCACACTGTGATTATAGGTTCCCGGCGCTTCAATCATCAGTTTTTTGATCAAGGGTTGGTCCAGATTGGAAAATTCCAGAAGCTTTGCCGCTGTGGTATAATTAAAAATGATTTCGATCAGGGGGGTAAAACCAATGGTCAGGGTGGCAGCAAAAAGTCCGCCGCAGAAAGCAAAAATGACTTCTTTTACCAGGAGCATGGGATCTGGATGGGCGAGTGAGTAGAACCCCAGGGCAATGGCCAGTATGGAATTAAAGATGGCAAGCTTAACGCCTGCAATAATAAAATTTTTGCGTGCTTGCCGTTGATCAATCCAGTAGGCAGCGGTGATACTGCTGAAGAAAAAGAAGAAAAAGACCTGAAAACTGCCACCGAATGCCAGGCTGGCCAGCACGGAAAGGACAATGGTAAAAAAAATGGCAATGTCAAATCCTAAAAACAGGCAGGTGATCATTGCCCCGGCCTGAATGGGAACAACCATATAAAAGGAAGAGGCCGCTATCTCCCATACCATTTCCGGGTGGGCTGACTGGGCAATATAAATAACAATCTTTGCGAAAATCAGATAGAGGACAAGGCCTAATGCCAGAAAGATCATGTGGGTGTTATGGTCTGTTTTTAATCGTTTGTGATCTTTCAGGAAAAGAAAGTAGACCACAAGAATTAAAAAACAGGTGAGCATAGCCGTTCCCGTACCGGACATGTAGATATCTTTTTTCACTACCTGCTCTTTTAGGGCGGTTAACTTGATGAGCTTGATCTTGTCCACCCGTTCCCCTTCCCTGACAATCATTTCTCCGGCTTTGATCTGATAGAGAATGGGCATGATTTTGGACTGGGCGTCCTGAATTCGGTTTTCAGTTTCATTTTTATTCAGGGTGATATTGGGTTGTAACAGCCGCTGACAGATATCTACGATGAGATTGGACAGGTTGTAATTGATTTTTTTGAGCAGGGGCTGGCCTTCTATTCTGACCATGGCCTTTGCCTGGTCAGGACCGTAAACTGCTTTCAGGTTATTTACGGCCCGTTCCTCATTGGATTGAATGGTTCTAAGGGTGATTCCCTTGCCTTCTTCTTCAAGGAGGATTTCTTTATTGGCAACCACCCCATTGGAAATAATTTTATTTAAAATACTTTTTATTTTTGTGGTGATATCCGTGGAAAACTGGGATTTATAAAGAATTGTGAATGCCCCGTTGCTGATTTTCATGCCAAGTTTCTTTTCAAACTCGGGTTTTACTGCCAGGGCCATTGCTAAAGTAGGATCCGGGGTGTCAGAATTTTCCGGCTTTTCAAATAATTGCCGGGCAAATTCCATGGCGGTTTCAATGCGGGAGGAAATATTGGTTGCCAGGTTTTCATCAAAATCATAAACGGTTTTGACCCCATCTTTGACCTGACTTTTCCTGGCCGCTGTCACCTCTTTATTTTCGATGAAGAAATTTTTAGGTGCCTTGATATCTCTTTGGGCCACATCCCCTATCTGGTAGGAGTAGGAAATTTTATTTTGGCCCGGTGTCTGAAACGCAGTGAATGCCACTGTAATGGCAATGAGCATGAACCATAATAGGTATGGGGTGGATAAAAGATATCCCCTGGTTCGTTTTAACCAGTTATCAGTTTTTGTTTTTTTCATAAGCATCTATCACAAATGCACTGGAAATTTTTTCCAGGTGGGTTTTATGGTAGCCAAAGAGTTTTTGGGTCAGCTCGAT
>CAYWNB010000311.1:0-3536 GCA_964459195.1 uncultured Desulfobacula sp.
TTTGATTGATGTTACCTACAAATACCATTGCAGCATTGGCATTGATAACATCCCGGCCTCTTGAAAAAGATCCTGATGCCATAAAGTCCTTCATGATCTGGACACCATCTTTATCTTTAAACCGGATGCCAGCCACTTCATCAAAGGCAACAGTATCCCAGACACCAACAAGACCGACTTTCCTGCTGCTCATGTTGTAGAACAGGTTCGCCACTGTTGTCTGCCCACCAGATACAAGGATGGAATTCGGGCTTATTTCTTTATAAATATGGCTTTTACCGGTTCCTCTGGGACCTAATTCACAAAGATTGTAATTATTTTCAACAAGAGGGATTAATCTGGTTATAAAATGCCATTTTACACGCTCTTCAAACTGTGTTGGTTCAAGTCCAGTTGACCTTAGTATCAGGTCAATCCACTGTTTTTCGGTAAAGGCTTTCCTGCCCTCAAAGATAGACTCCATATCCAGATTGGGCATTTGGATGGGCTTGAGTTCGGATATCAGGAAAGGAGAATCCTTTGATCCTTCCTCATAATAATACTGGAGATTCAATATACACCAAATCCCCCCAACCAGAAGCTTTTCATACCGTTTTACAATGTCACTGCTGACCTCAAGCCCTTTCACACCAAGATTTGAAAGGATGGCTTCATAAACATCCCGTTTTTCATTGAGCTTGACTGTGACTTTATCAATAATCTTATAGCTGCCAATTTCCTTGATTTTGGATTTAACTTTTTCAGCTTCATCCGGTCGAACGTAATTATCTGACAGGATCTGCTTTACCGTTTTAAGACCTTCCTGGATGACATCTTCATCTTCAACAGCGCAATACATTCCCAACAGATATTCCAGAACGTAAACAGGTACATTGGCCCCTTCTTTTAGAAGTTTGGTCAAATCTTTGCGTACCACGCGGCCTGCAAAATGGATGTTCAATAATACATCAATGCTGACTTTTTCTTTTTCCATAAATTCACCTAAAAATCATTTGCAAAAGCAATGTCTATCATTAATGACAGTCGTTCATATTCTGTTTCATCCTCTGCATTCCGAAGTACCAGAGAATATTTTTTTTTATTGTCAAACGGTCCTGACTTCAAAGGCAGCTTGACCGTTTTTTTCCGTTCGTCCATGGAAGATGAGCTGCTGTCAAAAGTGACGGTTTCTTCACTGCTGATCAGATCGTTCCCATCCCGTAATGATATTTTTAATGTTCTGGATTTCATGCGCTGTGATACGGCATCGGTTTGAATGAATTCAAATCTGGGGATATTGGTCACAATTTTTTTCATTGATCCCAACACAGAAACACCGACCCTGCCGACCTGGGATTTTTCTTTGTGTATTCCCTTCATTTCAGAAACGGTTACAATGGGTATGACAATTTCCTGGAGCATGGCCCCCCCATGAAAAAACTTAGCCCCCCCCACAAAATTGAATCGGTTCGTTCCCCTGGGTAACCAAAAGGGCATATCACTATCGGTATTGGCAGTTTGTTTTGTATTGCCGTTAAATACTTTATTTGATTTTCCTAGATCTTTGCCCAGAATAAACCGTTTGTGTTTTTTAATGACCTCTTTGGACTCTATATCCAAAACACTTTTATCCAGGTCTGCCAGGTCTTTTTCCTGATAGATAAATCCATGATCTGCTGTGATAATGACTTTGGTACCGTTCAAGCTGTTGATTATAAATCCTACAAGGGCTGTCAATTCATCGATAGTCGTCCTCACCGCCTCAAAGGTCTTTTCTTCTGAAACGGCTTTGTCTCCAATTGCATCAATCTGATCATGGTATATATAAATCACCCTGTGGGGTTTAACAAAATATCGGCCTTTATCCTTGCTCATGGCAGACAGATCAGATGCTTTGACAGCCGTTCCTTCGTACTCATTTAAAATAACAGCACGCTGATCAAAAGAAGCGGTTGGTTTGCCGTCCAGTAACAGGCTTGCGGAGCCCTCTTTAAATGACATGGTTTTATAGGGTAGCAGCGATGCCATTCCCAATGATGTAAATCCGGGTAATATGCCAAGCATGGGCTCTATCTCAGCTTTTAATCGATACTTTCCATTGATCCGATCCGCCATTTCCTTTCCGGCTTCATATCGGAAGGCATCACTGATAATAACAAAGATCCTGTTTCTATCTGATTGAACATACCCTGGTTTAATTTTTTCCTTAAAGAAATTATACTGATTACAGATGTGAGGCAGATGCCAATTGTTTAAAAGTCCGTGGTCAGTTTCCAGAAAATCTCCCCAGTTCATTGAAATCTGATCCATAAACCAGTTGCTGTAACAATTTTCCACACCAGTCCGAAGTTGTTTTAATATATCCCAACCCGCCTGTTCTGTTCGGTTGGCAAGTTCATTAAATTGCCTGTAAAACTGATCAAAAAAATAAAGTTCGGTTGTATAGGCTTTAAACATCTCTTCAGCAGATTTATAATTAAACCCTGCATCATATTTTTTTCTTAGTTCAAACAACTTTATTGCTGTTTCCAAGGCTTGATAAGCTGATTTATAAAGATTTTCCTTTATGTCATCATCAAAAGAGAGGGTTGTCCAATATCCATCCAGCCTCTTTTTAATGGCTTCCTTGATTGATAAGAACTCTTTTTTGCCATAATCCATGACCTGATCCCGAAAGGAGCTGATAATTTTCTGCTCCACGTTTTCAAAGGTCATGATCTCCAGAAGGTCTTCAATGGCCAGCGTTGAAAGAATCTGGTCCATGTTCAGCTTTTTTGCAACAAGTCTTGAAACCCGATTAAAATTTTTACAATGAATGGTGTGGGTCTGCCACTGGTTAAGAAAAACAGATGCATTCACAACTTTTGATGACCCTGCCATTCTGAAATGCTCAAGAGAAACCGGGAGATCATTTTTAAAATGGTTTGAAAAATCCGTTACAAAAACTCTGATTAGAAGATCCATCAGGTTTGATGAAGATTCATTTACATAGCCAAAGGTCTGCACCATAAGCTTCCAGAATGACGAATCAAGGTCCAGTGAATCAATATCCTTCCAGGGTTTTGATTCCATTTCCGGATCAAATTTACCGCTCTTGCAAAAGGATTCCACAAGTTTCATGAGAATGGCGAAAGGTTCAGCTTGATCAGCTCTTGTCAAAACCGTGATCATTTTAAGATCAATATCATCTTCCCTGTCATCCGGTTCAACCCATTTTTTAAGCCGATCCAGCCTGTCCTGATTCCTGAAAAAGGCTTTCCGCTCCTTGATAAAAGGCCGCATGCTTTGGTTTTTCAGGCCCAGTTCCTTGATCAGGATGGATGCTTTATCTGCATGGAAAAGATAAGAATATAATTTTATATCAAAGTGCCAGTCCTTTTCCGGTGCCGGTTCGTAATAGGGTGCATAAAGAAGATATTTACCTTTATTATCCTGGGTCTCAAGCTGGATCTTTAACTCCAGCGCGCCTATCTCATCAAGTCTTAGTAAAGTAACATCCTGGATTTGAACAGCGGGCAAACTCTCCTCAAACTCTCGTTCTCCGTCATACCAGAAAA
>CAYWNB010000312.1:0-3522 GCA_964459195.1 uncultured Desulfobacula sp.
GTAAAAAACCCATGAACAGTCTTCCCAAAACAGATATTCTGCCCAAACGAATACGATTAGCGGCCCTTGGAGCCACGGCCATCATCACCTTGGTCATTGCCCTGAGCGTATTTTTCGGGGCCGCGTTTCTCAAACCCATGGATTTTTTCTTTTATGACCAATTCATGACGTTAACCGCTACCCCCGGGGAGGCAGCAAAAGGGATCACCATCGTCGATATTGATGAAACCAGCCTGTCTGCCGTGGGGCAATGGCCCTGGCCCCGATATCGGTTGGCACGCCTTCTGGCCACACTTTCCCGAGAAAACCCCAAAGCCGTTGGCCTTGACATTCTGTTCCCGGAACCGGACCAGACCTCGCCGAAACAGATCATTGAGCAGTTTCAAAAGGACTTTAACCTATCCATTAATTTTATCAACCTCCCGGCCACCCTCACAGACAATGACACCTTTCTTGCCCATATACTCGGGCAGACCCAAACCGTCGGTGCCCGGTATTTTTATTTTGACCACACTAGCCAAGGCGTTGTTTGCAGGCAATCTCCCTTTACCATCCTGGACCCGGATCATCTTTTATCCCTGCACAAGGCCAAAGGGATTTTGTGCAACACCCCGGCAATTGAAACCCAACTTAAGTCAACCGGATTTATCAACAACCAATATGATATTGATGGACTGTTGCGTCACACCCCCTTGCTCATCCAAATTCAAGATGACATCTATCCCCACCTTTCCCTGGCAGTCTTTATGAAATCCATTGGGGTAACCCGCGCCAGGGTGGAAAATAAAAATTTTGGCCCAGAGATCATCGTCGGTCATCACCGGATTCCCATCAGCCGGAATGGAGTTGTCTCCATCGGTTTCACAGGCCCTTCCCACGCCCATACCTATCTGTCTGCCGTGGATATTTTAAACCAAAATTTTTCTCCGGCAGATATCCGGAACAAGATCATTCTGGTCGGCTCCTCTGCCGTGGGGCTCAATGATATCCACCACATCGTTTTTGACCCCTACTTTCCCGGCATTGAGGTTTCCGCTGTCATCATGGACAATATAAATACCAATGGGTTTATCCGCCAGCCGGAAAAAACAGGGCACCTCCTTTTCCTTGTCTGCATCATCACAGGGTTGCTCCTGACAATCCTTTTTTTCCATGTTCCGGGCACCTGGAGCCTGTTTTCCGCCACCCTGGCCTGGATGGGACTGATACTGGGAAGCAGCTTTGTCGCCTTTGTCCAATGGCATCTGTTCGTTTCTCCCTTGACCCCTCTTTTACTGGGGCTGTTCTTGTTTTCCTTTTTGTCCTTTACACGGTTTGCCATTGAAAAACGATCTGCCTTTATCTGGTACCAACGATTGTCCGATGCCCAGCAGCTCACCATGGAAGCCATGGTCAGTATGGTGGAAACCCGTGACCCTGAAACAGGGGAACACATTGTCCGGACCCAGCGCTATGCAAAGGCGGTAGCAGAACGTCTAAAAGAAAAAGGGTGCTTTCCCGATATTTTGTCAGATCGGTTTATCAAAACCCTTTATTTATCCGTGCCATTGCACGATATCGGCAAGGTGGGCATCCCAGATAATATTCTCCTCAAACCAGGCCGACACACTGACAAGGAATTCACCCAGATGAAACTGCATGCGGACTACGGGAAAACCATCATAGAACGGGCAACCCAAAAATTTAAAGACAGCCGATATCTGGAAATGGGAGCCCAGATAGCCGGAACCCACCATGAAAAATGGAATGGCCTTGGATATCCTTTGGGGCTTGCCGGGGAAACAATCCCTTTGGCTGGCAGGATCATGGCCATCTCAGATGTCTATGATGCATTGATCAGCAAACGGTGTTACAAACCCCCCTTCCCCCATGAACGCGCCATGGAGATTATCAATGAAGAAAATGGGAAAATCTTTGACCCGGTTATCGTTGAAGCATTTCTTGAGATTGAACCGGAAATCAAAGAAATCGCCGCCTGGTTCAAGGATGCATAATTTAGGGGCATATTTTTCAGAGTTATAAAAATTTGGGGCTATTTCTTGACAAAAAGCAAAAAAGCATTTACTTATCCTTCAGCGACATTGAGTTCAAGCTGGAAATCCCGGTGGACCTGTGGGCCTGCCGGGTTGATCCCAAACAGATGGCACAGGCCGTTAAAAATCTGATTATCAACGCCAGAGAAGCCGTTGTGTTGGAAGAATTCATTGAAGTGATCCTATAGAACGTATCCATTGAAAAAAAGTGGGGACCGCCATATGAAAAAAAGCAATGATTGCACCATCCTGATCGTTGACGACAACAAAACCAATATTGATGTGCTGGTGCAGACCCTCAAGAAGGATTACAGAATTGGGGTAACGCTCAATGGTAGGGATGCAATTAATTTTGCTAAGGCCAACCGGCCCGACCTCATTCTGCTTGATATCATCATGCCGGGAATGGATGGATTCCAGGTATGCAAGAAGTTGAAATCAGACCCCATAACCAAAGCGATCCCCATTATTTTTATCACCGCAATGGATAAACCGGAGCATAAAACCAAGTGTTTGAAATATGGTGCCGTGGATTATATTACCAAACCCTTTGTGATCCGGGAAGTTAAGAAAAGTATCAAAACCCATCTCCCGGGCTGACTCATGACTTAAGTTATTTTATATATATAAAGAAAGACGCATAAATAATGAAACAATATTTTTACGACGATACTTCGGAAAATGGGGATTACCATGGGAAAATACTAGAGGGAAACTATAGTAAAACCCTGAAACTATATATTTCAGATAATATCAGCCGGTTCAAGGCTTTTGAAAAAACCCTGACCCTTTCCATTCCCTACCTGTCAGCCTGGCAGGAGGAAGAAAATACCATGTGGTATGAGTTTGCCGGGAAACGATTCATTGATCTTATGGGATGCTCTTCTTCCGAGATGCCGGAAATTTTCAAAAAAAGGATCCTGGAACGACGGGTTTATAACTACCAGGAAAAACAAAAGGGGCGTATTACCACACAGACTTTAAAGCAGCCGGAGCTCAGCGGTTCACGAAAAGGGTTACGTCAAGAGGGGGAGAAAAAGGGACTTATTGAAGCTGTTTACAAGGTTTTACTCCCAAACAATTCCGTTGTCTGGCTCAAAGATCAAGCCACAGTAGAAGCATTTAAAAAAGATAAAATTCATATCTCATCAGGATGCCTCACCATCGTTACCAAAGAGATGGAAGCAGAAGAAGAGCTGCTCAAAACTCAGAAAAAACTCAGAAAAAATGCCAAAGCCTTAAATGTTGCAAAAAAAAGACAAGAGGAAAATGCAACCAGGCTCTCAAAAGCGATTGACCAGATTGAGGCGGCCAGAAACGAGGCAGAAAAGGCCAACAAGGCAAAAAGTGAATTCCTGGCTGTAATAAGCCACGAGATCCGGAATCCCATGAACGGCATCCTCGGCACCTGTGATCTGATCATGGCAGATGAGCTCTCCCTCCAGCAGAGCGAGTACCTTGGAATCATTAAGAATTCCGCCATTTCACT
>CAYWNB010000313.1:0-3509 GCA_964459195.1 uncultured Desulfobacula sp.
TTGAAGTACTGACCGCCTTTTTCCTGGAAGCCTCTTTTCTGGGAATCATGCTGTTCGGGTGGAACCGCGTCAGCCCCAGAATGCATTTTTTTGCCACGGCGATGGTTGCCGCAGGAACACTGGTCTCGGCCTTCTGGATCCTGGCAGCCAATTCCTGGATGCAGACCCCCCAAGGTTTTTTGATAGGCGATGACGGTCTTTACTATCCCACCAACTGGCTGGCCATTATTTTTAATTCCTCTTTTCCCTATCGCATGATCCATATGGTGACCGCTACATACCTGACAACCGCCTTTGCCGTGAGCGGGGTCGGTGCCTTTTATCTGTGGCGCAAAAAATTTATCCCCCAGGCAAAGATCATGTTTGGCATGGCCATGCTCATGGCGGTATTTGTGGCGCCGCTCCAGCTGTTGTTCGGAGATCTTCACGGCCTGAACACGTTCAAGGAGCAGCCGGTCAAGGTAGCTGCCATGGAAGGGTTGTGGGAGACCCAGCAGGGTGCGCCACTGGTATTGTTCGGCTGGCCGGATGAACAGATGGAAACCAACCGGTTTGCCATTGAAATTCCTAAACTGTCCAGTCTTATTCTCACCCATCGCCTGGACGGAGAGGTCAAGGGCCTCAAAGAGTGGCCAAAAGACAGACGGCCACCGGTTGCCCCTGTTTTCTGGTCGTTCCGGATCATGGTGGGGGTGGGCATGATGATGATTCTGACCGGTGTGTTTGCCCTGTTGTTGTATTGGAAAAAGCGCCTGTTCGACACCCCGTGGTTTCACGGCTGGTGCATGCTGATGACCCCGGCCGGGTTTGTTGCGGTCCTTACAGGATGGTTTGTAACGGAAATAGGCCGCCAGCCGTATTTGGTGTTTAATTCCCTTTTAACCTCTGACGCCATATCCCCGGTGGCAGGTATTCATGTCGCTCTTTCGCTGCTTGCCTTTATTATCATTTATGGATTTGTGTTTGGGGCGGGAATTTATTATATCGTCCGCCTTGTCAGGCGAGGACCGGCTGCTAAAAAGGAAACACCCTACGGCGGTCATGGTATTACACAACCGCCTATTGTTTCGGATGCTGTAACGGCATCAGGAGGAGACCATGTTTAGTTTTGAAGGATTCATTGATCTGCCCCTTGTCTGGTATGCGTTGATCGGCACTGCCATTTTTTTATATGTGATGCTGGACGGATTTGATCTGGGGATTGGCATCTTGTTTCCCTTTGCACCGTCTGAAAAATGTCAGGACCGCATGATGTCATCCATTGCACCCTTCTGGGATGGGAATGAGACCTGGCTTGTGCTGGGCGGCGGTGGACTTTTTGCCGCTTTCCCCCTGGCCTATGCCATTTTGATGCCGGCGTTCTACATTCCCATCATTCTGATGCTTTTGGGGCTTATTTTAAGGGGAGTATCCTTTGAATTCAGGTTCAAGGCCCACGACCGGTCCAAAAAACGCTGGGGTTATGTTTTTCATGTTGGATCACTGGTTGCCACCCTGACCCAGGGAATGATCCTGGGGGCGTTTGTCCAGGGAATCAGCGTCACCGGAAGATCGTTTAGCGGCGGGGCCTTTGACTGGCTCAATGCCTTCAGTGTCATGACCGGGGTTGCCCTGGTGGCCGGTTATGCCCTTCTGGGAGGGGCCTGGCTGATCATGAAAACCGAAGATGTGACCCAGCAGTGGGCCCGCAAATGCACCGGATACCTGTTCTGGCATGTGGCCTTTTTCATGGGGCTGGTCAGTTTTTGCATGCCGATCATGGACCCCAGAATCCGGGCGTTGTGGTTCAGTCTGCCCAATTTCTTTTATCTCGGGGTCATGCCGGTCTCGTGCATGATCCTGTTCTGGATGCTGTGGCAGGATCTTCGCCACCAAAATGAATACTGGCCGTTCTTTCTGATTCAGGGGATTTTTTTGATGAACTACATTGGTATCGGTATCAGTACCTGGCCCTGGCTGGTGCCATACCAGGTGACCTTGCACCAGGCTGCGGCCGCACCGGAATCACAGTCTCTTCTGCTGGTGGGGGCGGTGATCATGTTGCCGGTTGTGCTTGCCTATACCGGTTATTGCTACTGGATATTTCGGGGCAAGAGTTCCCATGAAACCGCTTACTGACACCTTCCGGCAATGGCTCTGGTTTGCTGCGCTCTGGTGCGGCGGTTTGTTGTCAGTTGCCCTGTTGGCCGCCATTACCCGCTGGATTGTCCGGCTGGGAAAAATAACCTGAGAAATCTTTAACCTGGAGCTGGAGAAAAAAATGAACATACTCATTACCGGCGGCACCGGATTTATCGGGTCAGCCCTTTGTTCCCGGCTGCTGGACGCTCAGCATCATCTGGTGGTGCTGAGCCGACACCCGGAAAAGCTCCAATCGCCTGTCCAGGGGATTGCTTCTCTGTCGCACCTGACCGACGAGATGATATTTGATGCCGTTATTAACCTGGCCGGTGAACCGATTGTGGAAAAACGGTGGAGCGACCGGCAGAAACAACGGATCCTTCGCAGCCGTCTGGATACAACACAAGCGCTGATTGAATATTTTGCCAGGATCAAGTCAAAACCCAAAGTATTCATCAGCGGTTCCGCCATTGGGTATTATGGGACGGGCAGAACAAACGCGCCCATTGACGAAACAGGCGATGGGGATGACAGCTTTTCCAGCCAGATTTGCCGACAATGGGAAGCCATTGCCCTTCAGGCGAAACCGCTTGGAATCCGTACCTGTTTATTGCGCACGGGTATTGTCCTTGGAAACGGCGGGGCATTGAGCAAAATGTTAGGCCCGTTTAAGCTGGGGGCAGGGGGGCGGATGGGCCAGGGGACCCAATGGATGTCCTGGATTCATATCAATGATTTGATCGGCATTATACTGCATTGTATGGAACACGATGGCTTTCAGGGCCCGGTTAACGGCACCTCACCCCATCCTGTAACAAACCAGCAGTTCACCGAGGCATTGGGAAAGGTGCTGAACCGCCCGACTTTTTTTTCAATGCCAGGAGTAGTCATCAAGCTTTTGATGGGGCAGATGGGGGAAGAATTGCTGTTGAACGGCAAGAAAATCCTGCCCAAAAAAATTCAGGAGGCAGGGTATACCTTCATGTACGAGAACCTGGAACAAGCCCTGGCAGATGTGGTATAAAACAAGACTGTCTTCAATCACGGTCTTCAATCACGATCAGTTCGATCATTATGAACACTTTTGAAAGGATATGAAATGAGATTTCTCAAACGCCGCCAATTTTTGAAAACCTTGTCTTTAACCCCTTTGTCCCTATCTTTGTGTCTGCCTGCTGCCCGAGCAATGGATTGTAACGTACCGCATCCCTTGATGCCGCCGCAAAATAAGTTTCAAGGACAATGTCCGGTTTGCGGTATGGTTCGGCCAATGTGGGCTCGAACCTGGATCAGGTTTGACCCTTATCAGGGGGTAGAACAGGTCTGCTCTTTTCATTGTCTGGCCGACTGGAGTGTAAAAACAGGCCAGGACCCAACCGATATTATGC
>CAYWNB010000314.1:0-1776 GCA_964459195.1 uncultured Desulfobacula sp.
TATAAGTAAGTATAACCTTGTGATTATAACGGCTTGCTCTAAGAAATGCAAGTATTATTTATTTCTCAGTCGACGATCTTTTTTTGGTCCAGAGTATACGCTTCCAAAAAACTGTTTTTCCAGTAAAGATTTGTCTCTTTATTAAAAAATTTACAAAAAAGATCAAGACTTTTTTCCCGCAACACCCCCGAGACCACTTCTATCTTTACATCTTTATACAGAGGTGTCATTGAAGACAAATCACAGCAGGTACCTCCCCCCATTGGGTCTTCATAGGCATAAACAATTTTTTTTATGCCAGCAAGAATGATGGCGGCAAAACACATTAAACAGGGCTCCATGGTACAAAAAACGACGGATCTCTCCGGGATAAACTCCTGAGCATTGGCCTCAAGGGATTTTAAGGCTCTTATTTCAGCATGATCAATCTCACTGAAAAAAGGTTCCCCAAGGTTGGTTCCCTGCCGGACCCCTGTGGCAATCACCTCTTTTTCCTGAACAATCACGCATCCCACGGGAAACTCTCCTCGTGCAAACGCTATTTTGGCCTGGGCCAGAGCCATCTCCATAAAAAATTCATTTGCCAAGATATGCTGCGATTCCTTATTTAGAAACTAAATATTACCCTATTCCCCGAAAAACCTAAGATTGGAATGCAGGGAGTCTCTTGCTTTTTTTGAGAACTATTGTATGGTATTCGGATATTAACAAAACTTCAACACCAAAATTTATGAATCTATTAAAAAAAAATAGACAGCTCCTTAAAAAAAATCCCTGCATCAGGGAAATATTTCAACATAGGGAACAAAGTTTTCTTTCTGAATATGGGACACCCAGTACCCAGACCACCAGAAGAAACGAGGAAACAAATACCTGTAACATTCGGACCCCTTTTCAAATAGATCGGGACAGGATTGTCTATTCCAATTCATTCAGGCGCCTGAAATATAAAACCCAGGTATTCCTGTCCCCCTTAGGTGATCACTATAGGACCCGTCTCACCCATACCCTTGAGGTGTCAGAAATTGCCAGAAATATTGCCAGGGCCTTTGCGGTAAACGAAGATCTTGCCGAAGCCATAGCCCTGGGCCATGATCTGGGCCACACCCCCTTTGGTCATGGTGGAGAGACCGCCTTGATCGAAGTCCATTCCCCCCATTTTTCCCACGCATACCAGAGTCTGCGGGTGGTGGACGTGCTTGAAAATAAAGGTGAAGGCCTGAATCTCACCAAACAGGTCCGGGATGGAATTCTCAAGCATTCAAAGGGCTTTGGCAACATCCTCCCTGCCACACCAGGTCAAACCGCCATCACTGTTGAGGGAAGAATCGTACGAGTGGCGGACATCATTGCCTACCTCAACCATGATCTGGATGACGCCCTCAGAGCGAAAGTCATCTCCAAGTCGGAAGTCCCCGATATTTGTCTTAAAAAACTGGGAAAAACCCATTCAGCCAGAGCCAGCAACATGATAGGATACCTGGTTTACAACTCCGGCCCCCATAAAGGTAAATTTGTCTTGGATATGGGAGAAGATGCCTTTCATGCCATGACCATTTTACGAAAATTTCTCTATGACAGGGTCTATCGTTCCCCTGTGGTTCACAATGAATTTTTAAAGGCCAAAAAAGTTATTATGGGCCTTTATCATTATTTTATCGAACACCCGGATCTGATGCAAATAGAACTGGAAAAAATGGAAATGGCCCCCTGGGATGCACAAAAAAATGCCTTGAAACGATCTGTTTGTGATCTAATTGCCAGCATGACAGACCG
>CAYWNB010000314.1:1876-3504 GCA_964459195.1 uncultured Desulfobacula sp.
ACAATTGATCTAACCCATGACAAACAAATTATTCCGACAGCTCGCTGATATTTACGCCACCATGGACAGGGCATGGGAGATGACAGCCTCCCAATACGGTTTTCAATGTGAGGGATGTGAGGACAATTGTTGCAAATCCCTGTTTTTCCATCACACCTTTGTCGAAAAAACATTTCTGATCCACGGGTTTGAACAACTAACCCCAAACATAAAAAAAGAGGCCCGGACAAAAGCCATGATCTATTACCATAAAACCTTTCCAAACGGGGAGATGCCAGCATCCCTGAAGCTCATGTGCCCCCTCAACCAGGATGGCCGCTGCCTGGTCTATGGATATCGCCCCATGATATGCCGACTCCACGGCCTTCCCCATGAACTTCACAAGCCAGGGTCAGCCCCATTTAAAGGGCCGGGATGCCCTGCCGGTAAATTTAACGAAACCCCCTATATCCCCTTTGACCGAACCCCTTTTTACAAAGGAATGGCAACGGTTGAAATGAAATTTCGACAAAGAACCGGCAGGTTGGGTAAAATCAAAGAGACCGTGGCCCAGATGCTTCTCTTTTAAAACAGACCAATGTCAAATCATCACTTTGGTCCCGCTCCTTGGAAAATTCGTCCACTGAATCGACAATCTTCTGGACAAGCATGATAGGATCGGTCGGACAGGCTGCCACCACCCTCTCCAGACGACTGGCACCATAAAATTTTTGATCCAGATTCTTTGCTTCAATGATGCCGTCCGTATAGATCAGAATCATCCCCCCCCTTTTTAACAGGAACCGGTCCTGCCCATATTCAGCTTCGGGCAATATCCCCAAAGGCGGCCCCTTGGCCTTCTGACTACCAATCGTCTGAACGCCTTGTTCATCCACATAAACCGGTGAAAGGTGCCCGGCATTGGAAAAACAAATCTGTCCTGTTTCAATATCCAGCAACATATAAACCAGGGTGACAAACATTCCCTGTTTTGCCCGGTCACAAAGTTGCTTGTTTATTTTTGAAAAAAGCTTTCCAGGGTCTTTGTAAAGGGAAGCGTAATACTGAAGGTCGCTGCTGAGCCTTGCCATAAAAAGAGATGCCGCAATCCCCTTACCCGACACATCCCCAATCACGACCCCAAGCCTATTTTTCGGCAGCTTGAAAAATTGATAAAAATCCCCCCCGACTTCAAGGGCAGGCCGGTTCCTGGCGGCAAAGCAAAACCCTTCTATCATAGGAACCCGGGCTGGCAAAAAACTTTCCTGTACCGCCCTTGCCAGCTTAAGATCCCTTTCCATGGCTCGTTCACGAAGGCGGTTCAACTCATCTAATTTGATATACATCTGTGCGCTTTCAATGGCCAGGGCCATATGACTTGCTGCAATCTTCACAACCTCGATCGCTTCCTGGTTAAAATGATGGGCAAGCGGGTGCATCAGGGTCACAATACCAAACAGGAGGTTCTGTTTAACAATGGGGACTGCCAGGGCAGATCTGACCTTATACGGCTCTTCTGGCAGGGACAGCCACCGGGGATCACTTTTTGTATCCTCGATTATCCCTACCCTGCCATGAGCACGAACCCACCCGGCCAGCCCCTTATCTAAAACAGATCCCACAATTTTAGACCTCAGCCCCGGGCTGAC
>CAYWNB010000315.1:0-3497 GCA_964459195.1 uncultured Desulfobacula sp.
GCACCATACTCACCTGGTACAAAAAAAATCACCCCATCTGGTTTGAATGGCTTGAGCTGGACTAGTTTGAAACTTTCAAGATATCATCTCGCTTCATGGTAATTTTACCCTAATAATAATTATCGGATATCCCAGGGAGAGGCTCCCGGGAAAATCCAGGTCAAATGAATTTACTGTTTTTTTCCCGGTTCATTCGTTCTATACTGAGGATAGCATGTTTTTTAACATTTGAAATATGCTGACCCAAAACCTTTTGTGCCTGTTTAAGATTGCCAACATCAATATCTTCGTACAATTGAATATGCTCGGCATCCACGGTTTCCATGGGGGTGACAAATAAAATATTGCCCCGGTATTTCAAATACAAGAGATCAAACAGAGATTTTAAGGTATTGATCTGGAGTTGGCTCCCGGATAATGTTGCCAAGGTCAGATGAAATTCCATATCCTTTAAAAGCCGGTCCTTGAGAAAAATATCCCTCACCGCATCCAGATGGTTGTCCAGGGCTTTTTTCAAGGTTTTCATCCCCTTTTGGGTGATCGCTGCAATGGTTTTAGGAAGCAAAGAGACCTCTATAAGCTCTCGGAACTCATAAATTTCCGTAATCTCTTTCAGACTGATGTTTTCCGTATAATATCCCCGGTTGGGTTCATGGCGGACCAGCCCCTGGAATTCCAGCCGTTTCAAGGCCTGAATAATCGGCGTGGTGCTCATTTTCAAACGCTGGGCTAGATCTCCATAGGAAATTTTCTGACCCGGAATGATCTCGTTGAGGAAAAACATACGCCGGATGCCCATATAGGCTTCATTGGTGAAATCTTCCTTGGTTTTTTTCTTTTTAGTTCCCATGGGGCCGTAAGTTATACCAAGACTTTTACAAAATCAATTAAAATGTTAATAAAAAAACGCATACAAAAGAGTTATATGACTGAATTTCATTCATTAATTGCTTGACAACCAAGGGGACAGACGATAATAAGATAAAAAATTTAATCAGATTTTTAATCAGATTAAACGCCCGAAATAAAAAAGAGACAAACTCAAGGAGAATAAAAATGGCTTTATCATTTATGGAAGGCAATGAAGCTGTTGCCAGGGGGGCCATGGCAGCAGGGTGTAATTTCTTTGCCGGTTACCCCATCACACCCGCCACCACCATATTCAACAATATGCTTAAAATGCTGCCGCCCACCGGGGGAATCTGCATCCAGGGAGAAGACGAAATTGCCTCCATGGGGTATTGCATCGGCGCTGCCATGGCCGGGAAAAAAGTATTGACCGCCACCTCGGGCCCTGGCATCAGCCTCTATTCAGAGCAGATTTCCTTTGCCATAGGAAGTGAAATCCCCATGGTCATTGCTGATGTTCAACGATTGGGACCTTCCACCGGATCTGCCACAAGGGGGGCAGATTCCGACATCCAATTTTTAAGATGGGGGTCCACCTCGGGGGTGCCCGTCATTGTTCTGGCTCCCAGGGATGCTCTGGACTGCTATGTCCTGACCATCCAAGCCTTTAATTATGCAGAGGAATTTCGCTGCCCGGTATTCATCGCCTCCAACAAGGAAATCGGCATGACCAAGGAAAGCTTTGACCTAACTTCTGTCCCCCTGCCCCCCCTGGTCGAACGTACCCTATATGGGGGAGACCAGTATCTCCCATTTGAAGCAGATCCTGACAAGGCACCGCCCTTTCTTCCCATTGGCGGCACAACCCTGGTACGCCAGACTTCCTCCACCCATGGGCCGGACGGGTTTATCACCATTGATCCCAAGGTCATCGCGGCCAACCAACAGAGGTTGAGAACCAAACTCCATGCGGCCCGGGAACGTATTTCCCTGTATGAAGAAAATGTCCTTCCGGATACCGACACCCTGGTCATCAGCTACGGCATCACCTCCCGGGCCGTTGAAGATGCCGCCAAAACACTTGCCCAAAAAGGACATCCCATCTCCACCCTGTCTTTAAAGACCCTGTACCCGGTACCGGAACAAGCGATACTTAAGGCAGCCGCCAATTTTAAACGGGTGGTGGTGATTGAAATGAACCTGGGACAATATGTCAATGACATCAGACGGATTCTTGGTGGTAAACACGTTGATTTTTATGGCCAGATGGACGGGGTAATGATCCCACCGGCCAAGATTATGGAGGTCATTAAAAATGGATAGTTTTTTAAATAAAAGCCGCCCCCTGGTTTTCTGCCCCGGGTGTACCCATGAAAGAATCACCAAAGGGTTGGACAAAACCCTGATCGACATGGGCCTTAAGGCCGACAAAACCGTTATTGTTACCGACATTGGCTGTTCCGGTCTCTTTGACACCTTTTTCAATGTCCATGCCCTCCACGGCGTCCATGGAAGGGCCCTGACCTATGCGGCCGGCCTGAAACTTGCCGACCCGACGCTTACGGTCATCGTCACCATGGGAGACGGGGGACTTGGCATCGGCGGTGCCCATGTGCTGGCTGCCTGCCGAAAAAACCTGGACCTCACCCTGATCATCCTCAATAACTTCAATTTCGGCATGACCGGTGGCCAGTATTCCGCCACCACTCCCAGCGATGCCGTGGTGGGGTCTGAATTTCTCAACCAGGCAGAGATCCCCATTAATATCTGCAGCATCGCCAAAAGTGCCGGTGCCTCCTATGTATCCAAATGTTCCGGCCATGATCCAGCCCTTCCCGATGAACTGGCAAAGGCCATCCGTCACAAGGGATTTTCCGTTGTGGAGACCCTGGGGATGTGCACCGGTCGCTACACCAAGCGCAACAACCTGACCCCCAAGGTCATTGACGAAATGATAACCAATCAGCCTGTTGAAGGCGGCGTGGTTGAAGGAAACCAGCGGCCTGAATACGGAGAGCTCTACCGAAAACTGGCCGGAGAAAAGACCCGCTTCCCAGAAGCCCTGACCATTGAGCGATCATTTAATCTTGTGGACCCCCGGCGTCAGGAAGTGGTCATATTAGGAAGTGCCGGCATGCGCATTGTCACGGCCGGGGATATTGTCTGTTATGCCGGCATCGCATCCGGCATGAACGTATCCATCAAAAATGACTACAATATCACCGTCCTCCGGGGCCAATCGGTTTCCGAGATTCTTTTGTCCCCGGAAAAAATCGGGTACACAGGAATCGAATCTCCCACCGCGATCATGGCCCTGAGCGATGAAGGGGTACAACGACGGCAAAAAATATTCAAAACCCTTGCACCTGGAACGGTTGTGCTCAAGGAAAAAAGCGTGGCCATTCCCGAAACGCCTGCCCGGGTGATAGAGATTGATTTCAAGGAATTAAAAATCAAACGTCCGGACTGGGCACTGGCTTCACTTGGGGTCCTGGCAGAAAAAGAAATCTTGTTTTCAAAGGAAATACTGGCCTTTGCCCTTAAATCCCGGTTCAATGAAAAGGTCTATGATCTGGCCATGGAAACCATTGAAAAAATGTATTAACTCATAATGTCCTTAAGAATTCCTCCGACCTGCCCCGTGATGG
>CAYWNB010000316.1:0-3497 GCA_964459195.1 uncultured Desulfobacula sp.
ATAACCAACCTGACCGACTTCGGTGTATTTGTAGAATTGGAAGAAGGGATTGAAGGCCTTGTTCATGTTTCTGAAATCAGCAAAGAAAACATCAAAAGTCCGAAAGAGCATTACCAGATTGGAGATACAATCACAGCCAAGGTAATGAATATTAATTCCGATGAAAGACGGATCGGGCTTTCCATCAAACGCCTTGAAGAAGATGATGATGATAAGTATCTTGAAGACTTTGCAAAGAATATGAAACCTGCGACCTCATCTTTTGGTGAACTCCTCAGGAACAACATCCAGGAGCAGCTTGAAGCCAATAAAACCCAGGAAGTTGCTGACACCGAGGAAAAAGACGAAGAATAACGCAGCATGTAAGTGTTTGCATTTTCAATATCGTAACGGGGCCGGGTAAAGAGTGTTTTACCCGGCCCTTTTTTTTATTTTAACAGAATATTTTACCACAATTTTTTATCAGTTTTTTTGAACCGGTTTTCCGTAAAGGGATTCTTTAACTCTATACAGGATATTTAACTATGTTTTCACGACGACATCCGTTTTTATTTTTTCTCACCATTATGTCCGCTTGTTTGACCCTGGTTTTTCTGGGGTTTGTCGGGCTGGTTCATGTCAGTTCAAAAATAATGGATACCGGGTTTTCAGACTCTCTGGGCGATAAAAAGGGAAATATCGGTATTGTGGAAGTGGTCGGTCCCATCATGTCATCCAAAAAAATCATTGAGGATATCAAGACCTTTCGAGATAATGATGATATCAAAGCCATTGTTATCAGAATCGACAGCCCCGGAGGGGGGATAGGTCCTTCCCAGGAAATCTACCGGGAGCTTATCAAAACCCGAACCCAAAAAAAGGTGATCACTTCCATGGGGTCGGTGGCAGCTTCCGGCGGGTATTATGTAGCGGCCGCTACCCAGGGGATTGTTGCAAATCCCGGAACCATTACCGGCAGTATCGGTGTGATCATGGAATATGCCAATCTCATGGAAATTGCCAAAAAGATCGGCATCTCCCCTGTGGTGATTAAAAGCGGGGAATTCAAGGACATGGGATCTCCCTTACGGGAACTCAAGGAGAACGAAAAACAGATTTTTCAGCAGCTGGTGGATGAACTTCACCTTCAGTTTGTCTCTGATGCGGCCAAGGCAAGAAATATGGACATTGCCAATATGGCAAAACTGGCAGACGGCCGAGTTTATACCGGACAAAAAGCGCTCGCACTCAAATTGGTTGATCGCCTGGGAAATTTGGATGATGCGGTTCAGTGGGCCGGAGAATTGGCCCAGATTGAGGGAAAGCCGGTGCCGGTTTATCCCAAAGAGGACAAGATGACCTTTATCCGAAAACTGGCCGATACCCTACTCAAAGATATCAACATCTCCGGCGCCATATCGGATAATTTCAGGTATGTCGTCAATTAAGGAGATCACCGATGACGGGGCATTCGGGACAGGCCCCCCGTCGATAACCGCTTCAAGTCTGTTTTCAAAGTAGTCGTGGAGAAGAGAAGGGTCTTCAAATATATTTCCATTTGGATCTGTGGCAGAAGTGGAGATGATGGGATTGCCCAGCTCCTTGGCAAGGGCCAGGGAAATCTGATTATTCGGCACCCTAATACCCGCTGTTTTTCGTTTGGTCAGCATAATTTTAGGTACCATTCTGGAGCCGGACAGCACAAAGGTATAGGGGCCTGGCAATAGTCGTTTCATATTCCGATAGGCAAAATTTGAGATTTTAGCATAGGTGGATATGTCTTTGAGGTCCGGACAGATAAAGCTGAAAGGCTTGTTTTTGTCCCTTTGTTTAATGGCATATATCTTTTCAATGGCCTTTTTGTTCATGATATCGCATCCGATGCCATAATAGGTGTCCGTGGGGTAGGCCACAATACCGCCTTTACGTAAAATATCTACCACCCGCTGTATTTGACGTTCTTGGGGGTTATCGGGATTTATTTTTAATAACATGCGATTGTCATACCCCTTTTTTTTACCATTTTTAATGCCAAAATCTGCCAGCCATTATTCTAAGAATCAACAAAGGACAAATTATAGGTAAAATTTGTCAGTGTCAATAAAATCATCAATTTTATATCCAATTATTGTATAAAATTTAGAGAGAAGCCAGTTAGTCCCCAAAACTAATTCCCAGAGCCCTGGCTGTCATCACCAGCTCCCCCCCAGGATCCACCCTGCGTATTTTATTGATGGCATCCTTGAGGGTGACCGGCCCCATCATTCCATTTTCTTTTAACGCCACCATAAACCCGAATTGTTCTCGGGCAATCATTTGGAATGCGTGAACACCAAACCGGGTGCACAATTGTCTGTCCCATTGTGTGGGCTGGCCTCCCCGCTGCAGATGGCCCAACACCACACACCGGGTTTCTTTTTTGGATCGGTTTTCGATCTCCATGGTAACCAAGTGTCCGATCCCCCCCAGGCGGGCTTCCCTGTCCGTTCCGGTTTTGTTTGATGAGACAAACCCCTGGCCCTCAAGGGTTGCTCCCTCTGCCACGATGACAATGGTGAAATGTTTTCCTTCGGCTTCCCTTGCCTGGATTTTTCTTTGAATCGCATCATGGTTAAATTGGATCTCAGGAATCAAAATTACATCTGCCCCTCCTGCCAACCCGGCATAGGCCGCAATCCATCCGGCATACCGACCCATGACCTCCAGGACCATAACCCGATTATGGCTCTGGGCTGTGCTGTGAAGGCGATCCAGGGCATCCACAGCACAGGCCACGGCAGTATCGAAGCCAAAGGTCATCTGGGTGGCATCCAGATCATTGTCAATGGTCTTGGGAACCCCCACAACCGGAAACCCCATCTCAAACATCTGCTGGGCAATGGTAAGGGTGCCGTCGCCGCCAATGGCCACAAGGGCAGAAAGGCCCAGGGCTTCAAAATTGGTTTTGGCCTGGTTTAAGATTTTTTGGGGAACCAGTCTTGGTTCACCATGTCCTGTTTTTGCTGAAAATTGGCCGCTGTTGGCCGTGCCCAATATGGTGCCACCCCGGATGAGCAGACCGTCCATATCTTTGGTTGCCAGGGGCATTACCTGGACCGGTGTGAGCAGTCCGTCAAACCCGCCATGGATTCCGAAACACTCCCAGCCGTTAAGGGCGCCGGATTTTACAATGGCCCGAATGACTGCATTCAGGCCGGGGCAGTCTCCGCCTCCGGTTACAATTCCGATTTTTTTTGTCATCTATATCTCCTGATACGCTTTAGAGTGATTTCGGGTGAAAATATATCATAAAATGATACTTTAACCTATACAGAAGATGTATGATCCATTTTATGGAAATGATATGAAATATTTTAGTGTTAAGTCAACGGATACCCTTGGCGGTTCCCCTTATCCTTAAAATGCTGACGCTCTGAATCAAAGGCCGTATTTTTTAGATAGATCTTGTGCATTATCCCCGGCCGGAATAAAACAGTGTTTGACAGAATCTGTAGCTTATGATACTTGTTCAAGGTTTA
>CAYWNB010000317.1:0-1184 GCA_964459195.1 uncultured Desulfobacula sp.
ATAACCATACGGATATCAGCCATGGAATCTCAAACCAGCAGCCCAGGAAATAACCCGCTTAAATTTGATGTTGATGAATCTCCCCCATGGGGCTTATCAAGCCTTTTGGCTCTTCAGACTGTTCTGCTCTCTGTAGCTGGAATTATTTTAACACCTGCCATTGTCCTGCGGGGTGCCGCCATGCCCGCATCCATGGAAGCTGGTGTTATCTTTTATGCCTTGGTGATCAGCGGTATCACCACCATTCTCCAGGCCAAAAAAGTCTGGCGTTTCGGCTCCGGCTATATTCTCTTAATGGGAACCTCAGGGGCATTTATTGCCGTGGGAATTTCTGCCCTTGAATCCGGCGGAATGTCATTGCTCATGACCTTGATCATTGCCTCATCCCTGATCCAGTTTATCTTTGCCAATCACCTGGGGCTGCTCAGGCGACTGGTTACCCCCCTTGTGGGGGGGGCAACCATAATGCTCATTGCCGTGACAGTCATGCCCATTGTGTTCAGCCATTTTCCTGTGCAGGCCTTGGGGGATGCCGGGTATGAGGACCCTTTGGTTGCATTGGTTACCCTGGCCGGAATTCTGGGATTAACTTTTTTCGGCGTTAGAAGCCTGCGCCTCTGGGCACCCATCATCGGTATCATACTGGGGTCTATTGTCAGTTATTGCTTTGGGAATCTGGACCTTTCCTCTGTGGCACAATCCCCATGGATCGGTTTACCCACACTTGAATGGTCAGGATTTGACTTAAGTTTCAGCTCCCATTTCTGGGTCTTACTACCGGCCTTTATCATTGTCACCATTGTGGGTGCCATAGAAACCTATGGAGATGCCATTGCCGTGCAGCAAATCTCCCATAGAAAATCCAAACCCATTGACTATCGGAGTGTCCAGGGCGCACTCTATGCAGACGGCTTGGGCAATCTTCTTTCCGGAATCCTGGGCACCCTGCCCAATACCACCTATTCCACCAGTATTTCCGTGGTGGATATGACAGGAGTGGCAGCCAGGCGGGTGGGAATTATTTGCGGAATCATCATGACCATGCTGGCCTTTTTTCCAAAGATTACCGCACTCATCCTGGCCATTCCAAAGCCTGTGGTGGGAAGTTACCTGTTGATTTTAATCCTGCTGCTGTTTATCCACGGTGTTAAAATGGTGGCCAGCGAAGGCCTTGGTTTTGAAAA
>CAYWNB010000317.1:1284-3495 GCA_964459195.1 uncultured Desulfobacula sp.
AAACCAGTCCGGAAGGTGCTGTGTATAACCCCCAATCGCCTGGAACCCTGACAGATAACTCCAAAGTAACCATCTACCTGAAAAAAAAAGGGTGGTCTTGGGGAGGGGATTGGAACAGTTTAAAAGATTGGCAGCATTTTGATAAACCTTGACAATGGTAATCTGGGCAAGGCTCTGCGGGCTTTACGCCTCAAACCGTACATTTCTGATTGACACAATATTTTGCCCCCCCCCTTTTGCTGCCAAGGGGATATCCGAGGAGTTTTATAAGCCCGCCCGGGACGCAACCACTTTAAAATTAACCATATCGCCATTGCCCAATTCATCCATCACCGCCAGCTGGTAGGTGCCCGGGGCCGGCAATACCATGGTTGCCAGATTGGTATGATTATTTTTATCCCGATTTCCATCCAAGGGCTGGCGATTTAAAAACCAGTATAGCCGCCCCTGGCCCCCCAGGGTCTCCAGGGGGATCAGGGGCACCCTTTTCTGTCCCGGTGGGCATGTCAGCAGGCTGTCATTGGAAACAGAAATAATCTGAAGCCGGCTTGCCGGGGAAGCAAAATCTGGACATCTGTCGGATACCGGGGGAATCAGACGATTTCGCCGCCATTTTGCCGGAAGCCAGGGCTCTGCGCCCCGGGGCCACAGGGCAATGGATATTTTTTTTATCCCCCCGCACAAAGGACCGGCCCGGTTTCCATAAATATCCACCCAAAATGTCTGCACCAGGGATGAATATTCCGGGGATAAAAATCCCGAGGACGAATACCCAGCGGATGCATGCCCCGGGGATGAATTTCTCGAAGTTACCCCCCAAAAACGGTTTGCTGTCAAGGTGGGAGGAATCTGGTGGTTGAGTATCCATGCCCTGTGGCGCACCATGCAGGAACCAGACATCTGCTGCTCCTCTGCCAAACCCGACGGCCAGCAAATGGTTTGCTGAACAACCGTGTCCGGCATTCTTTCTTCCCCAGTGCCGGATCCTTTTCCAGACAAGGGCAAACTTTCCAACACCTGTTCCAGGAGGGGGACGGCTGTTACGGCCCCGTACTGGCCAGGGGAGGGGGAACCGTCGGGACGCCCCACCCAAACGCCGACAATAAAATCGCCCATGATCCCCAGGGCCCAGGCATCCCTGAACCCATAGCTGGTACCGGTTTTCCAGGCCACGGGCAAACCCGCCGACAGCCGGTTGATCCCTTCCCGGCCGGGCAAGGGCCGGGACAACATCTGCCGGGTTATATAGGCTGCCCCGGGGCTCATGAGATACCTTTCCCGAACAGGATCTGACTGTTTGAGCCGAAGGCTGCCCGCCTGGCCTTGTCTGGCAAGGGCGGTATACAGGGTAACCAAAGATTCCAGATCCGTACCCATACCCCCCAGAATCATACTCAAATTGGGACGGCCCGGAAGTTTCAGCCTGGCCCCGGCATTTTTCAAGCGGTCATGGAAGCGCTGGGGGCCATAGGCTTCCAATACCTGTACAGCCGGGATATTCAAAGAATTTCTCAAGGCCATTGTAACACTAACAGGCCCTGCAAAGCCTCTTGAAAAATTTCCCGGCTCATAGGCTTTACCAAACCTGGGGGTATCCAGCACCAGGGAATGGGAATGGATAATTCCCTCGTCAATGGCCAGCCCGTAAAGAAAGGGTTTCAGGGCAGACCCGGGCGATCGCAGGGCCTGTACCATATCCACATGGCCTTTTCTTCGTTGACTTAAAAAATCCCCTGATCCCACATAAGCAATCACTTCCAGTGTCCGGTGGTTGACCGCAAGAACGGCCCCGGATTGGTCTTTCGGAAGAGTGGCCACATAGGATCCCAGGATCTCTGCCGCATGGACCTGGAAATCATAGTCCAGACAGCTGGGGATCAGGCTCACCCCGGTCGATTCAGACCGAAGCCTTCGGGATGCCAGGGGGGCTACCATGGGGGAATGGAACCGAAAGGCCACAACCGGTTCCTGCTTGGCAGCGGTAACCGTCTCGTCAGACCAGACCCTGAACCTTGCCAGCCGGTCCAAAACTTTATCCCTGGCAATTCTTGCCCGGTCTGGATGCCGGTCCGGCCGGTATCGGCTGGGGGCCTGGGGAAGGACTGCCAAAAGGGCAGCCTCGGCATGGGTCAATTCCCGGGTATCCTTTCCCAGCCAGGTGTGGGAGGCGGTTCTCACCCCTTCTATATTGGACCCAAAGGGGGCATGGGT
>CAYWNB010000318.1:0-3451 GCA_964459195.1 uncultured Desulfobacula sp.
GTTACATAAATATGAATAAAAAACATAAAAGGCAGACCCCATCTTGAATACAGACCTTTTGAGCGAGGAAGTCAACCCGGTTGAGGATATGGGCAACCGGATTCTTATGAAATTCAAACATGTCCTTATTATTGATTTTGAAGCCGTTCCTAATGGGGATATCTTTCATGTCGGTGCCGTTTTTAACGGTAATACATTTGAAAAAAAAGATATAAAGGATAGCAAGGCTGCGTTAAAGGAATTGTCGGACTTTTCATTGGGTGCTGACTATATATTAGGTCACAATATTATCAACCATGACCTTGCCCTTGTAAAAGAAGTTTTACCGGATGCGCAAATTTTGCATCTACCGGTTATTGATACGCTTTATCTGTCACCCCTCGCATTTCCAGAAAACCCTTATCACAAGCTGATAAAAAACTACAAGCTGATCAAGAACAGTAAAAATAACCCGGTTGCAGACTCTAAACTGACCTGGGAAGTGTTTGAAGATCAGGTTGCGGCATTTTCGGTATTAAATCAGAATGACCCCGGGTTGATTTCATTTTATGCCTTTGCTTTTGAGCCGTTTTCTTCAAGTGACCGAAAATTGGAGATGGCTGGTATTTTTGACCTGTTTCATTCTTTGTCCCAATCTGTTCCGGACAAGGATAGGGCCAAACAGATATTTATGGAGGTGTGCCGGGGGGAAATATGTTCAACGGCCTTTGAAAAGATCTGGGACAAGTTCTGCGATCATCCTCAAAAAAGACCTGTTCTTGCCTATGCCTTGTCCTGGCTTAGAGTGTCCGGTGGTAATTCCGTCATTCCTCCCTGGGTGAAACACGAGTTCCCGGAGATCTCCACCATTATTGCTACGCTTCGGTATGCCTGCGGAAGCAAGGATTGCGAGTATTGCAGGTCGACCAATGATTCTGAAAAACTCTTAAAGAAATACTTTGGGTTTGACGCGTATCGCAAGCTGCCGGACGGCCGGAAACTCCAAAAAGAAATTATCGATTCAAACCTTGGCGGTAATTCCCTGCTGGGCATTTTGCCCACGGGTGGAGGAAAATCGATCTGCTACCAGATCCCCGCTCTTCACCGGTATCATAGGACCGGTGAACTCACCGTCGTGATATCACCGCTCAAAGCCTTGATGAAAGATCAGGTGGATAATTTAAACAAGACCACCGGTATGGAGTCGGCCAGTGCTATAAACGGTAGTCTTACGCTTCCCGAACGGGGGGATGTCATGGAAAAAGTAAGGCTGGGGGATATCGGTGTCTTATATATTTCTCCCGAGCAATTGCGCAATTTCAGTGTGGCAGAACTGATCGGCTCAAGAGATGTGGGATGCTGGATCTTTGATGAGGCCCACTGTCTTTCCAAATGGGGGCATGATTTCAGACCGGATTATCTGAATGTTGCCGAGTTTATTTTAGAGCAGAGCAGGGGGGCTGCGAGTCTTCCCCTTATCGGTGCATTTACGGCAACCGCAAAAAAAGATGTGATTGAAGAAATTTGCAGCCACTTTAATGAAAAACTTGAGCTTGATCTGGTTTCTTTTATTAGTGGGGTTCAAAGGGAAAATCTCAGTTTCCAGGTATGGCCGGTATCAAACGCTGAAAAAAATGATGTGATTTTTAATTGTCTTAAAGAAAGTGTTTCTGGCGGCGACAGCGGGGCTATTGTATATTGTGCCAGCAGGAAAAAAACAGAAGAACTTAGTGGGTTTTTGAATGAAAAAGGAATTGCCTCCCAGGCATTCCATGCCGGAAGAAGTGAGCCGGATAAACGAAATATCCAGGATGATTTTGTAGCGGGGAAAATCCCTGTAATCTGTGCGACAAATGCATTTGGTATGGGCATCGATAAAAAGGATATTCGTCTGGTCATTCATGCTGACATTCCGGGGTCTCTTGAAAATTACCTGCAGGAAGCTGGCCGGGCCGGAAGGGATACAGCCCCTGCAGACTGCATTCTTTTATACGAACAAGAAGACATTGAAGATCAATTCTCATTAAATGCCTATTCAAAACTTAGCTTAAAGGACATAAAAAAAATCCTGGGCGTTTTGAAAAAAAGGGGGGCCAAAGCCCCGGAGATTGTTATCACTCCAGGTGAAATCATGCGCCTGATCGGATATTCTAACTTTTCCGATAATGATGGCCGGGCAAAAACCGGCGTCAGTTGGCTTGAGCGAAAAGGGTTTTTAAAGCGTTCTTTTAACCAGACGCTCTTTTTTAAAGGCAAACCCCTTGTTCGGGATATGCGAGAGGCTGACAAAAAGATTGCCGCGCTGAACCTTTCTAATATGATGACAGTGGTGTTCAGGACGATTCTGCTTACCCTGTTCAATGCGGATAAGGATTCACTATTATCTGCAGACCTTATCTGCGCCAATTTAGGGAAGATCGAAAATCTGCCGGAAAAATATTTGGATTCAAAGTTTGTTATCGGGCTTTTATCCCAGATGGCAGAGGTCGGACTGATCAAGGAAGGCATTATCATGACTGCCTTTGTCAGGCCCAAAGGAAAGGGAAACTCACCTAAGCTGCTGGAGTCTTTTCTAAAGATTGAAACACAGATGCTTGAGATTATGGAGGAACTCTCCCCGGACGCGTGGATGTCGCCGGACACAGCCGATGTCATAAATCTCAGGCTTATGTCCCAGCGTTTGAAAGACAAAGGCTTTGATCCGGTTAATTCCGATATTGTAGGCAAAATATTACAGGCCATCGCCAACGATAAGGGAGAAAGTCAGGGAAAGAGTTTGAAAATAGCCGGGAGAAAAGGGACGGAGCAGCAGATGATTTATGTGAAATTTCCCTGGCAGAAGATTAAAAAAAGAATGGAGTTGCGTCACAATTGTGCAAGACTCTGCCTTAACGCCATCATTTCAGCCTTGCCCAGGCAATTGCGGCAGGGGCAGGCTGAGGTGATGTCAGAGTTTTTTCTTTCCCATATCACCAAGGAGATGCAGTCTGATGTTTTTCTTTCAGGATATCGGGGGGATCACAAGATTTTGATTGAACGCAGCCTTTTGTTCATGCATGACATGAAGGTGATTACCCTGCAGAACGGCCTGGGGGTGTTTCGGCAGGCAATGACTCTGACCATGCTTCCGGAAAGCTTGAAAAGACAATATACCAAAGGCGATTATGAGCCCCTGTCCCATCATTATGATCAGAAAAATGTGCAGGTTCATGTGATGGAAAAATATGCACGCCTGGGCCTTGAAAAAATCAAAACCGCTCTGGGGTTTGTCAGTGATTATTTTTCATCTTCCTATGATATCTTTATCCAACAACATTTCCCGAAAGAGAAAACGCTTATTAAAACAGCCATGACCGCTGAAGCGTATAAAGAGATCATCCAGTCCCTTAAGAATCATACCCAGGAAGCCATTGTTGCAGCCCCGCCTGAAAAAAATATACTGGTTCTGGCCGGGCCCGGTTCCGGCAAGACC
>CAYWNB010000319.1:0-3448 GCA_964459195.1 uncultured Desulfobacula sp.
ATCAATTTCATGGTTGCCGGATTTATCCCCTGGGTGACCACCATCTGCTGATTGTTTCCAAGGGCGCCAAAGACAAGGCCCATATCGGTGTGAAAAAATATATCCATCATCAATTTTATGATCAGCACCACAGCCAGGAAAAACAAGAGGTATGCAATTTCTTCTGGGATGAAGCGGTGGGTCAGGTTTGATACCTTTGTCATAACGGTTTCCACCCTGAGCAGGGGAAGGTTGGCCCTGCCACCGAGGATCCTGATATTGATGGAATAAAGCATAGTCATGGTCAGAATACCAGCCAGCAGATGGGGAACCTTCAGGTAATTGTGGATGGCAGCCGTGACAAAACCGGCCAGGATGCCACCGGTCAGGGAGAGTAGGAGGCCGACGGGCAGACTGATGCCGCTTTTTATGGACATGGCCATGATAACGGCCCCCATGGGAAAAGATCCGTCAACGGTCAGGTCGGGGAAATCAAGTACCCTGAATGTAAAAAAAACGCCAAGGGCCATGATCGAATAGATCAGGCCCTCAACAAAAATTCCTTCAATCATTTAAGTATAGCCTTTGATGGGTGCTGCAAGCTCACTGGAACATGTTTCAATTGTGTGTTACCTTTCCATCTTTAATGATGGTGTTTGCTTTGGCTATGATATCATCGGGAATGGTGAGCCCCAGAAATTTTGCCTGATCCAGGTTAATCAGAAGGTCCACATCCCCAGGATCGGTCATGAAAACAGTTGGGATGTTTTCCGGTTTTTCCCCTTTTAGAACCCTTGCAACCAGTTTGCCCGTTGCCACTCCCATTTTATAATAATCAAATCCCCATGCGATTAAAATCTCATGGGTTTGGGCCGAGCTTGGATCTGCCGACATGATCGGGATCTTATGTTTTCTGGCAACACTTGTCACAGCTCCCAGTGCGGAGAAAACGGTGTTGTCATTGCTCAGGTATATCCCGTCCACCCTTCCTGCAATGGCCTGAGCCGCCTGTTTTACTTCTGAGGAATTGGTGATGGTGGTTTCGACAAATTCAATGCCCTTGTCCTTGCAGACCTGGCGGGCGATTGCGGCAAGGCTGACGGCATTGGCTTCACTGCTCGAATAGATGTGTCCCAGGGTTTTAATCTCTTTGATCCGGGTTAGAAGCTCAATCTGCTCTCTTACCGGGGTCATATCGGATATGCCGGTGATATTTTTTTCACCTGTTGTTGTGGATCCGATGAGGCCAGCTCCCACAGGGTCGGTCACGGCACAATAGATGACAGGACTGTCTTTAACGGTATTGACCAGGGCCTGGGCTGTTGGTGTGGCAATCCCAACGGCAATGTCGACCTTTTCAGCCTTAAATTTCTGGGCGATTGAAGATGCCGTGGAGATCTCTCCGTTGGCGTTCTGAAGATCGAATTTTGCATTGGGATAGCTTAGTTTTAATCCATCCTGAACGCCTTTTTCCAATGCATCCAGGGCCGGGTGAGCAACGATTTTTGAGATGCCGATAAGGGGGGCATCACTTGCAACATCACTTGCAAGGGAAAGGTTTGATAGAAAAAAAACTGCCGCTACAGACATAATGATGGATAAATACTTTTTCATGGTTGGTTCCTTTTTATAGTTGAGTTGGCGCATGGGGCTTTATATAATATTTCTATGTATAAGAACAGATGAATATTTTTTGCGTAAATTATCCCCCGTATTTGTCATCAAAGGAGTTCCAGAAAGATCGGTCCTTATCCCGCCAGCCCTTGCCAAAGGATTTGTCAAAGAAGGGTTTCAGGTTGGAGAACCATGATCCATAGCCTTGTTTGCCCTCTATCCTGGCCCGGATTACGTCTGCGGCATGGCCGGTCAGGTTTGCCAGTTCATCCTTGGGGATATAGGAGTCTGCTCCTTTCTGGATGGATTCCTTAAGGTTCTCAGGCGTCAGGGCATGGGCCGTGAGCATGAGGGCGGGCACTTGTTTCTCCCTGGCAAGTTCTAAAATATCATATCCGCTGACCCCCATTATATCAAGGATGGCCAGATCATATTTATTGTTTTCAATCAGCTTTTTAGCCGTGTCAAAGGAGTTGGCTGTCTCAAGGGTGCACATATCCAGGAGTTCTTCAATGGTTTCAAGGATATCGGGTTCATCGTCCACCACCAATACGCGCCTGTCCTTTAAAAGGTCTTCGGACAAAATGGCGGCAACGTCAAACTTGACGGTTGTGACAGGGCAATGGGCTTTTAGAATCACATATCGTGCGGTTGAGCCGAGAATGGCTTTCTGGGCACGCGATTTTTTCCGGATGCCCAGAAAAATATGGTCGATATCATTTTCCCTGGCAAAGAGTACCAGGTCTTCGCCGGCGGACATTCCCCGGACGCTTTGCTGGGCCTCGCAGGCGATACCCGAGTTTTCCATGAGCTGCCTGGCAAACCCAAGGTCTTCCTCGGCCTTGATGATATCTGCCTGCCGTTCAGAACTTCCTCCTTCCATGGAGGTGACCACATATACAAACGCACTGTGAATGCCTGCCATATCCCTTGCAAAGGATAATGCAACCCTGCCAACTTCTCCACCATCATAACCCACCAGTATCTTCATTTTGAACTCCTAAATTAGCCGTCTACATTACAGCAGGTGTATTACATCCACCAGGTGGATATCACATCCACCGTTTGCGCCTCTTGTAAGATTTTACATCCTTGAAGGATTTTCTGCCGCCGCCCTTGGTGATGCCCATGTAAAATTCTTTGACATCCGGGTTGTTCTGCAGTTCATCCGAGGGCCCCTCAAGAACGATCTTACCAGACTCCATAATATATGCATAATCGGAAATGGCAAGGGCAACCTTGGCATTCTGTTCGACCACAAGGATGGTGGTGTCAAGGTCTCGGTTGATTCTTTTTATGTTTTCAAATATTTCTTTTACAAGAATGGGGGCAAGACCAAGGGAAGGTTCATCCAGCATGAGCATTTCAGGAGCAGCCATCAAGGCCCTTGCAATGGCAATCATCTGCTGTTCTCCTCCGGAGCTGTAGCCCGCCATCCGGTTGGTCACTTTGGAGAGTCGCGGGAAGTGTTTGTACATCAGTTCGTTGTCTTCTCGGATTTTTTTTGATCCGTCCTTGCGGGTAATGGAACCTACCAGAATATTTTCATTCACTGTCAGATGTTTAAATATCCTTCTGCCTTCAGGTACCATGACGGCACCCAGTTTGACGATATCTGTCCCTGAAAGCTGAGTTGTATCCGTTTCATTAAATTTAATATACCCTTCCTTGATGGCCCCATTCTCCGGTTTTAAAAGACCGCTGATGGCCCTTAACGTGGTGGTTTTGCCTGCACCGTTTGTGCCAAGCAAAGCGACAATCTTTCCCTTGGGCACGTTAAGACTAACACCACGAAGGACTTGAATTATGTCGTTATAGACAACTTCAATATTGTTGACTTCCAGCAGATTTTTTT
>CAYWNB010000320.1:0-3442 GCA_964459195.1 uncultured Desulfobacula sp.
AGGCAGCAGCTGTTCCGGCAGGACCTGCCCCTATGATAACAACATCAACCATGGGCTCTATGTAACAAATCTTAAATCAAATTTCAAATCAATCGTAATTGTCTGGCCGATATCTGGGATTCTGCTTTGACATTGGCATCTGTGTCTCCCCTTTTTAGTGTAAAAAGAAAGCGTAGTTGATCATATTCCCTGGTTTCTTTCCTATCAAACCTTCACCATCGAGGCGGTCTTACAGGCGTCCTGAGCGGAAGATTGAAATTATCAGCCAGAACCCGAGACAGGTTGCTATGACATATCCTGTAACGCCGAGAAGGCCGGTTAGCGATATTTCTGGAAATCCGACAAACGCAAGATCGATGTTGAAAAGTTTCTGAGAAGAATTAAGAATCAGGGCAGCGGCAATGGTAGAGGCAGCAATGATAATCCCCACAATCAGCCGGTTGATTCCCTTTTCCATGGATTGGTGAAGCCTGGAGGAGGTTGTGTGACGAATCTCCATGGAAAAGCGGTTGTCTGCTGCATTGGCAAAGAGTTTGCTGACGTTTGCCGGCATGGCGTGAAGATGGCCTGCTATTTTACGTGCATCTGCATTGAATCGTTTGAAGAGTTGGTCCGGTTCAAACCGCTGCCGTATCAATTTTTCGGCATATGGTCTGGCGACTTGAAGAATACTTGACGTGCTGCCCAGTTTTTTACCAATGGCTTCGTTCTGAACAAAGGTCTTTAAAATCAGCAGCAGATTCCTTGGCATGGCGACCCGGTGCTTGAGCACCAGCTGCATTACTTTTTCATAGACCTCTCTGACAGAGATGGTGGGAAGAGAGCGGCCATAAAAGGGTTCACTGACTTCCTTCAGGTCTGCTTTGAATTCCTTGAGCCGGATCTTTTTTTCGTCCAGAAGACCCATCTCTTTCAAAGCGTCCATCACCTGATCATAATCGTGATCTGCAAACCCAAGGCAAAGATTAGCAAGTTCCTTCATCATTTCATCATCCACGTAACTCATCAGCCCGAAGTCGATAATGCTGACCCGGCCGTCTGCCATGACAATGGTGTTTCCCGGGTGGGGGTCGGCATGGAAAAATCCGAACTCCATGAGCTGTCGGGAGAAGGAGCGCAGACCGATAAGCCCAATCTCCCCGGGATCGATGCCCGCGGCTTTGATGGCCTCTACCTGGTCGACCTTGACACCGTCAATATACTCCATCACCAGGACTGACCGGCTTGTGAATTCACGATAGACTTTGCAGATATGCAGTTCGCGTGTATGCTTGAAATTATTTCTGAACCGTTCAATATTGCCAGCTTCCACAAACATGTCCAGTTCGTTGAAGATGGTCCTTTCAAATTCTTTGACAAGGTTCACGACACCCAGCATCCGGCCTCGTTCAGAACGATTCTCTATCTTTTGGGCAAGATAATACATCAGCCGGATGTCTTTGCGGATAATGGGAAGGATGTCGGGCCGGATCACCTTGACGGCAACCCTTTCTCCTGAAAAAAGCCAGGCTTCATGGACCTGGGCCACAGACGCTGCGGCAATGGATTCTGGATTAAAGCGATCAAACAGAACTGTCAGCGGTTTGCCCAATTCCCTCTCCACCACGCTGGAAATTGCCGCCACGGGAAGGGGGCGTACCTGATCCTGGAGTTTTTTGAATTCATTTACAAATTCAGAAGGCAGAATATCATCCCGGGTGCTCAACAGCTGACCAAGCTTGATAAAGCTTGGACCGAGCCGCTCTATGCAGAAGCGGACCATCCTGGGGGACGGAAAGTCGGTCTCAGCAGCATCCCGGCTTTTTTCCGGAACGCCAGGCGCCTTGAACGCAACCCTGGCAATACGGCCGGCAATATCCCTGATCCCATACCAGACGACAACGCGGAGGATGTGCACAAGCCGCCAGAGCAGCTTAAAATTCAGACCGAGTCTCAAAACAATCATTCGTCAGAAGCGACGGCCGATTTGTCTGCAGAGACTTTATCCCATTTTTTTGCGATCTCTTTTAGTTTGGAACCATCGGAGATATAATGCTCAACATAGCCGCAGTTGACACAAACATAGTTGTCGATGGACGCCATGCTTGAAAGGCTTATGGGGATTGAATTGCTGGCAAAAGGTCCGCCTTTCAGGAGATTGGCGATAGGACCGTCTTTAACGATCAGTTCAGCACCTGAATAGACTTCTCCTGAACCACATTTAGGGCAATTGGCGTCTTTCATAATAACACCTCCTAATAACATCATGTTAAGATTAAATGGTTGTTTCAGTTGTCACTCAACTTCCAGGCAAAGCAGATGCCCGTTCATGAGAGCCCACGCCTTACGGGGCGTCGGCTGTATCCGGCCTGGAAGATTTTTTACACTATCACAGTCTGCCAAAACTTGCCAATGCCTGATTTCATTTGAGCTGCAAATTTAAGATCTCTTTGGATAAGCGCACGTGTGTGGATATCATGGGAGTGCAAAATCAGGTGGCCCTATGATTTTTTTTACGGTCATGAAAAAATCATACATATTATATATTATTCTATCTGGATCACGGTTATCTTCGAAAGGATCACGCTTTCTCTTTTCGAACCAGGGAGAGAACCATGGCTTCCACCACATCTCCGATGCGTTTCATATGGGCGATTCGTTCGGCTTCTGTCCGGCCGGGATAATTTCGAAAAGCGATAAGAATACCAGAAAGACAGGCGAACAGGGTATGGGCCAGAACTCGTGCCTCTTTATCACATCCAAGTTTTTTGAATACCGATTCAAACAAATCCATGAGCCTGCGGCCAATTTCATTGAGTTGGTCCACCGCCGCCATATCCTTATTGCCGTGGAGGGCGAAATGGGTAATCATCCGCCATTGGGCCGTATGTTCAATATAATATGCCAGAAAATGGGTGACACAGATCTTCACACAGTTCTCACCGGCCCGGTCCATACTGACCTGATCCTTATCCGCTTGATCCAGGCTGGCCTGCCCCGTACCAGCCTTATGGATGCGGGATTGAAGATCCTCAATGAAATTGCAGGAATCCATATAAGCGATTTTGGCGTACAATTCTTCCTGGCTTTTAAAATAGGTGTAGATGGAAGATTTCGCAATGCCTGCGGCCTTTGCGATCTCTGCCATACTGGCCTTCTCATAGGTTTTCTGGCCAAAGACTTCCCGGGCTGCATCAATAATAATCTGCTGTCGAAGTTTTCTTTCCTTTGCCTTGAGTTTACTGAGGGTATTATTTGTATTCATTGGTGTCCTGTATTGTTTGGGTTCTGACCTGCTCTTTCCCCATATCATACCCCGAAGAAATCATCAAGCAACGGTTGACATGTCGACCGACGTTCGATATAAAAACCAATAGACAAAAATTGTTTTGTAGTTTTTATTCCCATTGACACAGAGCCAAAGGAGAAGAAATGTTGAAAAACCGTCCCTGGTTTGACCATT
>CAYWNB010000321.1:0-3407 GCA_964459195.1 uncultured Desulfobacula sp.
TTTTTTTGGGGTCCAAATCATGGACAAAATATTTTCCCGATTTAGACGGCCTAGTCTTAATGTAATGAAATTTTCAAATAAACTTTTTTTTGTTATTTTTATAACTGGTCTGACAGCTTTGATTATATTATCATTTGCAATATACAAATATAATTATGACTCAATGATAGCATTACAGTCAATATATACTAAATCTATTGCGAATGAGATTTCAGATGACATTGATCATTTGCTTTTGGAAAAAGTAAAAACTGCCCTGACGCTGGCAAATACACCCGTCATAAAGCAAGCTTTGGGGAAAAGTATTGTTTCCTATGCTGACCTGTCAGATGAAAAAAGAAAAGAATCTATAAAACTTTTAAATGAACAATGGAAATCAACAAAAAATCCTGAAGATGATTTTATTCTAAAATTCACTGATAATAAAGTATCGCATTTTTTAAAAAACCAACAGAAAGTTCTGACAGGCGAATATGGAGAAATTTTTCTGACCGATAAATTCGGTGCTTTGGTCGCATCAACATCAAAGTTGTCAACTTTTGCACACGGGCATAAATACTGGTGGCTGGGATCTTATAATAATGGAAAAGGGGCTGTGTTCTTTGATGACCGAGGATATGATGACAGTGTTGGCGGATATGTTTTAGGTCTTGTTGTACCTGTCAAAAAAGGTAACGAAATAATCGGCATATTAAAATGTAACCTCAATATCCTTGGCAATATAACCGAATTGATAACTGGTGCAGAGGATAAATTAATCGGAAAATTCAAACTGGTCCGTTCCGGCGGAATGGTTGTTTTTGAAGAAGGGTTTGAGCCCCTGAGCACAAAGGTTAATGATGATATTTTTCAACAATTAAAAAGTAACAATCAAAGGACAGTCATTACCAACGATTCTGGAGAAAAGCACCTTGTCGGTTTTGCACAAATCAAACTGACAAAAGATGAAAAAGGATATGGTTTTGGGGGGAACTTTGAATCCATTGATCATAAAAAAGGCAACACAGGGGAATCATGGTATATTCTTTGTTCTCGTCAAATGAGCGTAGTTCGGGCACCGGTCATTGAATCAATAAAATCGATTCTTTTAATAGGCTTTGCAATAATTGTTATTTTGCTCTTTGTTTCTTATCTGTTTGGTAAAAAAATCGGTCAGCCCCTTGCACTGATTAACAAGGCTACCCAAAAGATCGGAAAAGGAAATTTTGAATACAGAATTGATATATCACAAAATGATGAATTCGGTAATTTGGCCCGCTCATTCAATCAGATGGCAGACAAGCTTCAACATACCACCACATCCATAGAACTGTTTGAAAATGAACTTGCAGAGCGTAAAAGGGCAGAGAATGCACTACGGGAGAATGAATCATTTATTAGAGCCGTCATGGATAATCTTCCTATAGGTATAGCTGTCAACTCTGTCGATCCCACTGTTAATTTTGATTATATGAACAACAATTTCCCAAAATTTTACCGAACGAATAGAGAAGTGCTTGCCGATCCGAATGGTTTCTGGGCTGCCGTCTATGAAGATTCAACTTTCCGAGGAAAAATTAAAAAAAGAATATTAGATGATTGTGACAGTGGTGATCCGGGACGTATGTATTGGGAAAATATACCAATTATTCGTAAAGGTGAAGAGACTACTTTCATCAACGCAAAAAACATACCGATACCTGAGAAACAACTAATGATATCGACTGTTTGGGATGTTACTGAACGTAAACTGGCAGAAGAGTTGCTACAAGCATCGCATGAGCGACTTTTTGCTGTATTGAACAGTATTGATGCGACCATTTATGTAGCTGATATGGAAACATATGAAATTCTTTTTATGAATAAAAACATGATAGAACATTTTGGCAGGGATATGACCGGTGACATATGTTGGAAGGTTTTTAGAGGAGAATCCAAACCCTGTTCGCACTGTACTAATGATCAGTTAATTGACAAAAATGGAGTGCCAGCAGACGTTTTTATCTGGCAAGGTAAAAATCCTGTTTTAGGAAAATGGTATAATAATTATGATCGTGCCATTGAGTGGACAGACGGGCGTTTGGTTCGACTTCAGATCGCAACGGATATTACCAGTTTTAAACAAATGGAAGCCCAACTCCAACAAGCCCTGAAAATGGAATCCATCGGCACGCTTACAGGAGGTATCGCCCATGATTTTAATAATATCATGGCTATTATTGTTGGTAACACAAAGCTTGCTTTAGAGGATGTTCCAGAATCGAACCGGGCTCATGCTAATCTTAAAGAAATCGAGAAAGCCAGTCTCAGGGCAAAAAATATTGTAAAGCAGCTATTAAGTTTTAGTCGTAAGACCGACCAGAAAGAGCAACCCATTCAAATTGCTTCAGTCATTAAAAATGCCCTGAAATTTTTGCGATCAACGATCCCAACCACCATAAATATCCACCGGGATATTCAAACCACAGAAGAAATGATCCTTGCTGACCCAACCCAGATTAATCAGATCATAATGAACCTGTGCATCAATGCTTCCCATGCCATGGAACAAACCGGCGGAGACCTGACTGTCACTGTAGAGAAAGTAATATTGGATCATCAATCACTCAAAGACTATCCCGACCTGAAAAGCGGCGATCATGTCAAGATAATGGTAAGCGATACTGGCCCGGGCATAGATCCTGAAATAATTGATCAAATTTTTGATCCCTATTTTACAACCAAGGAAGTCGGCAAAGGTTCCGGCATGGGATTGGCCGTGGTACACGGCATTGTTAAAAATTATAATGGAGTGATTAGTGTTGACAGCAGCCAGGGCAAAGGCACAAAATTCAACATACTTTTTCCTTTAGCTAAAGAAAAACCAATGGTTGAAACAAAGACAACCCAGGATATCCCCAAGGGAAATGAAACCATGTTGTTTGTGGATGATGAAATATCCATTGTAAAAATGGTGAAAAGGATGTTTGAGCGCCTTGGATACAAAGTTGAAACCGCCACAACACCTCAAGATGCTTTGGAACAATTCCGTTCAAAACCTGATCATTTTGATCTTGTCATAACGGACATGACCATGCCCCAGATGACAGGTGTTATATTATCCGAAAAACTGATGGACATTCGAGAAGACATCCCCATCATCATCTGCACCGGTCACAGTGCCCTTGTAGATGAAGAAAAGGCAAAAGAATTGAATTTGGCAGCCTTCATCATGAAACCAATCGACATGCAGGAAACAGCACAGACTATTCGAAAAGTGCTGGATAAATGATATTGATTTTAATATTTTGAGATAAAAATAATGATCAGATGACTCACTTTTTTATCAATTTTCTGATTATGAAGCCCTTTAACCTGGAGGGTGTTATGTTCTGTTGAGAAAAACAGGGGGCTAAACTTGAAAATAGTATTTGACCGAGAATTGCTTA
>CAYWNB010000322.1:0-3406 GCA_964459195.1 uncultured Desulfobacula sp.
GGGTTCTGTCATCCTTGGAAAGCCCCCTTCTTGAAAAGACCTTGGCATCAATAACTTTTCCTTTTACACCAGGGGGAACACAAAGGGAGGTATCTTTCACATCCCCCGCCTTTTCCCCAAAAATAGCCCGAAGCAATTTTTCTTCAGGAGAAAGCTGGGTTTCCCCTTTAGGCGTGATCTTACCCACAAGGATATCACCAGATTGAACCTCGGCTCCCAAACGGATAATCCCGCTTTCATCCAGATTTTTAAGTGCTTCTTCACCCACATTCGGGATATCCCGGGTAATTTCTTCCTTGCCAAGTTTCGTGTCCCTTGCAAGAACTTCATATTCCTCGACATGGACAGAGGTGTATACCCCATCCTTGACAAGCCTTTCACTGACCAGGATGGAATCCTCATAGTTGTATCCGTCCCAGGGCATAAAGGCCACTGTGACATTCTTGCCCAGGGCAAGTTCTCCCATTTCAGTGGAGGGTCCGTCAGCAATTACCTGGCCCTTTTTAACGGTTTCCCCTTTTTCAACAATGGGTCTGTGGTTGAAACAGGTATTCTGGTTGGACCGGACAAATTTTGTACAATTATAAATGGAGACTGCTTTTTCAAAATTGCTGTCTTCTTTATCATCATTTTTAACAACAATGCGTTTGGAATCCACCTCCACAACGATCCCATCAAATTCCGAAACGATGGTAACCCCGGAATCCCTTGCAACAACGCTTTCCATGCCGGTTCCCACCAAAGGCGCTTCACTCTGGATGAGCGGCACTGCCTGGCGCTGCATGTTGGATCCCATCAAGGCCCTGTTGGCATCATCATTTTCAAGAAAAGGAATCAAGGACGCCGAAACAGACACCAACTGATTGGGGGATACATCCATAAATTTGACGTCTTTATTTTCAATCATTTCAAACTCGCCGCCCACCCGGGCAGAAACCAGGGGATTGAGAAAATTTCCATCCACATCCAGAGGGGCATTGGCCTGGCCTATGGGCAATTCTTTTTCTTCGAATGCGCTTAAATGTCGGATATTTTTTGAAACATTCCCATCCTCAGCAATCCTGAAAGGGGTTTCAATGAAGCCAAAATCATTCACCCTGGCATAGGTACAAAGGGAAACAATTAAACCGATATTGGGTCCTTCAGGGGTTTCAATGGGACAAATTCTTCCGTAATGGGAAGGATGAACATCCCTGACTTCAAAGCCTGCTCGCTCCCGAGTAAGCCCCCCTGGTCCCAGGGCAGAAAGTCTTCGTTTATGGGTTGTCTCGGACAAGGGGTTTGTTTGATCCATAAACTGGGACAACTGAGACGTTCCGAAAAATTCTCTGACAACGGCAGAAACCGGCTTGGGATTAATGAGGTCATGGGGCATCATGGCATCCACTTCCTGCATGCTCATTTTTTCCTTGATAGCCCTTTCCATGCGAACCAATCCAATCCGATAATGATTTTCAAGCAGTTCTCCAACAGCCCTGACCCTACGGTTACCAAGGTGATCGATATCATCCACCTGGCCCTGGGTATCTTTAAGCTCAATAAGGGTTGCGGCGGTTAAAAGAACGTCTTCTCTTCTCAAGGTTTTCACATCAATTTTTGTGTCCACCCCAAGCCGGTGATTCATCTTAAGCCGGCCGACCTTGGAAAGGTCATAGTATGTCTGGCGGAAAAAAAGATGGTCGATAAAATCCTGGGCAACTTCGATTGTGGCAGGGTTCCCAGGGCGAAGGCGCCGATAGATATCCATGAGCGCTTCTTCCTTGGATTCGGTTTTATCCGACACCAACGTTTTACGCATGGAGTCTGAACTTCTGGCCTCCAAAAAGAGAATGTGGAAATCATCCATTTCATTCTCTTCCATTATTTCAAAGGTATCTTCGGCGATCAAATCACCGGCCTTAAAAATAATTTCATTGGTCTTGGGATCAACAAAACTACTGGCAAATCCCTTGTCAATGAGTTCTTCATTGGAAATCGGAATAAACTCGAGGCCCTCATCACTGAGCTGCTTGATGGCACGTTTTGTAAAAATTCGACCGGTCTTGATAACAATTTCACCGGTTTCCGGGGATTTAATATCAAAACTGGCCCGCTGCCGGACAAGATTATCCGGTACAAATTCTTTAAAAAAAGATCCATTCTTCTTGATAATTCTCTCTTTTTTATAAAAGAAATCCAAGATATCTTCACTGGTATATCCAAAAGATTTAAATAGAATGGAAACAGGAAATTTTCTTCTACGGTCGATGCGAATGTTGACAATGTCCTTGGCATCTATTTCCAAATCAATCCAGGAGCCGCGCACAGGGATAACCCTTGCGTTATAGATGATCTTACCACTTGAATAATTTTTACCCTTGTCATGGTCGAAAAACACACCCGATGATCGATGAAGCTGACTGACAACCGCTCTTTCGGTCCCATTAATGATAAAGGTACCCCGGGGGGTCATCAGCGGAATGGTTCCAAAATAAATCTCTTGTTCTTTAATATCTCGGATGGCTGAGACATCCGTCTCCTTATCCCGGTCATAAACAACCAGCCGAACCCGGATATTAACCGGGATGTCGTAGGTCATCCCCCGACTGATACATTCTTTCATGGAATGTTTTGACTCGCCAAAGGAATAGGAAACATATTCCAATGATGAGGTGTCGGTAAAATCCTTGATCGGAAATACCGATTTATATACAGAATGGAGCCCTTTTTCCTCCCTGTCTTGGGGAAGGGTGTCTCTTTGAAGGAAACTCTCAAAAGAACTGCGCTGCATTCCGATTAAATCAGGAATATCAATTATCTTTCTCTTACTGCCAAACTCTTTTCTATTACGCTTATTCGTCAAAAGACTTCCGGTCATGATATCTCCCAGTGTGAGTTTTTCCAACCGTAAAAGCGGAGACATGGCAATATTGCCCTGCCCCCGCATATAGTTAATACACGTTGTCTATCGTGTAAATCAGCTATGCAAAACTATTTTACAGAAACCTGTGCACCAGCACCCTCAAGCTTTTCTTTGATCTTTTCAGCTTCGTCTTTGGTAACACCTTCTTTAACAGCTTTGGGGGCTTCTTCAACCAATGCCTTGGCTTCTTTGAGGCCAAGACCTGTAATGGCTCTTACTTCTTTGATGACATTAATTTTCTTGTCTCCAATGGTTTCAAGAACAACATCAAATTCAGTTTGTTCCTCAGCAGCAGCAACAGCATCGCCAGCAGGCATCGCACCAGCAAATGCAACAGGAGCAGCAGCGCTCACGCCAAATTTTTCTTCAAGTTCTTTCACGAGCTCTGAAAGGTCAAGCACGCTCATGTTTGCTATAAATTCAATAACATCATCTTTAGTGATATCCGCCATTTTTTTTCTCCTAAATTGACACTTTCTAAAATGTAATTTTTATATTTATATT
>CAYWNB010000323.1:0-3385 GCA_964459195.1 uncultured Desulfobacula sp.
CTTGCTTTTTCCATTAACGGGGGCGCCCTGACCGAACAGATATTTACCTGGCCCGGCATCGGACGGGAACTTATCTTTGCGGTGAGCAACAATGATTATCCCCTGGCCCAGGCCTGCTTTCTTCTGATCGCCCTTGTGGTGCTGGTGGCAAATTTGATTGTGGATATTCTCTATGCCTATCTGGATCCGAGGATTACCTATTGAACCCCCAGGGTAAAACCTTGGCAAAAGTGGTAGAAGAAAAGGTGTGATTATGCTGAAAACCCATTATATTCGACGCTTTTTAAAAAGCTGGAAAATTTTTATTCAAAACCCCCTGGGAAAAACAGGTGTGATCATTTTAACGGTGTTCATGCTCATGGCCCTGGCCAGTTTTATTGTGCCCCATATTAATCCCATGTATGATCCCATGACGGGTATTGACCCCGATATCAGGGTTTCTACGGGTCCCAGCCTGACCCATTTCCTGGGAACGGACAATGTGGGCCGGGATCTGTTTGCCCAGCTGCTGGAAGGGGCAAAGGTGGCCTTTATCGTGGGGTTGTCCAGTGCATTTTTTAGTATTGTCATTGGGACGGTGGTCGGGATGGTATCGGGATATGCCGGGGGAATGCTGGATGCCTTTCTCATGCGCATGGCCGATATTATCATGGTCATGCCCTCCCTGGTTATTCTGCTGATTCTGGCCTCTTTATTCGGTCAATTTAACATTTGGATTATTGTGTTTATCATTGCCATCATGCGGTGGCCAGCGGTTTCAAGGGTGATCAGATCCCAGACCCTTTCGTTGAAACAGCGGCCTTTTATTGAAGCTTCCCAGGTAGCCGGGGCCTCACATCTGCGGATTATTTTTCGGCATATCATGCCCAATGTGCTGCCCCTGGCATTTTTATATATGACCTTTCGGGTCACCTCGGCCATTCTTGTGGAAGCCGCCCTTTCTTTTCTAGGGTTTGGAGATCCGTCCCAGGTCAGTTGGGGGATGATGCTCCAATGGGTTTGGAAATCGGGCCATATGTTCCAGGCACCCTATTGGCTGATTCCGCCGGGATTGAGTATTTCCCTGCTGACACTGGCGTTTTATCTGCTGGGCCGTGCCATGGACGAAGTCCTGGACCCCAGGCTGAGAAAGGAGGGGCAGTCCTAAACCAATGGCATTGCTATCCATAAAAAATTTGACCATCGGATACCAGACAAAAGAGGGGATACTCAAGGCTGTTGATGATATTTCCTTTGAGCTTGAAAAGGGCAGACCCCTCGGATTTGTAGGCGAATCCGGTTGCGGGAAAACCACTCTCGGCATGACCCTTATGGGGCTTTTGCCGGACAATGCCCGTATCTTGGGCGGTAGCATCGGTTTCCAGAACAAGGATTTGACCCAATTAAATGAAGATCAATGGCGAAAGGTTCGGGGCAAGGAGATTGCCATGATTTTCCAGGCCGCCATGAATGCGCTTAATCCGGTCATGCGGGTGGATGAACAGGTGATCGAAGCCATTGTGACCCACCAGCCCGAGATTTCGCCTAATGATCTGGAAAATAGGATAAACGAATTGTTCGACCTGGTTGAAATCCCCCGGGCCCGGATGAAGGATTTTCCCCACGAATACAGCGGGGGCATGAAGCAGCGGGTGATCATTGCCATGGCCCTGGCCTGCAACCCAAAGCTCATCATTGCCGATGAACCCACCACCGCCCTTGATGTCATTGTCCAGGATCAGATTTTAAAGGAGATAAAGATCATTCAACAGGCCATGGATACCGGTTTGATTTTTATTTCCCATGACATTGCCGTAGTGGCATCGGTTTGTGAGGATATCTGTGTGATGTATGGGGGACAGATTGTGGAAACAGGAACCAAGCAAGAGGTGTTTGCCTCCCCGCGTCATCCCTATACGAAAGCGCTGCTGGGATCCTATCTCAGCCTTGACAATCAAGCGTCTGTCATTATCCCTGATATGCGAGAAGCCCCTGATTTAACCCTTAAAAGCGGGTCTTGCAGGTTTGCGGTTAATTGTAAACGCTGCTCTCGTGCCTGCAAAATCGGAATTCCCCATTGGGCGAACATTTCAAAAACCCATCGAGTCCTTTGCTGCGATGAAACCATTACTGGGAAAACCAATGAGTAAACTAAATCCGAAAAAGTCACCTTTGATCGAAATGAAGGGGGTAACCAAAGAATACACTCCCCGGAAACAGTTTTTTTCTAAATCCCAGAACAAGGTGCTGGCCCTAAACAGTATTGACCTTTCCATTGAAAAGGGAGAAATATTCGGATTGGTCGGCCAGAGCGGCAGCGGCAAGACCACAACCGGCAGGCTGCTGGTCCGGCTGGAAGCGCCCACCTCGGGAAGTATCTATTTGAACGGCAGTCCCATAAACCGCTTAAAGGGCGCTTCCCTGAAAGCCTACCGGTCAAAGGTGCAGATGATTTTCCAGGACCCCTACCAGTCATTGAACCCCCATTTATCAATTTCAGATACGATTTTAGAACCCCTGGTGGTCCATGGGATCGGCAATGCCTCGGCCCAAAGGGAGAAGGTGCTGCATACCCTGGAAATTGTAGGGTTAACGCCCAGTAATGATTTCTATGACCGGTATCCCCATCAGCTTTCCGGGGGCCAGCGTCAGCGGGTCGCCGTTGCAAGGGCCATTGTGCTGGATCCGGACTTTATCGTGGCAGATGAACCCACCTCCATGCTGGATGCCACCATTGCCATCCAATTGTTCAAATTGCTCACCGATATCCGGAAAAAATTTGATATGACTTTTTTGTTTATCACCCATAATCTGGCCGCTGCAAACTATTTGTGTGACAAGATTGCCGTGATCCATGAAGGACATATTGTGGAGGTGAATACGACCGACAAGATTATCCATCACCCGGAACACCCCTATACCAAAAAACTCATCCAGGTTCAGCCTGGCTTTAACTTTGGCGGGAGACGGGGATAAAAGATCTGTCCCCTGGGCCAGGGGCAAAGAATTCACACCTGACCAAAGGAACAGTGGACAATATGGAGGGATATCAGTCTCCTTTGTCAATTTCTCTTAACTTGCGAAGAATTTCCCTGGGGCTGTTTGACATGGAAATGTTTAACAATTCATTCATTTTTTTTTCTTCAAGCTGCTTTTTGTTCATAACTTTCTTTTTATAGGCATCCTGCAGGGCTTCCAGAAGAATATTAAGCTCGCAGGGTTTTTGAAGATACGAATAAGCGCCGCTTTTTGTGCATTCCACAGCAGAATCGATTGCACCATGGCCAGTGAGTATTACCACCTCCATCCATTTATGTTCCTGTTTGAGCAGCTTTAAGGTCTCTTCCCCTGAAATTCCCGGCATTTTTAAATCCACAAGGGCAATATCGATGGGATTGTTTTTTGC
>CAYWNB010000324.1:0-3385 GCA_964459195.1 uncultured Desulfobacula sp.
ACAGTAATGTGTTCAGCTAACTGGTACTAATAGGTCGTGAGGCTTAGCCACTTTTCCCCACAATTAAGTTTGAACGCTTTAATGCGAAACATATTTAATAGCAAATTTACAACAATAAGTTTAGGATTTAAGGAACATAAGAAGTAACACCATTCAAAAGTTCCGGATCCGAACCATCTTAATCTGGTGGTAATGGCAAAGAGGTCACACCCGTACCCATCTCGAACACGGAAGTTAAGCTCTTTAGCGTCGATGGTACTGCATGGGAGACTGTGTGGGAGAGTAGAACGCCGCCAGATTATTCTTCAAAAAACCCTGATCATTATTACAATGATCAGGGTTTTTTGCGTTTGGGTATCTGTGCAACCCTTGTTAAATATTTTTGTAATTATTTAGCAAAAAAATGCATTGGATGTCATTTTTTATTTTAGGAATTGATAATTTTTATTTCGGTATTAGAATAAAGGGTATGAAATATTTCGACACCATGGAATGAAAACCATAAAATTTTTTATTATGATGCCGGAGGAAAAAATGGAAAAAAATCCCCATCATTTGGTTCTGGGTGAGTTATTAGATTTTATAACGGGTGAGCGGCGCATAGATACCCATGATGAACGGTATCGGCAGAAAATTTCAAAACACCTGGTTCAAACCCTGGGGCATGCAAAGGAAGATATTCAACAAAATATCGTATTGACCATCGCTGCTGGAGATCAACGCGCCAGCATAAGGGTCGATTTTCTGATCGACCAGGCTGACAAAACCTGTATGCTAATTAAATATGCTCCGGGGTCGCTAGTGACAAGACGGCTTTCCAACCTGGCTCTTTCCAGGGTTCTCCTTCCCTATCAGATTCCTGTTATTGTGACCACTAATGGGGAAGATGCAGAAATTATCAATGGGTTGGGTAAGCTAATAGGTCAGGGCCTTGATTCGATTCCATCAAAAACAAATTTAGAAAAATTAGAGATCTCTGAATCTTTTCCTGTCATATCAGAGCGGCTGCATGAAAAAGCCTCCAGAATTGCCTATGCCTATGAGGTGGATGGTGCCTGCCCCTGTGATACCGATGTGTGCCTGTTCGACTCCTAGTAAACCAATCTTGAAATCCCTATCTTCAGGATTTATAAAATTGGGGTCCCTGTTAGGTTGCAGGGTTCAAAAGTTTGCCCAGATAATACCCGGTATAGGATTTTTTATGAACAGCCACCTGTTCCGGTGTTCCCTGGGCCACGATGTATCCTCCCTTTTCTCCTCCTTCCGGACCCAGATCAATGATATGATCCGCACATTTGATGACATCCAGGTTGTGCTCAATGACCACTACTGTATTATCGGCCGCCACCAGTTTGTCCAGCACCGATAACAATTTGTTGATGTCATCTGAATGAAGGCCTGTGGTGGGCTCGTCTAATATATAGATGGTTTTTCCGGTGTTTCGTTTTGACAATTCTTTGGCAAGTTTTATCCGCTGGGCTTCCCCTCCGGAAAGGGTGGTGGCGGACTGACCCAGTTTGATATAGCCAAGCCCCACTTCCACAAGGGTTGCCAGAGTGTTTCGAACGGCCGTTATTTTGTTGAAAAACCGAACCGACTGGTTAATGGTCATGTCCAGAATCTGGGCAATATTTTTTCCTTTATATTTTATGTCCAGGGTTTCCCTGTTATATCGCTTTCCTTTGCAGATATCACAGGCCACATAGACATCGGGCAGAAAATGCATTTCTATTTTAACGATGCCATCCCCGGAACAGGCCTCGCAACGGCCTCCTTTCATATTAAAACTGAAACGGCCCGGTTTGTAGCCCTTTGCCTTGGCTTCCTTTGTTTTGGCAAACAATTCTCTGATATGGTTTAACACCTGGGTATAGGTGCCAGGATTGGATCTTGGTGTTCTGCCAATGGGGGACTGGTCAATGTGGATTACTTTATCCAGGTATTCAATGCCCTTTATTTTCCGGTGGTTTCCCACGGGCTTTCTTGTCCGGTTTATCTGGTTGGACAGGGATTGGTATAGGGTTGACAATACCAGGGTGGATTTACCGGATCCTGATACCCCTGTGACACAGGTAAAACAGCCCAGGGGAAAGGAAATATCAATTTTTTTTAAATTATTGGAGTTAGCTCCGAGGATGGTCAGGCTTTTACCGTTGCCTTTTCTTCTGTTGTCGGGGATTTGGATCTGTTTTTTGCCGGAAAGATAAAGGCCGGTTAAGGAGGTCTCATCAAGGAGCAGTTGTTCAGGGGTACCTGAAAAAACGACATTTCCGCCGTTGATACCGGCACCAGGACCGATATCAATCACATAATCTGAAGCCAAAATGGTCTCTTCATCATGTTCCACCACCAGAACGGTATTGCCAAGGGCTTTTAGACCCATCAGAGTGTTGAGCAGTCTGGCATTGTCCCGCTGGTGCAGACCGATACTGGGTTCATCCAGCACATAGAGCACACCGGTGAGTTTTGACCCTATCTGGGTGGCCAGCCGGATTCTCTGGCTTTCCCCGCCGGACAGGGTGGCGGCGGACCGGTCCAGGCTCAGATATTCAAGACCCACATTCTCCAAAAAAACCAGCCGTTGGATCAGTTCTTTTATAATACTGTCTGCGATGAGTTGCTCTTTTCCCCCAAGGGCAAGATCTGACATAAACCGGACTGCGTCTTGAATGGAAAGAGCGGTAATTTCCCAAATTGGTTTCCCACCGACCCTCACCGATCTTCCTGCCTCATTGAGCCGTGTCCCATGGCATTTTGAACAGGATTTAAAACTCATAAAGCGTTTGATATCTTCCCGGACAGAAACCGATGAGGTTTCATCAAGCCTGCGTTTTAAATTGGGGATTACCCCTTCGAATATTTTTTTATAAATAATTTTCTTCCCGGCCCGTTCTATATAAAAGGGGATTTCTTCTTTCTTGGTTCCGTAGAGAATTGCCCGTTGAAATTTGGCGGACAAGGCCTTAAAGGGTTTGTAAATATCTTCCTTATAATGGGAGACCATGGCGTCCAAAAACTCCATGAACTGAACGGAATCTTTATTCGCCCAGGGAAGAACAGCCCCCTGGCGCAGGGAAATATTGTGGTCCGGCACAATGAGATCTGGATCAAATTGGGTAATGGCACCCAATCCGTCGCAAAGGGAGCAGGCTCCCTGGGGAGAGTTAAATGAAAAACTGGCCGGTGTAAATTCGGGATAACTGACGCCGCAGGGGATGCAGGAGGCCTTTTCACTGAACAACTCTTCTGTATCATGGGTGAGATCGACGAGTATTACCAGGCCTTCTGACAGGGTAAGGGCCATCTCAAGGGAATCTGTAAGCCGTTTTTCAATTGTGGGTTTTAGGATTAAACGGTCCACCACCACATCAATGGTGTGTCGTTT
>CAYWNB010000325.1:0-3381 GCA_964459195.1 uncultured Desulfobacula sp.
GTGGCGCCCGTGGTATATACATCATCCACCAACAATATGTTTTTTCCTGAAATGGATCTATTTTTTACAATCTTTTTTCCAATACGAAATGCGCCCTTAAGGTTGGCTTTTCGCTGTTTGATATCAAACCCGGTTTGGGGGCGGGTGAATTTGACTCTCACGAGTGCACCTGGGTCAATCTGCCATGGGGGATTTTTTCCGTGAACCGATTTATATTGTTCGTTAAAATTACGAATCAGGATAAAAGACTGGTTAAATCCCCGCTGCTTCATTTTTTTTCGATGCAGGGGAATGGGCAGAATCAAATCAATGGATGAACCATCAAAAAAGAGGTTAAAGGCATCAAACATATAGGATTCAAACACCCGGGCAAGGCAGAGCTTTGATTGATACTTAAACAAAGGGATGGCCTCTCGTATGATTCCCTTGTATTGAAAGGCGGCTCTGACCTGGTTGACCAAAGGCGGGGTGACCAGACAGGTTTCACAAAGATGATTTTCCCCATTTTCCCGGTCATCGACCAAGCTGGAAACCGGGTCAGAAATTTGGTCAAAAACATGACCACACCTGGGACAAAAGGGAGGTCTAAACCCAAGAGGATCAGCGGGGAGACACCTATCACAAAAATAGGCCGACAGGCTGTAGAGGATCTTACAATCAATATAGGCCCTGCATTTAAGACATCGGCAGGGAAAGATCAAGGTCTGAAATGCAAAAGAAAATCTCTTTATTGCCCAAAAAAAATATGCTCTGCTATACTCCTTGAAAATCTGGAACATGTCACCTCTTCTCCCCCGGTAATCCGGGACGCCAAATCCGCTGTGACCCTGCCCAGAGCAAGCGCCTTGGTCACACCCTCCCGAATAATATCCCCCGCCGGTTTCCACCCCATGTGATCAAACATCATAGCACCGGACAGGATAAGGGAACAGGGATTTGCCATGTCTCGTCCGGCAATGTCCGGGGCCGTCCCATGGGTGGCTTCAAATACGGCACAGGTGTCCCCGATATTGGCCCCGGGTGCAAGCCCTAATCCCCCGACCTGGGCAGCCAGGGCATCGGATATGTAATCCCCGTTCAGGTTGGGGCAGGCAATAATATCAAAATTTTCAGGCCGCAACAAAACTTCAGCAAACACCATATCGGCAATTCGGTCCTTGATCACCACAAGTCCGTCGGGCAGAATGCCTTCATGGGTCTCAAACAAGGTTTCCTCGGTGATCACCCGGTCTCCAAAGGTTTCAAAGGCAGCTTCATATCCCCACTTTCGGAATCCCCCTTCGGTGAATTTCATGATGTTCCCCTTGTGCATCAGGGTCACACTCTTCCGATTGTTTTCAAAAGCATATTCAAAGGCCCTGATCACAAGCCGCTTGGTTTTTTCTGGAGACATGGGCTTGATGCCGATGGAACATGAGGCCGGCAGATCACAATTGAGTTCCGTTTTTAAAAGGCCCAATAATTTTATTGCCTCACAGGACCCGGAATCCCACTCAATACCGGCATAGAGATCTTCGGTGTTTTCCCGAAAGACCACCATATCCACCCGTTCGGGATGGGAAACCGGACTTGGCACCGGCGGATAATACCGAACTGGACGGATGCAGGCATATAAATCCAGCTGCTGCCGGATTTTGACGTTCAAACTCCGCATTCCCTTTCCAACCGGGGTCGCCAAGGGACCTTTAATGGCAACCCGATGGGTTCGTATGGCATTCAAGGTTTCATCGGGCAAATATTGTCCTGTCCGGGCAAATCCTTTTTCACCGGCGGCCAGCTCCAGCCATTCTACTTTTTTCCTGGATCCGAATGCGGCCTTTACCGCGGCATCAAACACAAGTTTTGCTGCAGGCCAGATATCTTGTCCGATACCATCCCCTTCAATATAGGGAATGATGGGGTTGTCCGGTACGTTCAACTGAAGGGTATCGCCCATTCTGATAGATTTTGGTGTTATAGATTTTGGTGTTATGGATTTTTGCGTTGTGGATTCCGGGGGTATGGATGCTGACATTCTTTATTTTCCTTTGGGTGTGGGAATACTGCGCTGGCGTTTGGCCTCATACATGGCGATTCCGCCTGCCACAGAGGCATTTAATGAATTGATTGTTCCTGAGATGGGAATGGACAAAACAAAATCACACTCCTTTTTGACCCCGGGTCGAATACCCTTGTGCTCCCCCCCGATAACAAGGGCGACGTTGCCGGTGAGATCGGATTCATATAACCCGCTGGACCCATCGGCATCCAGTCCGGAAATCCATGCCCCGGCGTCCTTTAAATCCCTCAAAATGGAAGCGGTATTGGTAATCATGAAGATGTCAGCATGTTCCATGGCTCCGGCCGAACTTCTGGAAACCGTGGATGAAGGAGGACAGGTTCTGTCCTTGGGTATCAGGATATAGTCCACATCCGCACAAAGGGCGGTTCTGATCAATGCCCCCAGGTTATGGGGATCTTCAATGCTTTCAATCACCAAAATAAAATAAGGGGTGTCTCTCTTCTTGAGAAGGGGCAGTATTTGAGTCGCTTTTTTTGTGGGGAAAAAAGAGGCCTTGGCCACAATCCCCTGGTGGGGAGCAAACTGGGTCAGCTTATCCAATTCCTTTGGGTCTGCATATTGAAGTTTAATGCCCCTTTTTTCAGCAAGCATAATTACCTTTTCTGCCCTGCCGGCAGACCGTTTGCTGGAAATAAAGACAACTTCAAACTGTCGTTTTGCGGCACGCAATGCCTCATACACGGAATGGAAGCCAAATAGTATTTCTGTTTTTTCTATCGCCATTATAAGGACCTCATTTTAGTCTTAAGAATCGAACACAGCTCAACAATGGCCTGGCCAAGATCATCATTGACAATCACATGGTTATAGGCCCCTTGCTGATCCATCTCCCATCGTGCATTTTCCATGCGGTGTGCGATGACAGAAGGGGAATCCGTACCCCGGCTTTCAAGGCGTTGTTCAAGCACCTCAATGGAGGGGGGCAAAATAAAAATAGAGACAAGCCCCAAATCAGAATTCATTATTTGTTTTGCTCCCTGGACATCAATATCCAAAAGAAGGTTCTCTCCCTTTTCCAGTTTTTCCGATACAAACGCCTTATCGGTTCCATAAAAATTCCCATGGACCTGTGCCCATTCAATCCATTGATCCTGGGCTATCCTAGTTTGAAACTCTTGATCCTCTATAAAAAAATAATCTCTCCCATGGATTTCACCTTGCCGGGGTTTGCGTGTGGTATGGGAAATCGAATAGGACAATTGGGGAAATTGTTTTAACACCTGCCCGGTCAACGTGGTTTTCCCGGCTCCCGAAGGAGCGGAAATCACAAATAGGGTTCCTTTTTTTTCCATTTTTTGTCCGCCCATTTCTTGGTTTGT
>CAYWNB010000326.1:0-3372 GCA_964459195.1 uncultured Desulfobacula sp.
TATTTTTTTTGAATAGTGGGTTGTTGCATCCAGCAATATTTCTACAAGGCCTTCAATAATTTAGCGCTGTCCCATTTGAGGTCTGGCCAGGATTTAGTTTGCCATATGTATTTCATGGGATGCGTCGATCGCCCTTTTGATGGAATTGGTATTTGAGCCGTTTAATCCATTAATCAACTCAATATTTGAGTCGATTGTTGTATTTATTCAACTCAAAGTCAAGGGGAAATTGTAATTGAATTTTAAAATTGAGCCCAGCATTTTTCCGATAGCTTTAGCCTTCTTTTGTGCTTCAGGACCATATTCCACAGGACGATTTTCTTCTGCATATTCTTTTGATACAAGCCCCATATGGAGATAGACATTGCCGACCGCACAATTGTGTCCTTCACCACAATCATAGCATTGCTGGTGTCCTGAATCGGTAAATGTTTCTATTACAGCCATTTTGTTACTGAGCATCATTTTTTCGATAAAGCAGGTCGCTTCTTTTTTTACAGGATCCCTGTCAAGTCCAACTGCAATTCCCAATTTACCGGCAAATGGAAAACTCTCGCGGTGCCGTAATGAAAATGTTCTTTCCCAGAATGCATGCCCAATGGCATTGAGCATGCCATAATAATTACCACCGCCAAATACGAATGCATTGGCATTCATAATTTTGTCGACAACTTCTTGAAAATCATCTTTTTGAACACACATGTTGTGGCTGGCACATTTCAGACATCCCAAGCATCCTTTGATATTCAGACTGGCAAGATGCACCATCTCATAATCCACACCGGAGGCGTCGAGAATATCTTTTACAATAATCTTTGAGTATGCTTGTTTTCTTCCACTACTGCTGATACCGATGGCTCTCATATTTCCTCCAATGTGCTGTTTAAAACGAGATATAAAATTTATTATACATATTTTCCAGGTCTTCTAAGGCTGAGCCAATGTTTTCCGCCCCCTCCTCCCATGGGTTCAGGGCAGCTTCAAGCCGGCTGTTTTGTTTTGCTTTTTCCAATAATGGTCAAAGATTGGATTAAAATTGGATTTTGCTGGAATGGATTCAACCCGGGCAATCCAATCTTCTGTTGCCCTTCGGGCGTCTGAAAAAGCCTGTTGGGTGATGGCAATGGTATTCTTTGCCGGCATCATGGCCTTTTCAAGGAACAAGGATTCCAACTGATTTCTCTCTTTTCTGTAGCAGGCCAGTTTTGAATAATCATTGATCACAAGGCGATGCAGTTTTTCATGCTGCCACCAGAGTGTTTCAGGATTATACTGTCCCGTTGGGACCGGTCCCAAATCCGGTAACACTTCATTTTTAAACCAGATGGGCTTGAAGATCCCCGTACATGGCCCGGCAGTGCCTGTGCCCCAGTAGGTGTTTTCTGCAGCAGACAGATGGGCAATTAATGATCCTGTGGTGCTGGCATTACGGGTCAAGCCGTTCCCCCCGTGGACGCAGATGGAATCCATTAAAAGATGGGACCTGGGATTTTCATTTTTTGGGTTATGGTGTCTTAAAATTTCAAATCCAATGGGAATATCTATGTTTCCGATCTGATGTTTCAGCAACTCATGGGAAGAGGTCTGCCTGGATCCGGAAGCAGAAAATCGGGTAAACAGCCAATCCGAATATGCCCTGCGAAAATTAAAGGTCTGCCCTTTTTTGCACCATCCCTTTTGTCTGGCATGATCAATGAGATCCGGATGACTTTGGTCAAATTCCTCTTCTATTGTTAATCCATTGCTGATGGAATAGGTATCTTTAACCTTTAAGGCAGCCCAGAAGGGTCCGCTTGTTTCCAGGACCCAGGCCTGGGTCTGATCTGCTATAATATACGAGTTGTGATAATAAAGATCCTGGGCATCATACCCGCAGTTGCCCCCTTGCCCCCAATCCGCCATGAGGCCCAGGATCACTTCCATGGCCTGGTCAGCAGAATCGGCCCTTTCAAGGGCAAGGCGTAAAAGATCCATGCCGGTCAAAACCGGCTTTTTTGCATGGGGCATTTTTGTAAAAACAGCTTCGTTGCCGATGACCACACCCTTTTCGTTGGCCCCCATCTCTGCTCCCCACATCCAGAAAGGACGGCAGACAATAACACCATGGGTTTCTAAAACCTGGGGAATCCGGATGTAGGTGCAGTCCAATGACTGATTTTTAGTAAACTTTTCAGACGGATAATATTCAAGACACTGGGCTTCATTGGATGCCCGATCTGAATTTTTGCCAAAGATCACGGATTTGTCCCGGGTGGCCCCTGAAACAGCTACAAAGGTGTCACACATTGGATATTTTTTCACCTCCTCTTATGTTGTTTTTTACTGATAGAACCCTCATCGTTTAACAGTCCCGGGAAGAATAAATTCATACCGTTTTCCCAGCAGGTTGACACTGATAAATCGGTCCAATTTCCGGAGCGCTGAAAACAGTGTCCAGATCATTTTGTCCTCTTTGTAATACCGGTCAATTTCTTTTTGAGTAAGCGGGTCTTCCAGATAAGGATTCACAAGGTTTAAAAAACAGGGAATCAAATCCGATCTTTGTTCCTTATAAAGATTTGCAATAAGATCGGTTAACACCTTCCTATGATCATAATACCGCTCAATGACATCATCCAGATTCAGCAGCCGTATCAGCCAGCGGATGTAGGAAGGTGCGCTTTGCAAAAGCAGGCCCACATCCAGCTGTTCAATCCCGTTTTTCCGAAGAAAAGGGGTTGAGGTATCCACCAGGTATAATTTTTGAGCGCCATTTTCATTCAGCCACACCCAATTTGAAAGCTGGCTGTCAACAGCAATCTCAAGCCGGGGTTTGTGATCTTCATTAAACCCCCAGATTCCGGTTAAAGCGGCCATGATTTGTGCCAGCATTTCATCCCTTTCCGGTTTATCAAGGGTATTAATCAGATAGTGACAAAAAAGGGATTCATCAAACCGCTGCTGGGCAAAATAAATCACAACGGGACGGTCCGGGAGTTTAATAATAACGACATCATCCCAGGGCAGATTGATGCCGGTTCGCCTTAACAATGCACAATATTCAAAATACATATGTTTGTAGGCTTCGGCAGTTTGAACATCCGGAAAAAGCGGGAGTCTTTTGTAGATGAGATCCGGGTCTTGTCCTAATTGAAAAATAGCGGATATTTCACCAAACCCGATGATTTTTGCCGGCACAGAAGACCGGGACAAATCATGGGGGATTAATTCGCGTTCAAACCGGGTTAACAATTGAATATCAACTTCCATTTGGCTCCTTGGCGTTTGAGGGCCTTTGCCGATTACCCTGACATTGCTTTAAAAGAGGTTCCCACTAGGGTCAGAATCTCATCCGCCTCAGTGGTCGAAATCGTGAGTACGGGTAAAAATTGG
>CAYWNB010000327.1:0-3370 GCA_964459195.1 uncultured Desulfobacula sp.
CTTCCCGTCAGCTTCAGTCACATCGGCGTCCATGATCATCATACATTCATGGCATTCCAAGTGAATATTGGGGACATCGCCATATTTTTCTTTCAGTTCTTCTTCGGACATTTCAGCTTCACCGCCGCAGCCGCACTGGGGACAGGAGGTTTTAATTCTGTATTTTTTTTTGCCCATGATTCGCTCCTTTGCTTATTCTTTTCCGGTTATTCTCGGATCATTTGGTGTGCCAGCACAATCCGGCGTGTAACAGGAGTTGTCCACAAAGGAACACTCTTTTTTACAGGAGGGACATTTTTCCGGTGGTGTGTCTGCCTCCAGGTTGTAACCGCATTTGTCACATATCCAACTTACCATGATCTGTCTCCTTCTTATTGTTTAGGGTTACTTTAAAGAATTCCATTTCACTTCAAGAATATAATTAGGGCGCTATAAATGCAAGACAATGACTATTATCACCATAGCACAAATCCCATACCAGGCAAACCCAACTTACTCCCTGAAAAAAATTATCCCCCGGCATGCGCGACAGCCATACCGGGAGATATTTTTCACAAAACCGTCAGCCCTATTTTAAAAATACGTTTGCCCTTAAGGACATCCACCCCTAAAATTTATCGCACAGCGCCTTGGCATATTGTTGACAGGCCTTGGTCCCTTCATCTGTCCCCATCATCGCTTCTGTCAAATTTAAGGGTCCAAGATCTGTCACATCCATTTTAAATACATGCTGCATGGTGTCAAAAATCATGGGAGCGGCTTCACCGCTATGAGTATGTGATCCAAAAGCCCCGCCCATTTTTCCGGTTAAATTGGCGCTTGCGGCTAAAAAAAGGAATTGTTTCATTCCGCCGGTCATGTCTTTATGGTAGGTGGGGCATCCAAAAAGGTACCCGTCATATCCGGACAGATCTGTCTCTTTTTTTATCGATGAGATTTTGACTACTTTGGTTTCATTTCCAGACATTCTAACACCCTCAGCCAAATAATTCGCCATTTTATCAGTGGTTCCGGCTCTACTCGTGTACGCAATCAATACTTTTTTCATCTTTCCCTCTCTTAATATTGGGTTAAAAGATTATTCCCGGTGGAACTTATAAACGCCTGAAATTTATTACAGCATAAAGCATGCCACGCCCCTTTCAGACCCGGGCATATTTACCAGATCAACACTTATTTTTTAATCAGGAATCCCGCCCAGGAGGAAAGACAGAATGGCGGGCGATATCCGTTATGGCGACCACTGCAGGGAGCTTGAGTATCCGCTCCACAGAGATGGCGTAGAATCGCTCCTTGATGATGTCACATCTTCCAATGATTTCCACCTGGTACTGGGTTTTTACCTCGGACTCGATGATGGTCGGTGCCACAAACACGCCGTCCCCCGCTTGTCCGAACACCGTTAAAAGCGCGTTGTCCTCAAATTCCGCCACCACCACAGGCGTGATGGAAAGCGTTTCAAACCACTGATCCAGAGCGCATCTGAGCATGGTCATGGCCAAGGGCATAACCATGGGAGTGTTGTCCAGCGAGGCGGGAAAGTTTTTTGACAGATGCTTTGCAATCCCTTTCACGGCAAAAAAAGTGATCCCGCATTCCCCCAGGAAATGATTGTAGGCCTTGATGCTGAGGCCGGACCGAATGGGACCGTCGGCCAAGACCAGGTCCAGGTTGTGCAATGCCAGCTCTGCTAAAAGGTCCTTCTCCTTTCCTTCGTGACAAACAAGACGCACCTTTCTGTCCAGGCAAAGGGCGGGTTCCAGGAGTTTTCTGGCCATAAGTTTAGGGACCACATCCACGATACCCACCTTAAGGGAGAGGGGGCCGACCACCGGGCGGTTGTGAATCTGGTCCATCAATTCGCGTCCCAGGGGAAATATTTTATCGGCATATTGGAATACCAGCTTCCCCAAATCAGTTGCCTCCAAAGTGCGTCCCTGACGGTTGAACAATTTCCCTCCGAGGGTCTCCTCAAGTTTGCCCAGCTGCGCACTCACCGTCGACTGGGCAAGGCTCAGCCTGCTGCAGGCTGCGGTAATGCTTCCCTCCCGCATTACGGTCCAGAAATAAAAGAGATGATGATAATTGAGCCACTCCATGGTTCTATATTCGCTTTTTACGAATGGTTTTAGCTATATTATCTATTTGACCGAAAGGTTTCATAAGATTATTATCTACCTCCTTACTGTTCGGTGTTGAGCAGGTTAACCAGGAAAACCCTACCATGAAAACGGACAGAAAATCCACGGGTTTGATAAAAATAGCAATAATTTAAACAATAAAGCCCTATTATAACAGGAAAAAGGACTATTGAACATACCATGAATACACTGAAAAAAATATCGATTACAGCAGGAATTCTGCTTCTGCCAGCAGTTGTTGCTGCCCAGACAGGGGCAGCCACCACTGTTGCCGATCTCACTTCCACCCTCTATGGGTATCTTGGGGTGATTATCTTTATCGGGGCCTATGCTCTGGTTCCCATGGAAAACACGATCCACCTGAGAAAAAGTAAGCCGGTTCTTTTTGCAGCAGGTGCGATATGGGTATTGGTCTCCCTTGCCTATGCTGGCATGGGAGATTTTCACACGGCCCATGAAGCCATCAAGGCCAGTCTTTTAGAGTATGCCGAACTCTTCTTGTTTCTGCTGGTGGCCATGACCTATATCAATGCCATGGAGGAAAGAAACGTATTTCAACGCCTTCGGGCTTTTCTGGTTTCCAGGGGATTTTCTCTCCGGATGATCTTCTGGATTACAGGGGTCCTGGCTTTTGTCATCTCTCCTGTGGCAGACAATCTCACCACTGCGCTTCTCATGGGTGCCGTGGCCATGGCCGTGGGGGGGAAAAACAAAGCCTTTATCGGTATTGCCTGTATCAACATCGTTGTTGCCGCCAATGCCGGCGGCGCCTTTTCCCCCTTTGGCGACATAACCACCCTCATGGTCTGGCAGAAGGGAAAAATCGCCTTTTTCGGATTTTTTGCCATCTTTATTCCGGCAGTGGTAAACTGGCTGATTCCTGCTGTGATCATGAGTTTTTTTGTGGACAAAGATGTTCCCGAGGCCCTGGACGAAAAGGTCACTATGAAATACGGAGCCTGGGTCATCATGGCACTCTTCCTTGCCACCATTGCGACAGCCATCAGCTTTCACAATTTTCTCCATCTTCCCCCGGCTGCCGGCATGATGTTCGGCCTGAGCTATCTGGGTCTCTTCTCCTATCACATCAAGCGCCACGAGAACCGGACAAACAAATACGATACCATTCTGGGGGTCAGGGACCGGGACTGCAACGACCAGGGAGAGTTCTCTGCCTTTGATATTATGAAAAAGATCTCAAGGGCCGAGTGGGATACGCTTCTCTTCTT
>CAYWNB010000328.1:0-3368 GCA_964459195.1 uncultured Desulfobacula sp.
CCAGGCCCTTGAGCAAATTATATGATCATTTAAGGGATTTCTGGGTATTTGAAAAAGACCTGCCCATAAAGGTCTGGTCCGACTGCATCGGGTGCGTCAGTTTTCCCAATTGTGATGAAATCGCCATGCTGAAAAAATTATAGTTAACCGCGGTATGCAAGCCGAACTGCCGCTTGGTTTACTTTTTATGGGTTGTTTTTTCAATCGGCTGTGTTATCTTGTCCGCGCAAAACAGAAAGTCAATAATATGGATAAAGGATAGTCGACGGTTGAATATAGAAACAATTTCCAGACGGATTATAGCGTTTTTAACACCTAATTTTCAAAGCGTTCTTTGGGTGATGGTGTTTCTGGCAGAGATTGCCCCGGCGCTGCCTGCGGCAGCACAGGATTTCGATTTCGGTTCTGCCTGGCAACAGGTGCACCAGAAAAGCCATGTTTTAAAGGCGGAACAGGCCAATATGGATCATGCCGCCTACCTGAAAAACGCTGCCCGGGATTTGTATCTGCCCCAGGTTATTCTTTCCGGCGGGTATCTCCGGCTGGATGAGGATATCACCCTGGGTCCGGATGACCTATTTGACAGCATGCCGGCGGGAGACATGGCCGGGTCTGTTTTTTACGGCTTGCTGAAAAACTATGGCTTATCAAGAAACCAGGCATCTGCAGGCCTCACCTCAACCATCAGTGACAAAAACATCAGCAGCAGTTCGGTGAGCCTTCTGTGGCCGGTATATACGGGTGGCCGGATAAATGCTGCCCAGGAAATAGCCAAAGCCTCGGTTGACGAGTCACAGCAGCAGCGTGAATTAAAGGTTGATAGTCAGTTTGAGACCCTTTGCCAGCGGTATTTCGGTGCCGTTCTGACCGGCCAGGTCCTTGCCGCCCGCCTTGAGGTGGAGGAGAGTCTACAGCTGCATCTTGAACATGCCTGCCTTTTGGTGGAAAACGGTCAAATTGCCGAGGTTGAAAGACTTCAGGCCGAGGCCTCCCATGACAAGGCAAGGGTGGACAGGCAAAAGGCAGCCAGTGATCTGGGCATTACCCAGGCCGCTTTGACCCGGTTTCTCCAGGAAGAAACTACGGCCCGGCCCACCACAGGACTCTTTGTTAATCGCAAGCTTCCTTTGCTTGAAATTGTTACCCAGAAAACCCTTAACGGATATGCCGGACTTGCTATTTTAGATGCAAAGGAAGAAATGGCCGCAGGACTGGTTAAACTAGAACAAGGCAAATATTATCCAGAGGTTGCCCTGATCGGAAATTACAACCTCTATGCGGAGGATTCCCTTGCCTCAGATCTGATGCCGGATTGGTTTGTCGGCATCTCTGTCAGTCTTCCGTTGATAGATCGCTCCGGCCGCAGCAATAAAGTCAAGGCGGCCAAAAGCCAGATTACACGAGTTGCGGCCCTGCGATCCCAGGCCCGGCAGGATCTTGCCCTTGTTGTGGAAAAGACCTATCGCCTCATTGAACAGGCCATAGCGGAGTATGACGGCCTGGCCTCGAGTCAACGACTGGCTGAAAAGACAGTTGAACTGCGGGAAAAGGCCTTTGTCCAGGGACTTTCCACCTCCCTTGATGTGGTGGATGCAAGACTCTATGTTGCAGGGGTTAAAATTCAGCGGGCCCATGCCGCCTATACCTATGTCATGGAACTTGCAAAACTATTGGCCATCAGCGGCCAAATCAACGAATTTTCGCACTATTATGAAACCTGCACAATAAAGGATTAACCCATGCGATTGATGAAAATATCAGCCCTGGTCCTATTTGGAGGAACGGCGTTGGGCTGGCTCAGTTACAGCTTCTGGCTGGCATACCAGCCCCTACCCGTTATTCTCCAGGGACAAATAGAGGCTCAGCAGTATAATATTTCCTCCAAGGTACCCGGCAGAATAAATAAAATCATGGTGAAAAAAGGGGACCTGGTAAAGGAAGGACAACTCATCTTTACCCTGTACAGTCCGGAAATAGAGGCCAAACTGATTCAGGCCCGGGCCTCCCGGGATGCCGCAGATGCCCTGTCAGAACAGGCCCAGAAGGGGGCAAGATCCCAGGAAATAACTGCTGCCCGGGATATGTGGCAGCAGGCAAAAGCCGCTGCCGATCTCCTGGAAAAGACCTACCAGCGGATTGAAAATCTATATCACAGCGGTGTGATGCCTGAACAGAAAAGAGATGAGGTCTATACCCAGATGCAGGCAGCCCGTTTCAATGAAAACGGAGCATTGCAACTCTATCACATGGCACGAGAGGGGGCCAGGGAAGAGACCAAACGGGCAGCCGCAGGCAAGGCCAAAATGGCCGCCGGTGCCGTGGCCGAAGTCGAAGCATATGCGGCCGATACCCGTATTCACTCCTGGCATGACGGTGAAGTTTCCCAAATTCTTCTCCAGAGCGGAGAACTTTCCCCCCAGGGATTTCCCATCGTAAGTATTCTTGATATGAACGATTGCTGGGCTGTTTTTCATATCAGAGAGGATGTGCTCAGCCAATACACCAAGGGAGGTCAAATCTTGGTTCAAATTCCGGCATTGGGGGAAAAAAAATATCCTTTCATAATTGATTATGTTGCGGTTATGGGTGATTTTGCCACCTGGCGCGCTACCAATACCCAACGAGGGTTTGACATGCGGACCTTTGAGATTGAAGCCCGCCCCCTCACACCCATTAATGGCCTACGGGTTGGCATGGGTGTGCTGCTATCGCAATGATGAACCAAACATGACAATGGCAAGAAGAGTGTCTGAATGGCGCCTGCTGGCTCAAGATCCCTGGCTCGTATCCTTGGTCACCTGGCTGCCGCCCCTGTTGTTTGTTATGATCTATGCCATTTTTTCCCAGGGAATGGCCCGAGATTTACCCGTTGGGGTGGTGGATTTAGATCAGAGCAAATTATCCCGCTCCCTGATTCGCTGCTATGATGCCAGTCCCACCATTACAGTGGCAAGAAACTATCCTTCTGCCCTGGCAGGAGCAAAGGCCATGCGCGGAGGTGAAATCTACGGTCTTTTGATCATCTCCGCCGATACACAGAAAAATGCAGCCCTTGGCCGCCCGACAGCAGTTGAAGCCTTTTTCAACAGTCAGTTTCTTCTTATGGGCAAGCAGGTCAAATCTGCTATCACCCTGGCCCACGCAACAGCCCTGGCCCAAATAGACACCCTGAAACACTTAAGTTCACATGCCCCTGTCATGGGCCAGGCCCTGTCAGCTGCTGTTCCTGTCAATATTCAAGCAACGCCTCTTTTTAACAGCAACAGCAATTATGCTCAATTTCTTGTTTCTGCCATTATCCCGGCCCTGTGGCAAATATTTATTGTGGTAACAACGGTTTTATCCATGGCAGCAGAGTTGCACCGTGA
>CAYWNB010000329.1:0-3348 GCA_964459195.1 uncultured Desulfobacula sp.
CTAAAACCTCATCATCGTTGACCCCCTTCATCGCCACCACATTTATCTTGATGGGATGCAGCCCCGCGGAGACCGCCGCCTCAATACCTTCCCAGACCTGGGTAAACAGATCCCTCCGGGTAATGCGTTTAAAGCGTTCAGGCTTGAGTGTATCCATACTGACGTTGATTCGGCTGATCCCGCATTGACCCAGATCTTGTGCTAACTCTTTCAGGAGTACACCGTTGGTTGTCAAAGTGACTTCCTCAAGACCCTGAATGTCACACAGGTTTTTTAAAAACGTCACCACTCCTTTTCGAACCAGGGGTTCACCTCCCGTTACGCGGACTTTTCGGATTCCCTGGCCGATACATAATTTAACGAGTCGGATCATTTGCTCATAGGTCAAAATTTCACCATGAGGCATGAAGGAAACTCCAGATTCCGGCATGCAGTAAATACAGCGCAGATTACAGCGATCCGTGATAGAAATGCGCAGATAATTTATCGTACGATGGTAGTGATCTTTCAAATCAACCTCCATTATTTTGAAAATATGGTTCAGATAAACATGCCATGTGTTCTCCAGTAATTCATACTATATAGTATGAACAATAGTTACCAATAGGTATGCTGTCAAGCTGCTTTTTGACAGCAGAAAACCAACAGGACTAAAGCAGTTGAAAATTATAATGAAACCAGTGTGTTTTTTTCAGCGAGGGTAAAAAAATTAATTAAACTATTTGTCCTTGGGGGAGAATTTACAGCCGGCCAGAAAAAAATCGACAACCTTATTCACGTGTAAAACCATCTCATCTTCTGACGGAATGCCCTGTATGCCAAGGAGAACCGGCATGCGAATGCTCAATAACATTTCAAAAAAGAGGTTGGCCAGAAATTTTGTATCATTGGTTTGAGGGTTCTGTTTTTGAAGATAAGAAATAAATATTTCAAAGCCATGAATTTTTTGTCGGGTTTCATAGAAAATTCGCGAAAGTTCTTTGTCTTTACGCCCCTCTGCAACAATCAAACGGATAATATTTAATCGTTCCTTCTTCATGTGGAATTGAAGAAAAACTTTGCCAAAATCAAAAAGTTCGATCTTAATGTCCCTATCGCCAAAAACATAGTCTTTCTTATCACTGCCGATAGCAGCTTCCAGGGTTGCTTTGAACAAATCCATTTTTGAAGGGAAATATCGGTAAATGGTTTGCTTTGTTATTCCCGTTTTCTGGGCGACCTTGTCCATACTGGTCGCTGTAAATCCTTTCCCAAGAAAAAGAGTCTTGGCGGAATTGACAATTATCTTTCGTTTATGCAAATAATTTTCCATCGCTTTGGACATGGCGACTCTCCTTGATATTTTTCAGGACTTGATATTCTTACTGTAAAGTAATTGATATTCATACTCTATGGGATGTAATTTAGTTATCATAAAGTATGATTATGCATGAATGAATAGTTAAAGTCAAGACAGCGTTGAGATTGAAAGACAAGTGCGATACGAATTTTTTCAGGCAGTTGCCAGAGGTTCTGTTGACTTAGGGGTGTCCTATTTGGCGAGATGCTATAGCGAGATGTCCTTTTTATCAGTGGGCGGGTGTCAGGGAGAATATCAGGACAATCACTGACATTCGTTTAACAAATTACCACAGGCGGAGTATTTTCTTTCCTTCCCGTATTTCGGCCCTTACCTTCTCCAGATGTCGGAGAGTTGCAAATTCTCTTTGGAGATCAGATGGCTTTATTTGAAGTGTCTCTGAGATAATTTCTGGTTCTTCCCCTCCGGTTTCCTTTAATATCTGTAGTATCTTTGATTGGGTTTGCGTTATCTCAATATTAGATCCATCTTTTTTTAAACAAGATTTAGCACAGTGTACTGCCCATGGATCACAGGCTTTGACGGGTGAAAGGATGTCCATATAGCAATCTTCACATAAAGTTTGCCCGTGTAAATTCATTTCTTCTCCCAATTTAATATTTTCTTTACATCTGTCACATTTCATTTAAAAATCTCCCGTCAGGTTTATAATTTTACTCAAGATTAAATTATTTGCAAGTTTTTTTGTCACTCATAGCGCTGTTTTTTTCTGCCCGGTCAATCTGGTATTATTGATAATCTGAACACCTCATGGCAGTTTCCATAAGGATAATCCTTAACCCCCAAACCCCGCGGTTAGATCAGAAAAGGATTTGTCAGGTGTTAAAATTGTAGTAGAAGCATAGAGAACCTCCCAAACAGAAATTTTTAACTTTTCTCCCAAAAAGAAAGGAGATCCTCTATGCTGGAAATCAAGATAGAACATTTTCTCGATTATTGTAAAGTCTCAAATTTTGCGACCAGATCCATTCAATCCTTACGAGTAAGGCTCAACGAATTCAACAGGTTTATTGACAAGGCATCTGTCGAGTCCGTTCAGGGCATCTCTTACAGGCTTTTAAAAGAATTCATTACGCAGTATAAGGATCCTTCCATCCATGTCAAAAAGGCTAAATAAAATATATCTGAAAATATACAAAATAAAATTTGTTTCAACACCCCCACAAGTTTCTTTTTAAATCAATAGACAAAAAAGGACGCTACCTCCATTGGGATAATTTGCGGCATTATACTCCACCAGAAGGCTTTACAAATGAACAATGGTGGGCATGGACAAAGATAAACAGATTATACAATTCTAAAATTCTAAAATTTGTTTGCAAAAATGGCATTAGTTTTAGATTCACCAAGATAGATGAAATTGAGGAGCAAACACACTGGCTTGATAAAAATGCTGCTGGAATAATAAAATCAAGCCTCGCAATTGATAATAGTACAGGCATGAGAAAATCTTATATTCTGAAATCCCTTATCCGAGAGGCAACTACTTCAAGCCAGATTGAAGGTGCAACAACTACACGCGAAGTTGCAAAAGATATGATAATGCAAGATCGAGCCCCAAAAGATACTAGCGAACAGATGATATTTAACAATTATCATGCAATGCAATTTATCTTGGAAAATAAAAATGAAGAATTAACGCTGAGTATGGTCCTTGAGTTACATAAAATTCTCACAACAAAGACATTAGAGGATGAAAACAAAGCAGGGGTTTTTAGAACGGTAAAAGACAAGGAGATTTATGTTGCTGACGAACCCACAAATACGGTTTTGCATACCCCTCCAAGTGCCAAAGGACTTGACAAAAGAATGGGCAACCTATGCGATTTTGCCAATACTGGGGGCGATGGTTTTATACACCCGGTTCTTAAAGCAATTATTCTGCATTTTATGCTTGCATATGAACTTCCCTTTGTGGACGGGAACGGACGAACAGCAAGGGCGTTATTTTACTGGTCAATGATTCATGAAGGATATTGGCTGGCTGA
>CAYWNB010000330.1:0-3313 GCA_964459195.1 uncultured Desulfobacula sp.
TAAAAAGTTTTTAGCTGTTTCTTGACAAAAGGCAAAAAAGCATTTACTTATCCTTTTTCTAAAATAGTTTAACATAGCATCAAGTAACAAACTCAACTTTAGTTTATATTATAAAAATCTATCAAATATTAAAATATATTTTACAAAATCTGTAAATACATTTTGTTATTTTAAATTTTCTGTCTGTTTTGAGGGCACAATAATTTTTGATGGGACATGATAATCGTAACTTCAGGAATACAGTCTGATACAAGAAAAATTAGCTTATCACTATAAGTACAAAAAAAAGCTATCTCAAGGATTGAAATCATAAAAAAATAAACGCCTCTGGGTCTCAGCTAAACACATCTTATAAACACAGAGTGCTTTGTGTTAACCCGCAGAATCTGCGGTATCATCTGCAGCATTCTATTCGTTAGATTTTTAGATCGTTTATTTGTCAACAATTTGTCTTAAACTTTGCTGCATGGCTGCCATAGCCGTTTTGGGTGAGGGAAGGATTCCGCCGGGAAACCCTACCGGGTCCGTGAGCAACCCCTCGTCATACTGCTGGAGCCACAGAAAGGTTGCGGTATACCGGCCCATGATATCCACAAGCCCCCGCCCCATGTCCGTGGCAAGTGCTGGCGATTGAGCCGCCTTTTGAATCAGGGCAAGGGCCTGTTTTAATTCTGCTGCATTTTCTTCAAAACGCTTCTGGTTGAGGGTATAGCCCTGGACCAGATACTCGTGCAGCCGTTGCGTGGCCCAGATACGGAACTGCACCCCCCGTTTGGAGTTCACGCGATACCCCACCGAGATTACGGCATCCAGGTTGTAATGCTTGAGCTGCCGTTTGACCTGTCGCCTGCCTTCTGTTCGAACCACTAAGAAATCCTTAGCAGTTGAATCCTTTTTCAATTCCCCCGTTTTATAGATGTTTTTCAGATGCATCAGCACATTCTCCGGGGTGGTATCAAATACCTCCCCCAACCGAGAACAGCTCAACCAGGTCCGGCCGTCCCGGGTAAAGATCTGTTTTGTCCTTTGAAAGATACCGTCTTTTTCGGCCATGCTTGCGGGATATAAATCTGCCAAACAGAGCCTTATCTTCTTCAAACATTAATTGAAAAGTTTGCTCATGAGTTCAACAGCAGAACCGGCATGAATTTTTTCTCCTTTGAATACCAGGATAAATTTGTGGTTACTGCTTTTATTCAAGTTGCTCAATGGACACCAGAAAGGTAAAAACTCCATTCCTGGCCGTCCGTCAAAATAGCCATGGGAACACCAAGGTGAAAGGCATATTCAAACAACTGCCGATCAGCCCCGGCGGTGAACCCGATTTTTTTGACCTCCACAAACACAGAAGGCTTGTTTGCCGAATGACAAAGGGCATAATCTACTCTGCGGCCTTCAATGGAAAACTCCGGGATCACAACGGAAATATCAAATACCGCCCATCCAAGCAGTTGCAGGGTTGGCAGAACAATTCCCTGGGAAACGCGCTGTAAGTTGCAATGAAGAGATTCGCTTGAGAAAAATAATATTTGAGTCTGGTCAGGTATTATTTTTATATATCGGTATAAACACAAATAATGACTTTGCCATACATATCAGGTTTATTTCATGCTTGAAATTTCTTAGCGCAAAGGGGATGTTTTAAGCCATATATGCTAGAAGGTTGCCTCCTACCAAATTTAGTGTGCAAAAAAAGGTCAGACTGGCCTGCGGAGATACCATTGCCACGTGGTCTTCTAAAGATTCATTGGTTATAAAAGTACTGACTGGTATTCTCCAGGACAAGCTCAAGCCATATTTTTCTAAATCCTGTTATCACCTGAAAAGGCATGGCTGTTTAAAAGGTGCTGTCAGAGATATCGTGGACACTTTGCCAGAATACAAATTCTTCTGCAAAACAGATGTAAAATCATATTTTGACAGTATCAACCATGTCATCCTGATGATGAAACTGCATGGGTAAACGGCCAAAAACGATTCATCGTCGGCGGAGAAGGGGCTGATTATTTTCTGGTCTATGCCAGGACCGATCCTGCTGCCAAGCCCCATGAGGGTATTTCCTGCTTTATTGTGGACAAGACCCAGGGCGTCAAAAGCGAATACCTGTACGGTCTTATGGGCTGCCGGGGCGGCGGGGCTGCCCGGATGGTATTCGAGGATGTACGGGTCCCCAGGGAAAACCTTCTGGGAGAACTGAACCAGGGGGTGAAAATTTTTAAAACCATGACGATCCCCGAACGTCTGGGGACAGCGGCCATGACCATTGGGGCCGCCGCCCCGGCAATTGATGTGGCCACGGGCTACACCTCAAAAAGAAAGGCATTCGGACAGCCCGTGGCCCAGTTCCAGGGCGTCTCCTTCCAGGTGGCCGAAGCTGTCACCCTCCTGGATGCTTCCCGTGCCATGATCTATACGACGGCCAGGGCTGTGGATGAACAAATCAATGACAAACAAATCCGGCGCCTGGTCTCCCAAAGCAAAAAATTTGTAACCGAATCCTGCCAAAAAGCCGCAAACAATGCCATGCAGGTCATGGGCGGCATTGGATACACCAATATTTATCCTGTGGAACGAATCGTAAGAGACTTAAGACTTGCCTCCATCTGGACCGGCACCAACGAGGTCATGTCCGTAATCATTGCCAACGAATGGTACAAACAATACTGGCAGGATAAAAGCCAGGGTAAGATCCGAGATATGGAAACAGATGCTACCGAAGCCGAGGCAATTGACGAAAAGATTTTTGAATAACCAAGATCGGAGCATGGTAAGAACAAAACCCACCCACCCCTTAAACTTCAGGGCGGGTGGGTTAACATCCCAGGCTCAGGCGCATCCTATCATTTCTTCGGCTAGTTTTTTTAAATTTCGGGTGGCAAGACAGATATCGGGTCTGTCCAAAATTGCGGATACGACTGCGACACCATCAATGTGACTTCCCTTTAATTTTAAGATATTTGTTTCATTAATACCCCCAATTGCCACAACAGGGATCCTCACACGTTTTGTGATCTCTTTTAAGGTGTCAAAGGAGACGCTTTGGGCATCAAGCTTGGTATCCGTGTTGAATACCGCACCTACGCCCAGATAATCTGCCCCGCAATCTTCAGCGGTCAGGGCTTGTTCCACCGTTTCAGCGGACACCCCAAGAATTTTATGTTTACCAATTATTTTTCTCACATCCCGGGCATTCATATCATTTTGTCCAACATGAACACCATCAGCATCAATCTCCATGGCAACATCAATATTATCATTAATGACAAAGGGGATATGGTATGCATCGGCAATAAGCTTAATTTTTTTTGCCTCT
>CAYWNB010000331.1:0-3306 GCA_964459195.1 uncultured Desulfobacula sp.
TTTCATCAAATCTCCTGCCAAAATATCTGGGCCCGGGCCATTGTTCGTTCCACAAGCCCTCGGACCAAAGCCTCTTTATCTTGAAGGGCCAGCCCCAAAGCCCCATAATATTCCAGGGACATTTTCCGGGCCATTTTATGGGTAAAATACAATTGCCCCAGCCGATGATAAACAGGTGCGAAATCGTTAAACATCATTCCCAACACCGGGTTCTGGGTAATTTGCACCATGAGCATCTGAAGCCCCCAGTCATAATCGGCAAAGGTTTTAGCATCCATATCAAGGGTAGCCCTGGACCCCAAAAAATCTTGAATCCCAACCGGATCCTTTTCCACCGCCCTTTGGGCCACCCCCGGAAAAATCAGGGTCCGGGCCTCAAGAAGATGGGCGATCATATCCGCTGAAAGATGATGATTAAACCGGGACAGGGTATTCAATACCCCCAGTCCTCCCGAGGCGAGATAATCATTCACCCGGGTGGGCTTGCCATGGGCAATGGTGACCCAACCTTCCTTTGACATCCGCTGGAGGGTTTCCCGCAAGGTGGGACGCGTCACCCCCAGAGACTTGGCAAGAACCCTTTCCGCTGGCAGGAGATCTCCGGGTCCGTAACGACCATCTAAAATGGCTTCCAACAATTGGGTTTCGGCAAACTGGGCCGGTTTTACAGGTTTTTGAACCCCCTCAAATTTTGGCATTGGTATCCTATATAGAATTTTTTTCAACTCCTGGTAAGAGGTCATACCAGTTAAAATATTTAAAATCAAGTACAAAAGCGCTGACAACTCCCAGACACCTTACCCCCCCCCCCCGGGACGAAATCCATTTCTGGCAGGAAAAAGTTCTTTTGAACCTGCTTCTGGTCAGTGTGGTGCTGGGATTTATTACCTGGATCCCCAGCGTGGCCCTGTCCATAAGAGAGAATTTATGGCTTGTCGCCCTGGCTGACACGCTGATTTTTTGCATTATCCTGGGCCTTTTTCTTAAGCCCAACATTTCCTATACCTTCAGGGCCATGAGTATCCCAATAATTTCCTATTGCCTGGGGATGATCCTGATTCTCACCCTGGGACCCTTTGGCGCAGGCCCGGTCTGGCTATTTTTTGTCCCTATCCTGACCGGAGTGCTGCTGGGATCCAGACCCGCTTCCTGGGCATTGGTTATCAATGGGGTCACCGTTGCCGGGATCGGCATTTTAATCCAACTCAATCTCACGGATCTTCTGTCCCAATTTAACGTTAAGGTCTGGTCTCTGGCCACACACAACTCCTGGGAAAAATGGGGAGTCATCTGTTTTAATTTCATACTGTTGAACATCCTTGCCACCCTGTCGGTTACCACCATATTAAAGGGTCTTCACAATTCATTGCAACAGTCAGCGATCTCGGACAAAAAACACCGCCAGATATTTGAAAACATCCTGGATGTCTATTTTGAAACCACCCTAGATGGCATCATTCTCGAGGTCAGCCCTTCGGTGACCCAATTTTCCGGCTATTCTCAAAAAGAACTGAAGGGACAGTCCCTTGACACAATTTACAAAACCTCCGGCGAAAGAGAAAACATAGTGAAACAGTTGATTGCCGCAGGGCATATCCAGAACCATGAGATCTGCCTCGCCCATAAGACCGGACAAATTCGAACCTGCTCCGTCAATGCCAAGCTCATTCTGGATGAAACCAAAAATCCAGAAAGAATCATTGGTATTTTCAGAGATATTACGGATCAAAAAGCAATGATAAAAAAGGAAAAAGATCTGGAGGAACGCCTGAACCGTTCCCGGAAAATGGAAGCCCTGGGACTGCTGGCCGGAGGGGTGGCCCATGATCTCAATAATGTTTTGTCCGGCATTGTCACCTACCCGGAACTTCTTTTAATGGATCTACCGGAAGAAAGCCCCATGGCCAAGTCCCTCGGGATCATCCAGGCATCTGGACTCCGGGCTGCAGAAATTGTCCAGGACCTTTTGACCCTGTCAAGGCGGGGGGTGGTTACCCGGAAAGCGGTCGATCTCAATGAAATTGTTGAACAATTTTTAAAAACACCGGAATATGAAAAAATTCTTTCCTTTCATCCCCATGTAAGTGTGAAAGCAAATCTATCTGCCGCGTTTCCCTTCGTAAAAGGATCTGCCGTCCACCTTCAAAAAACCATCATGAATCTTATAGCCAATGCGGCCGAGGCCCAGCCTGACGGCGGAACCATCAACATTTCGACGGCCAACCATCACCTGGACAAACCCGTGAGGGGATATGACCGGGTCCAGCCAGGGAACTATGTCGTTCTCTCAGTTAAAGACCAGGGCATGGGGATTGACCCCGAGGACATAAACCGTATTTTTGAACCTTTTTTCACCAAAAAAGTAATGGGGCGAAGCGGCACAGGACTTGGTATGGCCGTTGTCTGGGGAACCATCCAGGATCATGATGCCTATATTGATGTTGTATCCCATAAAGATTCAGGAAGCCGGTTCGACCTGTATTTCCCCGTAACCGATGACAAAATTAAATCCCCCCCGGACGGAACCCACCTGAAGGCACTCATGGGAAACAAGAAAAAGATACTCATTGTTGATGATGTGGCAAGCCAGCGACAAATTGCAAAGATTCTCCTGGAAAGACTTGGATACGAAGCCTTGTCTCTTGCCAGCGGAGAAGCGGCAATTGAATACCTGGAATCAAACCAGGACAAAAGGCCATCATCGCCAGTGGTTTTTCCCAAAACGATCGGGTCCAAAAAAACCTGGAACTGGGGGCGGGTCAGTATATAAAAAAACCCTATACCATAGAAAAAATAGGGCTGGCAGTCCAGAAAGAGTTGTCCCGCATTGTGTAAATATTTCGGTCAAATATCATAGATATGAAGGATAAGGTTCCCCCGGGTCAGCACACCTGTCAGCCGGTTTTGTTCAACCACCGGCAGGAGTCCGTCATCGGACAAATTCATTAAAGCAAGCGCTTTCCTGGCAGTTTCCCCCGGTGTCGCAGTCATCACCCGGGGCTTCATGAATCCTTTTACCGACGCATCCATGCGGGCTGATTTTTCAGCCTTGGCAAAGCTTTGGGCAGACAGACTGCCCAGAAATTGCCCATGGTCACAGACCAGGACACCCTTTAATTTTTCTTCAACCATGATCTTGCGGGCCTGGGCCATGGTCAGGGAGGGTTCCACCATAAACCGCATGGGATCCGACATAAGTTCCTGGACACAGATTTCCTTTTGGCTGGCATCCTGAATCAATTGCTCAACCTTTGCCACAATTGTTTCAAGTTCCATCCCCTTGACCACGGCAGAACCGGCTGCCGG
>CAYWNB010000332.1:0-1504 GCA_964459195.1 uncultured Desulfobacula sp.
CCGCCCGGTTCTGGTTGAGACAATCAGGGCCATGGTGTCCTGGAGGGAAATGAGTTTGCCGAAAATTCGCTCAAAACTTAAGTTTTCAATGGGGCCGTCACACACATTGGTTACCAGGAAAAGGTCACCATTTGGCAGATGCCGAGCTTTAAGTCTCCAGACAAGAATTTCAATATTCCGGGCGCTGTTGTAAAGGCTTTGGGCATCTAAAAAGTCAAGCATAAAAAGATCACATTTTTTGCTGTATGATGCATGGAGCATGGTATAGAGTCCATACATCATTGCAAAAACCCGGTCCCTTTCATACCCGGGTTCAAACCCAAGCAAAATGGCATCGGTCCCCTCTTTATTCTCAAGGGTGCTGTCGGTTTGAACTGGCGGACATTGGAATATCCTGGTCACCTGTGAATCAATTGTCGCCCCGGGTGTCTTGCCAAGCTCCATGGAATTCATTCTATAGAGCTTTCGGGTCAGGGTTTTTAAGAGATCTGCCACCTGGTTGATATGAATTTCCGATATCAGATTTACGTCTGTCTTGGCAAGATTTTTCAGGTGAAAATCTGTGGCAGAGGTGCACCCGTTTAACAGGAGGACCAAGGTGACAAGGATAGAGGTAAACCACCTTTCTATTTTAGTTTTTCCCAGATTTTAATTCCTCAATCCCCTGGTGCATGGTTTTTACAGCAAGCTGAATACAATGATGTTTCTTTTCCGGGATATTTTCCAATACCTTAAAGACATCTCCATCATTTATTTTGAGGGCATCATCCAGGGTTTTTCCTTTGACCAGTTCTACAGCTGCCATGGCAGCAGAAATGGCCCCGGCACAGCCCGTTATTTCATACCGGACATCATCGATGATGTCATTTTCGTTTAGCTTGATGTAGACTTTCATAATATCGCCGCAGGATCCAATCTTTTGAGATACCTGATCGGCATTTTCAAGGTGGCCCATATATTTTTTTTCGAGAAAATAATTGATTGCCGGGTCGGCATAACCGGCTTCTGACAGCATTTTACGTTCAGCAGTTGATAATACAGTTTCAGTGACCACAGGTGTTCCTTTTGTTCTGTCCTAAGTATAAAAAGAATATTTTACTGGACAGTATACTAAAATATTCATATTTACAAATTTAATGTCCCCATTAAAATAATTAATTTCTTTTTTATGTCAAGCGAAATGGGTGATTGTTACAAAAAAAATATCATGAATACGAGGCGTCATAAAAAAAATAAATTTAACCCCCTAAAGGCCAGAAATAATACTTGTGATTAAAGTCGGTTATGATATGGTAAAAAAATAATTCGAAAGGTAGCCCAATTAATATTTATTACCGCAACATGATAGCTGAAACTTAAATTACATTTTCATTATCACCTTGGACGAAGGAGATCGCGTTATGAAAGAGTTGATTAAGTATATTGCCCAGGCATTGGTCGATGATCCCGATGAGGTAAGTGTTGAAGAAATCAAGGCCCAGCAAACCCTTGTTCTGGAGTTAAG
>CAYWNB010000332.1:1604-3286 GCA_964459195.1 uncultured Desulfobacula sp.
CTATCGGGAGATATCCAGCAAAAAAGAACAATCAAAAATAGACAGGTATATATTTGAAAAAGATCGTCACACGTGTCTTGTGACCAGAGGTCTCGTTCGGTTTGTTTTGTCCCAATGTACGAAAATTTCCCCCCAAGCCCTTGGGTTTGAGGAAAACAGCCATGGAAAGCCCCGCCTCAGATCGGGCATGACGGACATCCCCATTTTCTTTAATCTTTCCCATGCCAATGGTTTGACCTCTTGTGCCGTGGTCCTTGACCATGAAATCGGGATTGATGTGGAAGATTCAACCCGGAAAATTGATATAAATATAGGAAACCGTTTTTTTTCAAAACAAGAATCCGAGGTGCTTGGACAGACAATGGAAGATGAAAAACAAAACTTGTTTTTTGATTTTTGGACCTTAAAAGAATCCTATATCAAGGCAAAGGGCCGTGGCCTGTCAATTCCCCTTGATAAATTCAGTTTTACCATCAGCCGGGAGGGCACTGCAATCGCCTTTCATGCCGGTAACAATGATGATGCGGATGATTTTTCTTTTTTCAGGTTTCCTTTGCTCGATAGTTTCAAGGCGGCCATTACGATTTGTGCCCCCAAAACCCTTGGGTTTAAGGTCAAAATATACCAATGTATTCCGTTTGAAGAGATAAGAAAACAGGACCAGATCGAGGTTATTTAACACCGTTTTATTCTTTCCCCGGGTGGACGTGGTCCTATATTTCTCTGTGATCCCGTCCTGTTTTTGACAGATAGTATTCGTAGTCACCTTTATAAACGGTCATCTCTCCCTGGTCGATTTCAAAAACCCGATCCACAAGGCTGCGGAGAAAATGCCGATCGTGACTTACCAGAACAATGGTGCCGGCAAATTGCTTCAGGGCATGGAGCAGAACCTCCCGGGATTGAATATCCAGGTGGTTGGTCGGTTCGTCAAGGATCAAAAAATTTATGGGCTGCCCCAGGAGGGTTGCCAGGACCACCCGGCTTTTTTCTCCGCCTGAAAGCTGGGCGATCCGTTTATCCACATCATCTCCTGAAAAGAGAAACGCACCGCACAGGTTGCGAATAATGCCTATCCCTGCAAGGGGAAGCGCTTCCTGAATGGTTTCAAAAATGGTTTTTTTAGAATCAAGGAGATCCATGGCGTGTTGGCTAAAGTAACCGATTTTTACGCTGGCACCGATTTTGGCCCTGCCTTTTGTGGGGTTTGTCTCGCCTGCCAGCACCTTTAAAAAGGTGGATTTACCGGCTCCGTTGACGCCGACCACGGCAATTTTATCTTCTCGGTTAATCAGCCCGGCAATATCAGAGAAAACCATTTTCGGCTCTCTGTTGGGTGTTTCCCATGTTTTTGTAAGCCCATCCAAAAGAACGACATCATCCCCTGAACGCGGAGGCGCTGAAAATTCAAGTTTGATGACCCGCTGCTGTTCAGGCAATTCAATCCGTTCAATTTTTTCCAGTTTTTTGATGCGGGACTGCACCTGGGCTGCATGGGATACCCGTGCTTTGAAACGGGCGATGAAGTTTTCTTCCTTGGCAAGCATCTCCTGCTGGCGCCTGTGGCTGGCCAGGAGCTGTTTTATTCTGATTTCTCGCTCCCGGATATAAAAATCATAGTTTCCGCCATAGGTGGTGGCGGTGTAGTTGGCCACCTCAACGGTTCTGCTCACCACCTTGTT
>CAYWNB010000333.1:0-3266 GCA_964459195.1 uncultured Desulfobacula sp.
CCCAGGAGCATCATTTCCATGCCGATGGTAATGATGATCAGACCCAGAATGTTAGGCGCTTTTGCACGCCTCAAAATGGCAAATTCCAAAAAACACCCCAGAAAAAAAGCAAATATCAGGGTGGCGGGAAAGGCGATGTAATAGGGGATCTTATAGGTGGAAAGCAGCATGAACGAAATAAAAACAGGCAGAAGGGCCATTTCGCCCTGGACAAAATTGGGCACCTTGGACGCCTTGTAAATCAATACCATACCCAGTCCCATCAAGGCGTATGAACTTCCCACCGCAATACCGCTGAGCACCATCTGTAAGAAATCAACCATCGCGCTCCTCCCAAGTTTTAGTCCACGCCTAATCTATTTTAAAACGGCCATGTCATCCAATACTTTTTAAACCGTATCCAGATACCAAATATCCCCAGGGGTTCGAAGAGCATGATGATGATCAGGATCAGTCCGAATATGATTAACTGGATATTGGAAACCCCCGTAAGGGAAAAATAGGATTCTGATAACGCCTTTATCCAATCTCCGAAATAGGGGATTTCCAGAATATTTCTCAGCTGCAGATCAAGAAAAGCCAGGAGACAGGCGCCGGTGACCGATCCCATGATGGAACCCAACCCCCCGACCACAACCATGGTCAGGAACATGATCGACATGAACATGCTGAAAAGCTCAGGTTCAATGAACCGCAGCACAAAGGCGTAAAGACCGCCGCCGACAGCGGCATAAAATGCACTGACCGCAAAGGCCAGAGTTTTGTAGAAGGTCAGGTTGACCCCCATGGTAGAGGCTGCGATGTCCGCATCCCGGATGGCGATAAAAGCACGTCCCACCTTTGTTTTGACGATATTCCGGGCGATCAGCACCATAAAAATGGTGATGGGGATCAGGATGAAATAAAAATCCTTGTCGGTCTGGATGTGCCAGGGGCCAATGGTCAGTTTTGGGGCGTGCAGTCCCTGGCGCTCGCCGAACAGCTTAATTTTGCCAATGATCTGGGTGGCAGTGATACCGAATCCCAGGGTGGCAATGGCAAGGTAGGGGCCGTCCAGCCGTAGTGCCGGCAGACCGAGCAGAAAGCCCACAAGAGCTGCTACAATGCCGGCACAGGGCAGTGCCAGTAAAAAAGGGAAATGGGCATGGGTCATCAGGGCAATGGTGCCATAGGCACCGATGGCGAAAAATCCGGCATGGCCCATGGAAATCTGACCGGTGTAGCCCACCAGAAGATTCAGGCCCACCACAACGATCACATTGATGGCCATGTAATTTGCGACATAGACGTAATAATTTTTTGCAATGAAAGGAAAGAGGGTAAGCAGCAGCATCAGGGCTCCCAGCCAGAAGACAATTGTACCGGAGGTGAAAATCTGAACATCCTCGTAATAATCCCGTTTCATATCCATGAGCACATTCTCCTGAAGCAACACCGTCAAAAAAACAGGATTTACCGATGTTCGCCGCATTATCGGAAACCTGCCGTTTGTAGAAGATCCAAATCCAATAAAGAAGTTATCAAACCAAAATGATTGTAAAGTTGAAATAACCATAGCAATCAAAAGGAAGATGCGTCAAGTGGAAAAATGAGAGTTCGCTATTTTATGACCCCGAATCATTTTTTTCCTATTTAATAGTGAGAGCAGCACGCTTCTTCCCCCACCTTTGCCAGCATCTCTTTTTGCAGGTCAACTGCGATTACCTTTCCCGTATCGCCTGTAAGCTCTGCCATATCAATGGAAAAATAACCCGGGCCACACCCCAGGTCTATGATGGTGTCACCTTTTTGGATATATTCTCCTATAATTCGCTTTGGGTTCTGGATGAGCCTGCGGACAAAATTATCCAGAAAAAATGAATGGCTGTGGCTACAGACATCTCCTTTAAAATTTTTGTTGTACATATGGTCTCCTTAAAGCCTAATTGTCAGCAACACCCGCCGTCTCCGCAGGATGCATTTTCTTTGCCTTTTATCCAGACCTGGATAATGTAGCTGGCTCAGCCAACCCCTGGGTTGACCGTAAGGGCACCTGAAGGGCAGTTGTTGACACAGGCCCCGCATTCAATGCAGCCGTTAAAATCCACAATCCTGGCTTTGTTCTGGTGCATTTCCAGCACATGGTGGGGGCAGACCTCGGTGCACAGGCTGCAGCCGATACACTTGTCCTCATCCAGCATCAGGGTGGATACCGCTTCTAAATGTTTGAATTCTTTCATTTCTTGTATTCCTTTTGCTTAAAACGCTGAATAAAGCCATAGCCCCGCAGCCAGAACAAGGGTGACCAACTGGATGGGGATATGCCGTTTCATTTCTTTTTCAACCCCTGAAGGGGAGGTGAAGGGGGTGGTACCGGTAAAGTTCATGGCCAAAAATGAACTGATGGTCAGGCAGAAGAGGAACAGGGCAAGACCGGCGTTGAAAGAAGGTATTGCCGATGAAATCACTCCCAGCATAACAAGACCTGTAAGACTGCCGGCAATGATACCTTTAAGGGCAAACTCCCTGCCGGGAATATAAGGTAAGAGTGCCGGGGTGATCACCGCCCCTGACACCATGCCGGTTAAAAGAAACGCCGCAGCAGTAAGTCCCCGGGACCAGGCCCCTGAAAAAGAAAAAAATCCCGGTCCCAGGCCTGAAAGTACAAAGAGAATCAGGGCGGTTATCAGTGCTGGTTTGAGTATAATTTGCAGTTCTACCGGGGTCAGGACGATTCTTTCCAGAAAGGTAAAGGTAACGGTCCGCATGGCAGGATCTGCTTTCCGGTTTTTTTCCAGGAATTTTGGGATATCTTCGGCCCGCACCGGACCATAGACCACCCGGAAACCGGATTCCTTTTTCACGGCCCTTGCGCTGACCCCAGTGGCTCCGAGCTGGGGAACAATGACCCGTTTGTGATCCATAATTTTATCAAGATCTGCCCTTTGAATCTGGCTCACCAGCTCCCGGGTGGCGAAAGTCCCTTTCCCGGCGGCACACCAGACATTAATCCCCCGGGTATCCAGGACCAGTATCCAGGCGTTAAGGGGGGTAAGTTCTTTTCGCAGGTGGTCAAAGGTCAGCTTGAAGTTCGCAGTGACAAGCACCTCTGATGTTTTGTCAGGCTGTCCCACCCCATAAAGTCCCGGGGCCACCCTGTATTGATTGCGGTTGATTCCGCACCGGACAATGAGGGTGGATACCCGGTCCTGTATAGAAAGTTTTGTTTTTATCCGGGGCACAGGGCCTGTATCTGTGGTGATAAACCCATCCACATAGGGGCACAG
>CAYWNB010000334.1:0-3264 GCA_964459195.1 uncultured Desulfobacula sp.
ATCGATGGAAAAAGGAAGCCATCGAAGCCTTTCTCACAGTATTTCTCAATGGTCCCTTCTTGAGAAGGGAATAACTCTGGTAACGTTACTTCCTTATGAGAGGGGTCATATGTAACGGTTACTATCTTTGCTAATTCAATATCTTTATTTGTTTGTTCTATGTTATTTGCTATAATTATAAGTTGTTAAAAAATGTTTGTAGGATCTTCTAAATGCCTGGCATGGTAGTTGCAAAATCATTACTATCCCCGTCTTGAAAGATGAATTGACTGAGGGAATAATAGGAAATTATTATAAAAGAGGTTCTGAATGGCTAATCAAGTAAATCTAAAAGGGAGCAACCATGGAACAAAAATAATTAGCACATATTTTATCGCTTAAAAATCACAAAAGACACGGAACGCCCTGTAATACCCCCTGACCGTCTAAGGCAAGGGGCCAAGAGGAAAAAAAGGAAAACAATCCATGAAAAAAAAGACCCGAATGTTGTTGGTGTTGGCAGCCTCATTAATTATTCTGTTTTCTGTTACAACCTGTGCTCCGAACAAAAAGCCCACAGTGCCTACGCATTCGCCCGTGGTTTTTTTAAAAACCGCCGAAGAGATTCGCATTGAAGAAATGCATGCGCGTGTATTCAAGCAACTGGGCGGATACAAGGGGCCTGAGGCCTGTTATGCCTGCCACCAGAAAGAATATAAGGAGATGAGTGCAAACTATCATGTTCACCAGGGTCGAATCACAAAGGATGGAAAGATTGCCCATGATCCGAAAAACGCCGTTGATATCGGAATGTTCAATCGGTGGTATTCTCTATCCAACACCGATAGGATCAAAACTCCGGAAAATCAATGGCGGTTGATGGAAGCCGTGTATTGCGCCCAGTGTCACCCCGGAGGCGGTGTTTTAAATCCTTTTGGACTGGATGTGGATTGTCTGATCTGTCATCAGCAAACCGGTTACAAGGGAGGAAAGGGAATAGGACAAACACCGGCCGGAATGGATAGTGAAGGATTTATCATTCAAAGCAACGGCGCAAGGCTGGCCGAGCTGATGATGGCCGGTGCGGATGCAGGCGGAAATTTAGAAAAACTGGACCTGTCTCATATATCCGCTAAGGCCATGGAAGGTGTTGAACTACGGGTGGGAAAGCCAACGCCAGATAACTGCAATTTCTGCCACTGGAAATCAGACAGCAAACGTGGTACCCATTATGGGCTGCTTAAGGGCGTTTCCACAGATGTTCACTTTTCGCAAGGAATGAGCTGCCAGGAGTGTCACATGACCGAAAAACATCAAATCGGCAAAGGAAAAATTGTCGACAATGCCGGGTCCCCGGAGTTCAGGGGAACCATGAAATCCTGCATCGACTGCCATGGCGAAGAACCCCATGAGGGAGATGGTGCCGACGATTTGAATATGCATATGGAAAGGATTGCCTGTGAAACCTGCCACATTCCAAAAACATCGCCGGGAACGGTCAAGGTCAACTGGCTGATTGGCATGGACATGCCGAAAATGATGAAATTGTATCACTGGATGATGCCCGTTGCAAAACTGTTGGGTATGGCTAATCCTGAAAAAATGACCGAGCAAATGGACGAGATGATCGGTTGTTACAAAACAAAGAACCTTTCCGGATTCAAGCCTGTTTACGCCTGGTATAACCGCGAGACGATCTGCACGGAAATTCCCCATCCCACCGGCAGTATCGATGACCCTCAGAGCCGCATTACCCCCTTTAATGTCATCACCATCTCATTTTTTGATGACGGGTCCACACCTGCTGTCGTGAAAAATCCGGATGGCCCTGTCCTCGGGTATCCGATTCCCAGGACATTTGTGGCGCGCGCTGGAGGAAAAGGCAAAAAAAATACCACCCTTGCACAAATGCGATCCTGGAACAATGGCCAGTATAAATCAGCTATCATAAGGGAAACTCCCCAGTATTTCAATCTGTATCATAATATTGCCCCTGCAGCGGATGCCTTACAGTGCAATGAGTGTCACACGGAAAATCAGGGTCGGCTTGACTTTACCTTGCTCGGATATGACCCGGATGAAATTGAAGAACTGATAATGGAAAGGTAACAGCTTTTTTTATGCCGGTTTCAATTTTTTGCCTTTTTTCTTTCTTCCATAAAGTCTCTCTGGCTTACTTGATAATAATATAATATCTGGTAAGAGGTGTTATTGCCCTTACCAGACACAAAAAGCTAAATGTAAAGTTTATTTTAATTTGATATTTATCGGATAAAAAGGGGTCAGTTTGGATAAAAAAGAGATATGCCTGGCCCTGGGACAGGGAGGGGCTCGATGTCTGGCACATATTGGTGTTTTGCAGATATTTCAGGAACAAGGCATCAAGATTAAAAAAATTTCAGGAACAAGTGCAGGCGCCATAGTCGGAGCAGTTTTTTCCGAAACAGAAGATGCTTTTGAAACAGAGGAACGATTCAGGACTCTGTTGAAAAGTGAGGCGTATGCAAATTCCGGATTAAATAATCTCAAGGACCATAGTGTTAATGGGGTAAGTTTTTGGGAGCAGATCACTACCAGGATAAGGGGGATGATTGCTTTAAACCTGGCCCAAAGCAAGTTGGGAGTTTTGAAAAATATAAATTTTAAAAAATGTTTAAAAATTCTGGTTCATGGAAATGATTTTTCTCGGCTCCGAATCCCTTTTTCTGCCATGGCCACCGATTTGATAAGCGGCTACAGTGTAGAGATCTCCTCGGGTGACATTATTGTGGCTCTGAATGCCAGTGCAGCTATACCGGGATTTTTTCCACCCGTGCCATGGGATGATCATCTACTGGTTGATGGAGCTGTCTGCTGTCCTGTCCCGGTAGAACATTGCAGAATCCATGAGAACGATGTCACAGTAGCTGTCCATGTCCCGGCAAAGATAAATCCCGACTATAGGCCAGAAAACGCTTTGGACATCATGGTCAGGGCAGAAGAGATAAATATGCGTAACCTGGATCAAGTCAAAACCAGTCGAGCAGATATCAAAATCTTTCCAGACACAAAAGATGTGGATTGGAATGAATTGCACCGCCTGGATGAAATGATTGCCTCAGGCAGAGCAGCAGCCAAAGAGGCTCTGCCTAATATATTGGCGACCATTGAATCCAGAACACAGACAGGCATTGAATCAATGAATCCTTCTGCTGGTACTTTGTTTAATGAATGCCACCAATATTTACTCCGACTGTAAATGATCACCAATGAAGCAAGCAAAAGGAAAAAAAATGGGAAATAAAT
>CAYWNB010000335.1:0-3264 GCA_964459195.1 uncultured Desulfobacula sp.
GCACACGTTCTTAAAGGTGAACCTATAATTTTCATATGTGGAAGTCAAGACAAGTCCCACGCTAATCCGGATGGAGGTTGCGATTGCAACCGTATTCTGGTAACCAATAAAAATGAAGTGATCGTTCGTGCTCTTTTATTATAAGCTGACTTAATTGATATCCAAGGAGGAACCGTAAAATGAAAACTGAAAATTTGTCATTGGTTTATTTTAGTCCCACTTCCACAACCGGGATTGTTCTCGAAGAGATTGCAAGGGGGCTTGGACAGGAGTCTCCCAAAATTTTTGATATTACACGGCCGGACATCCGCAACCAAGTTGCCCCTATATTTGAAAATGAGGTGGTGCTCATCGGCGCACCCGTTTATTCAGGGCGGGTTTCAAAAGATGCGGCGGCTTATTTTAAAACCCTTAAGGGATCGGGCTCTCTGGCCATTGTCGTGGTGGTATACGGAAATCGTGATTTCGATGATGCCCTTTTGGAACTGAAAAATATTGCCGTTGACAGCGGATTTGGTGTTCTGGCTGGCGGTGCCTTTATCGGAGAACATTCTTTTTCCGACAATGAATTTTTAACCGCCCCAAACAGGCCGGATGAAGTGGACCTTGAAAAGGCCTTTTTATTTGGCCGGCAGATTGCAAGCTTGCTGGAAGGTCTTGAAACGCCGGCTAATATTTCGGGCGTTGAGGTGCCGGGTAACTTTCCTTACAAAGAGGGAATGGGAGATGGGGCCTTTGCCTTTATTGATGTCACTGAAGATTGCGATGATTGCGGGATTTGTGCGGCGGCATGCCCCAAGGAGGCCATTGATGAAGCAGACCACTATTCAACCATTGACGCGCGTTGTATATTTTGCTGTGCCTGCATCAAAGCATGCCCCCAGCAGGCCCGTATCATGAAAGTAGGGCCCATGAAGGACAAGGCAAAATGGCTCAGTGAAAATTGTGCCGAGAGAAAAGAACCCCAGACTTATCTGGGCCTTGTGAACACGTAATATCAAGGAGGGTGTCCCATGAGCAAACACATGCAGTTGACCGTGACCGTTCGCCCCTTTTATGAAGGGGAGATGGAAGGGGCCTATCCAAAGCTGGCCCGATATTTAAGACAGGCCAACTTGAGCCTTTCGAGCAAGAATCCCTCTCTTTATGAATTGGCGGGACAATTGGATTCTCTCGTGTATCATTTTGATGGCACTTCGCTCAGAGATATCCTTCTCCGGCATGGCGACAAGATCAGGAATACCCATAAAAGGATTGGAAAAAACATTGGTGACCGGCAGCTTGCCCAGGCGGACAAGCTGCTGTACATCCTGGAAGATATCTTTGATGAAATAGAATCAGACCTGGATTAGGGGGGAGGCAATGGAGTGAGGGCTGTTTAACGATACATCGATTAGGTTTTATTTTTCATTACTTTTTTGATTATTATGTAAAAGATAATATATTTTTATTGACATGTATGATTTTGGTCATACATTTTGTCTGTCAGAAAAAAGTGTTACACCCATCATAATGATCAAGGAGAAGAAAAATGAGTAAAATTATCGGGATTGACCTGGGAACAACCAATTCTTGCGTGTCCATACTTGAGAACAACAAACCCGTTGTCATTACAAATCCGGAAGGAAGCAGGACCACCCCGTCCATCATTGCCGCCGCCAAAAATGGAGAGCGCCTGGCTGGTCAGATCGCCAAAAGACAGGCGGTCACCAATGCCGAAAATACGGTTTTTGGGGTGAAACGATTGATCGGGCGAAATTATGAGGCTCCTGAAGTACAAAAGGACCTGCCAAACTTGCCTTACAGGATAGAAAAAGCAACCAACGGCGGGGTTAAAATTAAACTGCACAACAATTTTCACAGCCCGGCTGAGATATCCTCTTTTATTTTGGCGGATATTAAAAAAACAGCAGAGGCCTATCTGGGTGAACGAGTGACCGATGCCGTCATTACCGTGCCAGCCTATTTTGATGACAGCCAGCGTCAGGCAACCAAAGATGCCGGTAAAATTGCCGGTCTCAATGTGCTGCGGATTATCAATGAACCCACCGCCGCATCCCTGGCATATGGACTGGATAAAACCAAAGAAGAGACGATTGCCGTTTTTGATCTGGGGGGAGGCACCTTTGATATCTCCATCCTTGAAATCGGGGACGGGATTTTTGAAGTAAAGTCCACCAACGGGGATACCCATCTTGGCGGAGAAGATTTTGATCTGTGCATCCTGGATTTTCTGGCCGATGAATTTAAACGGGATCAGGGCATTGATTTAAGAAAAGATACCATGGCATTGCAGCGACTCAAGGAAGCAGGCGAAAAAGCAAAGACAGAATTGTCCTCCTCCATGGAAACCCAGATCAACCTGCCGTTTATTACGGCTGATGCCAGCGGGCCCAAGCACCTGGATATCAAACTCACCCTGGCCAGACTGGAAAGTCTGGTGGCGGATTTGCTCAACCGGATAGAAAAGCCCTGCAGGGAAGCGGTCAAGGATGCTGGAATGACATTCGCAGATATCGGGCGGGTGCTTCTTGTAGGGGGCATGACCCGGATGCCGGCGGTTCAACGATTGGTCAAAGAAATATTTGGCCGGGAGCCGGACAAAAGCGTGAACCCGGATGAAGTGGTATCGCTTGGAGCCGCCGTCCAGGGTGGAATTCTCAAAGGAGATCTCAAGGATGTGCTGTTGCTGGATGTAACGCCGCTTTCTCTGGGGATCGATACAATGGGCGGTGTTTTGACCCGGCTGATCGAAAAAAATACCACCATTCCCACCCAGAAGAGTGAAACCTTTTCAACGGCCATGGATAACCAGCTGGCGGTCTCCATCCATGTACTTCAGGGGGAACGGGAAATGTCCTCGGACAACAAGACCCTGGGGCAGTTTGAACTGCCGGGTATTGCCGCGGCTCCCAGGGGGGTGCCCCAGATTGAGGTGACCTTTGACATTGATGCAAACGGTATTGTCAATGTATCGGCAAAGGACAAGGCAACGGGGAAAGAGCAATCCATACGGATCACCACATCATCGGGTCTTTCCAAACAGGAAATAGATACCTTGGTCAGGGAAGCTGAGCTCCATGCAGATGAAGACCAAAAGAAAAAAGAAGGGGCCATGGCCCTCAATGATGCCGACGGGCTGATCTACCGGGCGGAGAAAATGATCAGCGAGGCCGGTGCCGGGGTTGACAGCAATTCAAAAAGCCAGGTGGAAGCTGTTATCGTGAATCTGAAACAGGCTATGAAACAGGATCAGCTGAGTGA
>CAYWNB010000336.1:0-1122 GCA_964459195.1 uncultured Desulfobacula sp.
CTGTTGCAGGCCTCTTCCAGGGCCTCAATATTCACGGTCATGCTCTGGCTCATCTGGGCTCCTTTGATGGCGGCATTGCCAATGACCTTTGCCGTGTCCTTCATGGTTTCTGCGGCTGACTGCTGTACCATGTCCAGATGCTTGAGCGTCTCCATCTGCTGTTCTGCCGCCACCCGAACGGCCAGTGCATTTTTCACAGCAGTGGACAGAATCATGTCGGTTCTCTGAACCAGCCGCCTTACCAGATGGGAGTTTCTGACCATCATCTCTCCGCCGAACCGGGTCTGGAGGTTGGAGTTGTCAATGGTCTGGAGATCCACAACCGCCATGGCAAGGTCCGAGGTCAAGGTGGTCAGGGCTTCCTTGATCCGCATGTCTTCCACGGTTTCCATCTGGGCCATGAGTTTTTGCCAGATGATCTGGCCCAGGTATATTTTTTCCTGGAGCCGGGGCTGGATCTCTTTTAAGGAATCACAGATGATGGAAAGCTCCGAAGCATCAAAGGCCACCTGGTCGGCCTCGTTGCGCAAATGGGTCCGGATACCGTCAATGGTGGAGTTAACGGTTTCACGGCGCTCGGCAATCACCTTTAAAATTTCATCCCCCTTGGGCAGGCGGTTCACGGTTTTGGTGAACAGGCCCAACATTTTTTTGGAAAAGGGCAGTTCTTTTCTTCCCACCATGGTGGGATTTACCTTGTCCAGTTCGGTTTTAATGGCAAGGATATTTTTCCCCACGGGGGAAGAATCATCCGTGGCAACACTTTTAAGTACATTCCCCATTTTCCGGTCATAGAGGGTGACCTGGGCCTGGGTCTGATCCATAATTTCCTGGCCCAGGGAAAAGACAAAGTTGCCCAGCTGCCAGTCCCCTGGTTCTGCCTTTACTTTTTCTATAAAATCATTGGCCTCTGATTCCAGGGCCTGGATATCTTCTACTGTCAGATGTTTGGGCTGGATGGCTTCCAGGTTGGAGGGTGATTGTACCGGGGTCAGTGCTCCCTGGCCTGAAATTTCAGTCACGTCTGCAAGGACAGGGGCTTTGGCCTGAATGGCCACACTTTTTAGGTCTTGGGATATATCGGTCATGGGTTCCTCCTTAAGAGAAAAATAGGGTCAGCCC
>CAYWNB010000336.1:1222-3261 GCA_964459195.1 uncultured Desulfobacula sp.
GAAAATTTTCCCGCAAGAAAATGAGCCATGGTTTTAAACTCAGCAGTTTCATTGCTTTCAATAATATCGCGGGATCTGTGGGTAACATCCTGGAGGCTTTGGATGGTTGTTTTAAAATTGTCCAGTTGTTTTTCGCGGCTATCCCCGGACAGATCAAGAAATTCCTTTACGGTTTTGTGAAGATGGGACAGACCGATCTTTTTGATCTCATAGGTCAATGATTCTCCGGGATAACGTTCCATCATGGCGGGAATGATGGTTTTGAGATCATCAATTATTTCTTCTATTTTGAGGATCATTTCTTCGGAGACATCCATATCTTTTCTGATCATCAGGTTTAGTTTCAGCAATACATCCAGGATCTCTTTAAACTCTTCTTCAGGTGTTTTCGATGGTGCCGGGGGAGCCACAGGGGCTTGAGGTACCTTTATGCCAGCGGCTTTAAATTTTTTCATGACCAGGCTAAAGGCAATGACGGCAGCCAGGAAAAGGGTTACCGCAATAATTATTGTCATCTGGTTTACTCCTTTGTCTTCGGGGTAAGTCTCATACCAATCTGTTGCAAAATAATGCAGATCCTTAAATTTACAAGGTTATTAAAATAGTTAAAACCTATAACAGATATACACAGAAGATAAGAAAAATCAAGTTTTCCTGTTGGAGGAAACAAAGGGTTCACCTGTATATTTTGATTTGAATAGCGTCTAAAGAGCAAGGCGCCTGATTCTTTGGTTGCAATATTAAAGATTAGCTGAAATAAACCATTAGAGATAAATAAGCAAATAATTAAGGATGTAAATGAAGCAGACGGAACAGCAATTTTTAAACAGCCTGGAAAAAAAACTCTGGAATGCAGCAGACAAACTTCGATCAACACTGGATGCGGCCCAATACAAACATGCCGTACTGGGGCTTTTATTTATCAAATATGTCAGTGATGCCTTTGATCTCAGAAGAGAAGAATTAAAAACCCAATTTTCTGATAAAACCCATGACTATTATTTTGACCCGGATGAGTTTGAATCCAAAACAGAATATGAACAAGAACTCTTGTCGGAACTTGAGCTACGGGATTATTACACGGAAAAGAATGTGTTCTGGGTGCCGCTTGAGGCCCGCTGGAAATTCCTCCAGGATAACAACAAAAGTGCCATTGGCGGGGCAAAAATATCCATAGACGACGGCAATGGGGGAAAGACCGTCAAGGTATCCTCCGTGGGCGGTTTGATCGATAATGCCCTGGATGCCATTGAGCGGGACAATCCCAAGCTCAAGGACATTTTAAACAAGCAATACTCCCGTCTGTTGATTGACCAGGCCAAGCTGGGTGAACTCATAGATTTGATCGCAACCATTCCCTTTTATCATGAAAGCCTTGGGGCAAAAGATATCCTGGGCCATGTATACGAATATTTCCTAGGCCAGTTTGCCCTGTCAGAAGGTAAAAAAGGCGGGCAGTTTTACACCCCCAAAGCCATTGTGACCCTGATCGTTGAAATGCTGGAACCATTTAAGGGCAGGGTGTATGATCCGGCCATGGGATCCGGCGGATTTTTTGTCCAAAGCGAACGGTTCATCCAGAAGCATTCGGGTAAAATCGGCAATGTTTCCATCTACGGCCAGGAATACAACCACACCACCTGGCAGCTGGCCGCCATGAACATGGTGATCCGGGGGCTTGATTTCAATTTTGGCAAAATGCCTGCCAACTCCTTTACCAATGACCAGCACAAGGACCTTCGGGCTGATTATGTCATGGCCAATCCCCCCTTTAACATGAAAGAGTGGAACGGCGAAGTCAGCGACCAAGACCCCCGGTGGAAATACGGAGTACCGCCAAAAAATAATGCCAACTTTGCATGGCTTCAGCACATGCTCTACCACCTGGCCCCGGGCGGCAGCATGGGACTGCTCCTTGCCAATGGCTCCATGAGTTCCAACACCAGCAATGAAGGCACTATCCGGCAGGCCCTGGTGAAAAATGATCTCGTGGAATGCATGGTGGCCCTGCCCGGCCAATTGTTCACCAACACCCAGAT
>CAYWNB010000337.1:0-3245 GCA_964459195.1 uncultured Desulfobacula sp.
AACATGGCGCTTTTTGTTCCGGAATCAAAGCGTTTACCGTCTTCAGTCTTTATGTTGAGGGCCACAAGACAAGCAAGCAGCTGGGTCTGAGTCAACCTGGCATAGGCGATGGAAAGAATCTGTAGAATATTTTTTTCAAGAAAAGGTAAGGCATTATACTTTTCAGGGTCTGTGCACCCCTTTGCGTTGTTTCATTCATGGTCTGAATATCTGTAAAAACCCACAAAAAATAGATATAGGAATAATATCTAAATCTAATATGATTAGCAGATCATACACCAGGCAGGGACAAAGGAAAATGAAAATTTTCTATTGGCAGTTAGCCAGGCCAGGTGTGAACCCCCCGGAGATGATTCACACCCGTCATTTTTAGGTCGTATTGGCCCTTGCCCGGGAGCTGGCACCTGACCCGTTTCAGCTATTCAGCACCTTCTAAGACCATTGTATATTCAGCAGCTTCTTCGATCTTAGACCTGCTGACATAGTCAACATGAAATTTCCCATTTACATACAATTGGGTCTGGTCACAATAATGCCTGCTTGCCGGAATTCCACTATTCCCCGTTGGAATCACTGAAAACGAGTTATCCCATTGAGAGGTATCGTAGATATGTCTCTGGGACGGGCCGTGATATACTTTAAAGGGATTGGTAAATTTATACGAATATGCCGGGATGGTATGGTTATTTCCACCCATTTCATATGCCCCTTTATTCAATTTAAACACCCTGTCAAGAATCTTTACAGATCCCAAAGGATGATTCAGGGTAAAACTCATCAGTTTACCCCATTCCCAATCCTCGGCAGTCGAACCCAGTTTCTTTTCAATTTTAGCGACAGCATCTGAAAAACTCTTTTGAACGATATCGGTAAACCCCTCTGTCTTTGGGGTGGTGATATCATCAAACCATTGGGAGTTGGTATCCCATATCTGCTCAACAGCCATTTGAACGGCCTGTTTGTTGCTAAGATATCCCTGGTACAGGTCATCTCCCATCTGATCTTTAAAGGTATTTTCAATAAAGGAGAGATTGAAATTTTCAAAAATTGCAGCTGCGCTGCTTTTTTTATCCATTGAAAAATCCCAAGCTCTGAGTATTGAGAGTGCCTCTTTTTCAAGCCGGGTCAAATCCGTTTTTTTTGTTGTCTCTGCAATCAAGGCTTTGATCAGAAGTTCAGGGAATTTTGATTTCATGTCCAGCTGCATTGTTTTGATGTCTTCAACGGAAAACCGTTCCTTTGATTTAAGGATTTCATTGATTCTATCGAGACGATAGGGCCCGCAAAAACCCCATTTATTAATATAGTATGGGAAATTTTCAGCCGTATGATAGTTTGCAGATGAAACAAAACCGCTGGCAGGATTATAAGAAACCGGGCGTTCATCAAAGGGGACAACGCCTTTCCATTCATGTTCTCCTGTCCAGCCGGGGCGAACCTTGCTCCCATCATTTGCGGGGCGGATGGGAATACCTGCTGCACAGACAAGACCGATATTGCCCTTTGTGTCCGCATACACAATATTCTGACTGACGGCTATGAATTCTTTTGCCGCTGTTTTAAAATCATCAAAATTCTTGGCCTTATTTAACAGATAAACGCCCAAAAGTTCACTGCTGTCTTCAAACCCCTGCCATTGAGCGGAAATCACCATATCCGTAATATCTTTTTTCAATTCAGAAACAATGGGACCATGACCCGTATATCGGATATAGACCTCTCTTGAATTTTCGCCTTTAATTTTTATGCGCTCTTTCTTGGTCCTTATCTTTTTCCATTCACCCTTGTACAGGTATTCGTCGGGATTCTTTGGATTGATTTTTTCGATAAAGAAATCAAGGTTGTCAACCATCACATTGGTCATACCCCAGGCAATATTGTCGTTATGGCCGCAGATGATGAACGGGGCACCAGGAAGCGCAACACCCGTTACATTTAATCGGCCTTTTATACTCTGATGCATCTGAAACCAGATCCCGGGAGCGTTTAATCCCAGATGCATGTCATTGGCTAAAATCGGTTTATGGGTCGTGCTTTTCGATCCTGAAACCGCCCAGTTATTACTGGCTTTAAGTATCTGAACACCGAGATGGCTGATATCGTTTTTGCTCAAAACAAAGTCATTGTATAAGGTATCAATCAGACCGCTCTCAACATAATCCGGAAAAATTGGGCTATGTTTATCAAACCTCGGGGTGATTTCTTCCATTAAGGCCGGGCCCAGTTTTTTCCCAAGGTTATGGATTACAATCTCAGAATCCCAGCCATTCGCCAGATCCCATGCCATATATCCAATCAAGTTCAGTGTATGGATGGGCTCCCAGAGATCAGGCGTATAGCCTAAAATATTGTATTCCAGAGGAAGATTCCCCTTGTGTTCCTGTATATAATAGTTTACCCCCTGGGCATATGCCTCAAGATATCCGCGCATCTCATTTGAGGCTTTAGCCAGCACTCGTTTTGATTTTTGACTAATGTCCAGGGTTCTAAAGAGCTTGTCTGCTTTGAACATCTTTTCTCCAAATATTTCACTCAGCCTGCCCATGGTTACCCTTCTGATCAGATCCATCTGCCACATTCTGTCCTGGGCCTGGCAATAGCCCGTTGCAAGATATAGATCATGTTCGTTTTCTGCATAGATATGGGGAACAGCATATTTATCACGATAGATCACAACCTTTTGTTCAAGCCCTGGAATGGAAACATTCTGATTGTAATCCGGAAGGCCTTTTTTTGAGAAAATATTAATGAATATTAAAACACCCGCCGCAATCAAAAACAGGACAGCAGCAGCACCGATTAAATATTTTTTTGCTTTCATCTCTTTCTCCCTTACCTGTTAGGCTCCGTTGATATACAGTACTGATTAATTGTTTTTAAAAACGCCTCAATTTTATTTTCGAGCCGTACTTTGTATCCCCTAATCGGCTGTGCTTTATGTCTTGTGCCTTTTGGATCATTGAAAATCAAATATTGAACCTCAAGACCTTGTATAGGGCTTTTATGCCGTCTACTGAAGTCGGATATATGGACAAAAACAGCCCTGCCGCCAGATTGGGGCGTTATACAAGATACGCTGGAACCACTTGTTATTCAATGCTCCCTTGAGGTTATATCACTTATGTTAACTTTTTTTGCTTATTCTTGCTTTCAATTTGCTATATTCTTTTCGCAAATATTCAGTGTGATTTCCAGATTCTTTTATTGCCACATCAAAAACACTTAAAGCAATTTTATACTCTTTC
>CAYWNB010000338.1:0-3235 GCA_964459195.1 uncultured Desulfobacula sp.
GATGATGCTTCAACCGTGCCGGATGATCCAAAATACTCAACACCCATCTGTTCATAGACCTCGACCATACTCGCGCAATTTTTAGAAGGAGCGGCTGAACTGTCAAAGCCAGAGAAAGTGAACGCCTTATCAATATTTGCCAGGTCAATTATATTTTTGATGGTTGATATATGATATTGAAGCGCGTTGCTCATAACATCATAGTATCCCTTAAATAAAACATTATGATTATGGGTATCAATGCTTTGGTTAAATTCCTTAAGTACGTTGACAAGCAGATCGGGTGTTTCAAGACCAATGACAAATCGGTTCCCAAGTTCTTTTCTGTGATAACTTGCCGGGAAGTAAGGTATCAGAGGATCGCAATTGAAATTTACAGTGAAGTTAAAGTTCCCCTCTCCTCTTGGCGTAATCTTACTGATTTTTACAACGGCTTCAGATGCCTGCTCAATTAATGGGTTATTAAGAACACCATAATCATCTAAATTGACATTCACACATACGTTGCATAGATCCCCAAATTCCTTGACCAATTCAGGTAACATCTCAATTTCTCTCTTGGTCCTGGCTTCTCCAATAGCAAACCTGATTCGGATTCCAGACATATCCGAAGAATCTAATAAATTGCTCAGATAGGCCAAGTCTTTTCTTGCGCTCTCTATATTTTTTGTATTCAGATACTCACCAAACGGATTGGTGACAATCCTGACAGACTGAACGATATAATCATTTTTATTGAATTCTTCGGATAAGTCCGAACAAAAGGCAGATGCTTTAAGGACTTCTTTTTTCCAGCTTTCTTTGCCCTTACCCAATGATAAAAAAGTGGTTATGGTTCTAATTCTACACAGATCTTTGTTTTTATAACTCAATTTATTAGTCCCTTTCTGAAAAATCCAAAATTCAGCCCTTCTCACAAAGGGCTTTAAAGTTGATCATCTGTCTGCGCATCATGACAAGATCACCAAGGGGCAGGATATATTGCCGCAATACACCTGGAATCCCTTTGGGATAGTTGACAAGAATCTTAACCAGAAGTCTGCAGACCTGATGCTTTTGCCGGATAATCTGATAACTGATGCGGCTTGCCCGTCAGCATGCTGCTTGTTTAGTTTGTATATTTTGTCCAACAAGAGTCAACTGAAGATTTGACCCCTTTTCTTCTGTAAATCACCCATGATTGTTTTTGGATTTCGTTACACAGGAGAAAAGCCAGGGTGATTTTCTTTTATGGCAAAAAACTGTAGTGCATTTTTAACATCGGAGGAAAGCAAAATTATGAAATAATTGGTTTAAGAAAAGCCTATTTTTGGTTATAGCACCCGTGCGCCTTAAAATTGACTATCCCTCTGAAGGCGCAACACTCTCCCCATACTCAAAAAAAAATATTTTCTTAAATATAGATCCCATCGTAAATTTTACCGGGCTTGTCCAACCACCGGATAAGATCGTGTTTCGTTTAATGGTTATTTTTTGTTGAATAATAGTTTTACAGTTTTCATCGGTAAAAACATACGAATACGGCCATTATGCTCACATAATATTTCAAAGCCATATTTAGCATAAAAACCTTGTGCTGATTCACTAAGACAGTCAACGATAATAGCATAAGCTGGCATGTATGTGTTTACTTCCCATAAGTATTCCAATGCTTTTATCAAGGAGACCTTACCCAACCCGCTACCATGAAATTCTTTGTGAACAGCAAGCTGAGCCAATAAAAATACAGGAATAGGGTAGCGTGGTAATTTTTTAGCCAGATTTGCAGGTAAAGTTTCACGGCATATTGAGCTTGGAGTTACACAATAAAATGAGCAAATTGGAAATTTTTGGTTTGGTAACGGCACATTTGCAGGTAATACCATAGTACGGCTTATGCCAGCTTTCATATGTTTTGCTGCTTGATTTTTAATAAAGGTGTTAAGTTCAGGCTCTCCACAATCGAAAAATGTTCGATCATGTATAGATTTGTTTAACTCTTTGAAGTTTTTAGCCCAACTCATTTAAAAACCGTTTTCTTTAGTAAATTTAGCAGCTTCAATTAAAGCTGTATTGGGCTTTTTAGCCTTTTCACAGGCGGATATGAATTGGTCAAATATGCTATCCTCGATAATAATACTCTCGTGCTGAGCGATAACATGGGTTGAGTTCTCATCCATTAATCTGACCACATATTCTGTAAGACTTTTTAATCCTAAAAGAGCTGATGCCTTTTCAGCTTTGGCTTTTATGTCTTCATCAAGTCTTATATCTAATCGTGTAGTTGCCATATTGACCCCCTCTTGTACGGATTGTTTCCGTATTCATTTATAATGATAACACCTCTATTGGCAAACTGCAACTATGTACGGAAATCTTATGTACACAAATATGAATATAACAGCTTTTCCACGCGGCATCGTTTCAATCCCTATTTGACTTTTCTGAGCGTTGCTGAGGCGGTATTTCGTTCAAGGCGGCCTTTAGAATTCCGTAAACATTAGATTGCCGTTACAATGCGAAAATCACCGGTTTATCCGGTGCATTTTCTGGTTGAAATTAAGGACTTTGCCTTTAGTATTCTGTAAAGCCTTCTTAAAACGCCATTTATCCCCAAAAATATCGGTTTAAGCTTTACAAAGAGGGTGCTTTTTGAGCTAAAATTTGAAGGTCAGGATTTTTGCTTGCCCCACTCCCCCCTATCCCCGGAATTTAGGGGACCTCATTTGGGGGTCCTTTTTATTTTTCATCATCATCTTCCATCTCAGCATAAAGTTCATGCAGTTTGGCCTGGAGGAGTTTCTTGTCCGGGAGCTGAAGATGGTACTCTGCGACCAGTGTGGGCGAAAGGTTGCGTGAAAGGGCATACTCAACCACTTCTTTATCCTTGTCTCGGCAGAGCAGTACGCCGATGCTCGGATTTTCGTGCGATTTTTTGACATCCCGGTCGAGGGCTTCCAGGTAAAAGCTCAGTTGCCCCAGATGCTCCGGGGAGAATTTGCCGATTTTTAATTCAAAGGCTACAAGCGTCGAAAGTCCCCGGTGGTAAAAAAGCAGGTCAATGAAGAAATCTTGATTCCCCACCTGCAAGCGAAATTCTTCACCCATAAAGATGAAATCCCCGCCCAGCTCCAGGATAAATTGCTTCATGTGTCTGATCAGGGCTTTTTGCAGACTGGTTTCGCTATGGTCCAGCGGCAGGCCCAGAAACTCCAGCACATAATGGTCTTTGAACGTGTTCTTGATCGTGGGATGT
>CAYWNB010000339.1:0-3198 GCA_964459195.1 uncultured Desulfobacula sp.
GGGATATTGCCCTTTGTGAACTCACGGGTGCGGCGGTTCATTTTTGTCACATGAGTACGGCCCAATCCATTGAAGCCATTCGCCAGGCCAAAAAGCGGGGGGCAAATGTGAGTTGTGAAACAGCCCCCCATTATTTTACCCTGACCGATGAAGCGGTTTTGGACTATGATACCAACTTTAAAATGAATCCACCCCTGCGCTCTGAAAATGACAGACTGGCCATCATTGACGGGCTTGTGGACGGCACCATTGATATGATCGCCTCGGACCATGCGCCCCACAGTGTAGATGAAAAAGAGGTTGAGTTTGACAGGGCAGCATTTGGCATAGTCGGGCTTGAAACCTCATTGGCCCTGTCTTTAAAACTGGTCCAGGACAATATTCTATCCCTGACCGACCTTGTTGTGAAAATGTCCAAACAGCCCGCCAAAATGCTCAGAATAGATAATGACATAAAACCGGGGAATCCTGCTGATTTGACCATTATCGATCTGGAAATTCAGTATGAAATTGATCCTGACACCTTTATATCCAAATGCAAAAACACACCTTTTGCCGGCAGACAGGTGCAGGGGGAGGCATTTTTAACCATGGTGGACGGCAGGATCGTTTATCAGAAAAACCAATAGAAATTTAATCTCCAGGGGATGGGTGTGACAAAAAAACAAAACAGAATCCTTGTGGCCGATGATGAACTCAGCATGCGGGAGTTTCTGGAGGTTCTGTTATCCAAGGAGGGCTACAGGGTTTCCCTTGCAAAGAACGGCAACCAAGCCGTCAAGTTGATTCAAAATAATGCCTATGATCTTGTCATGACCGATATCCGGTTGGGAGATATCACCGGTCTTGAGGTATTGAAAGAAGCGAAAAAACAGGATCCTGACACGGTTGTGATCATGATATCCGCTTATTCCACAACTGAGATTGCTGTGGCCGCCATGAACGAAGGGGCCTATGATTTTGTGCCCAAACCCTTTGACAATATGGAACTTAAAACGACCATTGCCAAGGCTTTGGAACTTAGAACCCTTGATCATGAGCGAGAAATGCGGTCTTCAGAGCTCAAGGATCATCTTCATTTTAACCGAATTATTGGAAACAGCCCGGGGATGCAGGCCATCTACAAACGCATCGAACAGATCGGCCCCACCAAGACCAATGTGCTGGTGACCGGGGAAAGCGGTACGGGTAAAGAGCTTATTGCCAGGGCCATCCATGAAAATTCAGACCGCAGGGATAACCCCTTTGTTGTGGTTAACTGCGGCGGCATTACAGACACCTTGATGGAAAGTGAGTTTTTCGGCCATGTAAAGGGGTCCTTTACCGGGGCGATCAGCGATAAAAAAGGGTTGTTTGAAGCTGCCCACGGAGGGACTATTTTTCTGGATGAAATCGGGGAATTGTCCACCATGCTCCAGGTCAAACTGCTCAGGGCGGTTCAGGAAACCGCATTTAATCCCGTGGGTGGCACCAAGGAAATTGAAGTGGATGTCAGGATCATCTCCGCCACCAACAAAAAATTGGAGCAGGAGGTGATTGAAGGAAAATTCAGAGAGGATCTTTTTTTTCGTCTCAACGTCATTCCCATCAAAGTGCCGCCCCTGCGAGACAGGAAAGGGGATATTGAACTACTCTCCGCCCATTTTGCAGAAAAATATTCAAAAAAAATGAAGAAGGACATTGTTAAACTTTCCTCCTATGCCATTGATTTTTTAAATAAATACAGTTTTCCCGGCAATGTCAGGGAACTTGAAAACCTCATCGAACGAAGTGTTGCCCTTTCTTCCACCAATATCATCCTGCCGGAAAGCCTGACCATTTCCATTCACAAAAAACGACGCTGGATCGAAGGGATCAAGGGGCAGCGCTTTGACCTTGAAAATGTGGAGCATGGGGTTGATCTGGATGAAATTCTTTCCACCATTGAAACTGCCTACATGAAAAAAGCTATGGAATTATCCGGTGGAAACAAGAGCAAGGCAGCAGACTATCTGAATCTGAGCTTAAGATCCATACGCTACCGTCTGGATAAAAATACTTGATGAGGGTTTGACTATGACGACAATAGATGTGAGATGGATTCAAAGATTCAATAATTTTGATAAAGCTGTAAAACAGCTCACAAAATTTATCGAAAAAGGGGAGTTGTCTGAACTTGAGCAACAAGGTTTGATCCAATCCTTTGAATATAATTATGAACTTGCCTGGAATACAATTAAAGATTTTTACGAAAACCAGGGTGAAACTGGCATTCAGGGAAGTCGCGATGCTATTCGGATGGCATTTAAACGAGGGCTGATCATTAATGGTGAGACATGGATGAAAATGATAAAGAGCAGAACCTTGACATCACATACCTATAATGAAGATATTGCAGATGAAATCACAAAAGATATTTTTCATATTTATTACCATGAATTTCTTAAACTAAGGGAAACCTTCATCGGATTAAAAGAAAAAGCATAAAACGGAAAATGAAATTTGGACTAAAACCTGAGATAATCAAACAGGCAAACTGCATTTTTGCACGGTATCCGCAAATTGAAAAAGTAATCCTATACGGTTCAAGAGCCAAAGGTAATTATAAAGCCGGTTCGGATATTGATCTTTCGCTTATTGGACAAGATTTGACGTTATCTATTGTATACGCAGTTGAATTGGAAATAGATGATTTGCTTTTGCCTTACACTTTTGACATATCTATTTTCAACCAAATTTCTAATCTTGATCTGATAGAGCATATTAATCGAGTGGGAATCTTGTTTTATCCCGGATGGCCACTTTAAAATCCCCACCTGTGAAGCCCGAGCATTTTTTTAAAGAGCATGTTGACCCTCTCTTTTTAAAGAGGTATGATTAAATCATACTTTTACGGAGGATCATAAATGCACCAAGAAAAAGCCGAAAGAATTACAATCACCTTACCGCCCGATATGCTGGCCTCTATCAAAAAAGAGGTTAGCTCAGGTTCCTATGCTTCAACGAGTGAACTAATAAGGGAAGCCATGAGAATGTGGCAGAAAAGAGAAGAAGAACACAAGGCAAGGATTTCTTTAATCCGTGAACGTCTGGCACATTCAGAGCAGAGCGGTGAACCCGTTCCGCTTAATATAGCTTTTAAAACCATCGAGGAGCTACACCAACAACGGGCAAAGAAAGAAGTCTGATGAAAACATATAAAGTCTATTTGATGCCGGA
>CAYWNB010000340.1:0-1445 GCA_964459195.1 uncultured Desulfobacula sp.
GGCCAGAGTCCTTCGATCATTTTCTGGGTATTTTCCCCGATGAGAATATCCCCTCCCTTGGCATAATCGGAAAGGCGGGCGGCGATGTTGGTAACCGTTCCACTGGCCGTATAGGTCATGCGGGTATCCAAGGCCCCCGTAAACCGGGTCATCCCCACAAGGGCAGAACCTGAATTGATGCCAATATTCACATCAATCGGGCCCATGGTTGAATCCATCTCCTTTGAAAGAGACTGGTTAATGGTCCTATTTCGATCCGCAATTTCAAAGGCCGCCTTGACCGAATTAATGGCATTGGTTCGTGCATCATGGTTTTTAAAAATGATCATAAGGGCATCACCGGCTGTTTCATTGATGTCCCCGTGGGAACGGTGAATAGGATCCACAAAACTGGAAAACATCCGTTCAACAAACCCATTAACTTCAACCTCGGGGCGACTTGTGGAAAGACGGGTATAACCCTCCAGATCCAGAAAAAGAACGCTGATATCCTTTCGTTCCTTTTCCCGGGTTAAAAGGTCGGGATTTTTATGAACCATGTGCCGAACCGATTCGGGGACAAAGGGAGACAGGTTGGTCAGCATCCGGCTGATAGAAATTTTCTCCTGGGTCATCTCCCATTGGCGTTTGGCATTCAAAATGATGGTCCCCAGGATGTCGGCAAAATCTCTGATCAGAAAAAAATCTCTCCGGGTATAGCGGGTCAAGGGCTGGATTACCACACTGATTGCCGCAAGGACCCTTCCGTCCACGAATACGGGCATGGCATATTCCGGCCCCACGGACACAAGTGAGTTATCAAGCCTTCTGACCGGTTCACTCTGGGAGACCACCACGGCTTTTTTTTCGTTAATGGCTTTTTTAACCGCAGGCCTGTCCCGCTTACAGGATTGACAATCCACCGGCCTCTCATAGAGTGCACACTGCAGGGGACTTGTATACTTTTTGGCATCGGGATCCAGCAAAAGGATACAAACTTCCATGGCAGTTGGAATCAACGTCCGAAGCTCTCCCCTGACCTTTTCGATAATTTCATTGACCTCCATGAGGGGGGCAATTTTTCTGATCAGGCTTTGCTGAGCCTGAAACCGCTCCTTGTAATATCGATCCATCATAACCCCTGTCCCTTAGATTAATGCCCCAGTTTAAATCAGTTCAAATCAATTAATTTACCTAAATTTATGAACGAGGATACCATAATTTAGCCATTTTGTGGATATCCAAATATGGGCTGCCATAAAAACCAGGGAACACTGCCGGGACAGGGCCGGTCCCCATGGCCTGGAATCCGTTTGTGATTAGAGTTTAAACCGCTTTTAACCCGCTTTTACCCTTGACATAAAATTTAAGGTTGTTTATATCCTTCTAACAATTATGGATGCAGATTGCTTAAGATTTATCGTTTATATAATAGTTGAGAAAAATGAACCTAAAAGAGACCATCA
>CAYWNB010000340.1:1545-3157 GCA_964459195.1 uncultured Desulfobacula sp.
TAAGATTTATCGTTTATATAATAGTTGAGAAAAATGAACCTAAAAGAGACCATCAAAAAAAACAAGAGCCTTTTATTAAAAGAATGGTTCACGGCCACTATTAATACCTACCCAAAAGACAGCGCCAGAATTCTGGGAAAAGATTCCAACCGATTTGACAACCCCGTGGGGGCAGTCACCCGGGAAAGCCTTGAGGATGTTCTGGATTTGATCTGTCAAACCTATACGGAAAAAACCCTTGAAAAAGCCCTGGATCCCGTTATTCGGATCAGGGCAGTCCAGGCATTTGATGCCTCGGATGCGGTCAGTTTTATATTTGCCCTTAAAAAAATAGGTGAAAGTTTCCTGGACCAGTCCCAGCTGAGACAATTTGACCACATGGTGGATCACATTGCCCTGGCAGGATTTGATAAGTTCATGAAATGTAAAGAAGAAATATTCCTTTTAAAGTCAACTGAAAGCAAAAGACGCATTCACAGGGCCTTTGAAAGGGCAGGTTTAGTAGCAGAGCTCACGGAAGAAGACCTCCTTGGCTCTAAAAAATCTTAACATGTATGACAAAATTTACAGTTGTCATACAAAAATAACGAGGTGGTTATAATATGAATCAAAAGTACTTGATCCCCCTTACAACTGTTTTTCTGCTTTTCCTAGTGGCCTACACAGGGGTTGAGGGAGCGGGAATGCAGTGGTTCTTTGGGATAGTATTTCCCTACCTTGCAGTTCTTGCCTTTCTGATTGGCTTTGTTGTCAAGGTCATGGGATGGGCAGCATCTGCAGTTCCGTTCAGGATTCCCACAACCTGCGGCCAGCAGAAATCCTTACCCTGGATAAAACAGAACTGCATTGACAACCCTGATACAGCCTCCGGCGTTTTTGTGAGGATGGTACTTGAAATTTTTCTTTTCAGGTCCCTGTTTCGCAACACAAAGGCAGCATTTAACCGGAATGTATCCAACCGTCTCTCCTATTCATGGGAAATTTTTCTATGGCTGGGAGCCCTTGCCTTCCATTATTCTTTTCTGGTCGTTCTGCTCAGGCATTTCAGGTTTTTTACCTCCCCGGTTCCGTCTTGTCTCACCTGGCTGGAATACTTTGACGGTATTGTTCAATTGGGCCTGCCCGGATTATTTTTGTCCGGCGTGGTCCTGCTGGCAGCCACCTTGTTTTTGCTGGGCAGAAGAATTTTTGATGCCAAGGTTACCTATATTTCACAGGCAGCCGATTATTTTCCCTTGTTCCTGATCATCGGCATTGCCGCCACGGGTATCGCCATGAGATATTTCACCAAAGTGGATATCATCGGCATCAAAACCCTTACCATGGGCCTTGCAACCTTTGCACCGGTCATTCCTGAAGGGGTGGGCGGTCTTTTTTATGGTCATGTCTTTATGGTGAGTGTTCTTTTCGCATATTTCCCGGCAAGCAAGCTCATGCACGCAGGCGGCGTATTTTTAAGCCCCACGCGAAACATGGCCAACAATACCCGGGCCAAGAGACACGTGAACCCCTGGGACTATGATGTGGATGTCCATACCTATGAACAGTATGAAGATCACTTCAGAGAAAAAATGATTGAAGCCGGACTGCCGGTGGATAAGAAGGAGTAATA
>CAYWNB010000341.1:0-3125 GCA_964459195.1 uncultured Desulfobacula sp.
GGCAATGGAGACTATCTTCATTTGGTTTCCCCTGTAAATCATAGAAATTCATATGGTTTTGTGGGGATATATATCACAATGTAGCATAAAAATTCAAGAAGGTCATTTGATATTCCTTTAATAAAAATTTTTGGTTTGCTCAACACCAAAGAAAAACCGGGTTGAAATTCCATCTTCCATCACATGCAGCATTTTTTATATTTTTTCCCGCTGCCACATGGGCATGGGTCGTTTCTGCCAACTTTTTGACTTTTTGTTATGGGTACATTGGAATGATTTTTCTGTCTATTGTTTAGATAAATGGATTTTAATTTTTTATGCCGGGTGTGCAAGTTTTTGTAAAAACCAGGATTTTGTTCTTCTATGGCAGACCGTATCATTCCCAAGTTTATGGGAGAGGACATTCCTTCTGTGATTTCCCAATGTTTTTTAGCATATGTCACTGTAAGGGAGCACAATTCATTTTCTATACCTGTGTCTTTTTTGGATACAACGTCTATAATGGTATTCGAACATGAACAGTTTGGCAGCAAACAATACTGGTCAAAAATCAAATAATCTTCCCTATTAACCTTAACATGCATCTGGTCACCATAGGGCAGAACGTCATTGTAGGCATACATTTCTCCATCCCGTTCCACTGCTTCATAATCAAAGAAGGCATCAATCTGATCAATCTCCGCTTGTTCGGTTATCTTGTTTTTATAGGCATAATGCTTTTTAAATAAAAATTCAAAATCATCCTCATTTAATTGGGATAAAAACAGGTTTGCAAAGGCCAACTCTTTTGGATGCGTTTTGTTTTCTGGATCAGAACTGAGCATTTTTTCACTAAGATCAATATCAATGCGATGGGAAGGCAGGTTCTGTTCGTTTTGGTTTTTATCTCGTAGTGGCCTAAGGGCAACTTCAATTGTTCCACATCGACACACAGGGTTGCTGCATGAAACAAATGAACACTCATAGGTGTGAGAACTTTCATTTTCAAGGACTGTGGCCAGTGTTTCCTGTAAATTTTTATCGGTATTGAATACCATTTTATTTTTCTCCCTCCCCAAAAGTAATGGTTAATATAAGTAACCAGTCATACATCGAAATAGAACAAGCTGATATGGAATAAACAACCTTATCCTCGTCTTTCATAATTTTAAAATGTTCAATATTTTAAAATCCACTTTATTGAATTATTGACGGCAATTTTTCGGTTTTCTATATTTGAACTTTTTAACCCATCAAAATATTTTCTTTTATTATCATGTAAGACATATCCTTGATGTAAATTTTGTTTTTTAAATTGCCTTATCCAATCGAATAGTGTTGGGTACCTCATCTCTACCCGCTCAAGGCAGGGGGCCAGTACCGCCTCGCTCTTGCCGGACCCTACCAGGTCCCGGCCATCAAGGATGGGGGTCAACGCCTGTTTTTGGACCCTGTGCAGCCCGATGAAACCACCATAAAAAGCACGAAATGTATTGGGAAGTTTTAAAAGGAGCGAGTCCGACACTAAAGATTGTAAGGCCATCTGTATAAATAGGATGTATCTAAAATCATATGTAATTTACAAACCAAACAGCATAATCATGGAGAAGCTTGGCATTTTTTGAACCCTCATCAACTCCCTCTAAATCACACAAATTTAAATAAAATTTCTTTTTGTCTGAAAGGCGCTGAACTTGGGCAAACACCCCATTAGAATCATCATAATCAAACTTAATCAGCGCATATTCGTCTGTAAAGGAAGGTTGTTCCTTTTTTAATTGATGATGCTCTTTTTCACTTCCCGGACCGAAAGAGTAATATTCTTCCCACCTAAAGCATCCAAGCGGCTCAATTCCTGTCACAATGCAGGGCATTTTAATTTGATTTTTTAAATATTTAAAATAGGTTTCTATGTTTTCTATATTGACGTCAGCATCGTATTCATTCGTCACACCAAGAATCATAAATATTCGTTGATCTTGTTCATCTACCCCATCTTTTTCAAAAATAGCCTTTAATGACTCATTGATTGAAGAGATTTCCATTGATCTGTCTGTAACTGTTTTAAGGTCAACAGGAATTATTTTTATTGTTTTAGTGCTCTTTGTCCTTTGTTTTTTTGCACCGGTCTTTTTTTTCTTGATTTTCTTAGCCATATCTACCTCTGCGATTTAATCATTCATTAATCAACTGAACCCATCACCTGGTGTTGCTGTTCAAGATCAAGATGATTCACCAGAAATTTTAGCTTCAGGCGGTCCTATGCAATTGTTTTGCAGAAATTTATTTTTTTGTCAAGAATGGATATTAATCATTCTCAATTTGTCCAACCTTGAAAAAATATGCTGGAAAAATCAAGAAGATTCAGTGAAAGGGGCGGAATTAAAAAACCGTGGCATAGACCTGGTCATTGTCTTTCCAGACGTGGGTGTCACACCCCTTGATGGTTGTAGAAAATCGTGTTCCATCGGCAATTTCAAAATCAAGGTGATCAATATCCATGATAAAAAGAGAGCCCTTTTTACCCTGTTTTTCAACAACAAAATAGGCAGCCTTGCAGCTGCCCAGATCACAGAGACGCCCCCCCCCACAAGAAAACATCCCTGGGCGGCCAGGTCTGGAAGCAATACATTAAATCCCAGTTCTTCTGCACTTTTTTATTCCCTTGTTTTTGCAGCGGTGGGCGAGTCCACATGGCGGTTCATTCCTAGGCCATGAGTTAAAATCAGGTGTTTTCCATTTTAATCAGGGGAATAAATTTTAGATTGGCCTTTGGAAAGGGAAATCCATTTATTTCAGAAATTTGGACCCATTTATGATCAATGGGGCCGTTCAAGGCAATTTCCCCTGAAACATAGTGGCAATAAAATACATCCATTTCAATCTTAAAGTGGGTGTAGGCATGTTTTATCCGGGTCAAAAAAGAATCAATTTTTACGTGAATCCCGGTCTCCTCCCTGATTTCCCGGATGCATGCAGCTGGGCTGTCTTCACCCTTTTCAAGCTTTCCACCGGGAAATTCCCACAACCCTCCCAAAAGCCCATCCAATTGTCTTCTGGTAATAAGCAGCCGTCCGTTTTTTCGAACAATGCCCACGGCAATTGTCCGGGTGGGCACTCGTTTGGAGGGAATCCGGACGGGAAAT
>CAYWNB010000342.1:0-3120 GCA_964459195.1 uncultured Desulfobacula sp.
TATGAAACAATTGATTAAAGCGCTTTAACTTTTATTGCAGACCTGATATAGTTCACTGAGCTTAAATTTTGATATGTAAAGGGTTACCAGGCCAGCAAATCTGATTCCTGAGCCGCCTGGCTAACCCCGCAATGATTATTGGAAGAAACCGTTTTGAAATAGGGCTTCAAGTCCTGGGCAGCATTGGCAACCAGATACCCCTTACCAGACCATTCCAAAAGATCCTGATCATTATAATCATTGCCCACGGAAATCACATCCGATTGTTGAATATCCAGTGTTGATGCCAACCAGGAAGCCGCCATACTTTTGGAAACCTGTTTATTAAAGACCTCAATCCAGGAAGAACAATGATCCAAAGGTGAAGTCGCAGGGATCACGCTGTAATCAACAAGATCCGCCCGGATCGCCGCCAACCTTGATGGGGAAACTTTTCCAGGGATAATCGCCAAAACCTGGGTGGCTGAGCTATACAAGGCTCGGCCATTGTTCAAGGGGGCGCAAAACGCTCGATACAATTGAATTCGTTTTTGGAAATCACTATTTTCTTTGCCATGGGATTTGTATAAAAAATACCGGGTGTCGGGGATGGCTTTATGAACCATATAGTCCCATTTATTTGAATCAAAACAGGCCATAATTTTTCGGATATCCCTTGCTATAATTGCATGGGATCGTATAAGGAGACCCTCTTGAAGTGCTATAATACCCGCTCCCGTGGAAAAGATAAGATAGTCCACCGGCAGTTCATTTTCCGCAAGATTTATCTGTTCCAATGCCCTTTGAAAGGAATACAGGCTTCTTCCCGTGGCAATGGCAGTGATGGTATTATTTTGTCTCAACCGGGAAAGGGTGGCAAGATCTTCTCGGGCAATGCTCTTTTCATCGGTCAGCAGGGTGCCGTCAAAATCAGTGATAAACAGGCTCTTTTTCATATGCGTCCAGGCAGGGGCTCACCCCCTTGATTTAGCAAGGACCTCCCGGACCGTTTTGATGAGTTCCTCCATACCAAAGGGTTTCATCAGTATTTTTAAGATACAGGCCTTCTTGGAAATCACAAAAGACAAGTCAACACCGGTACACATGATAACAGGCAATTGGGGCCGCAGGGCATGTATCTTTTCAACCAGCTGATTTCCGGTCATCTCCGGCATGGTATAGTCAGTGATCAACAAATCATATTGATCCGGATTCTTTTCAAACCACTCCAAGGCTTCCCTGGAACTTGTCATGGTGTCGACACAATATCCATAAGCCTCAAGCATTTCCCTGCCCACCTCTGCCAGGCAAATTTCATCATCCACGAACAGAATGGTTTCATTGCCCTGGTAAATTGGTCCCGGCTCAGGAGAAACATCTGGATTCGGGATTGATTCTTTTCCCGACGGGTTTTCTGGGGTCATACCATAACACTCCTTATATAAGATTGAGACCGTTATCACCTAATCATCGGCTTATTGGGTTGTTTTCACAATATCAAAGGGGCAATTGCGTGACAACCCCGTAAAATCAATCCCAAAATATCGGCACAGCTTGATCACCACCCTGGGATCACAATGGTGAGCCCAATAAAGATCATTAAATTCTTTTTGTGAAATCCCTAACTTTTCCAGGATAGGGTTCCGTTCCAATTCGATTTCAACAAATTCAGAAACAATTTTCAGGGTGGTCAGGCAGATATGACACTCCTGATCAAAAAACCGTTTAAAACCGGGCTCCTTGAATTTCTCTTCCAGAATTTCCTTAAAAAATAGCATGACGGCGCCTCTCAAGCTGATCTTTTGAAACCTTTTCAAGAAAATCCTTTCTGTATTGGATCACCCGTTCAATATATTTATCCGGGACTCGCCGGGTATCCTTAAAAAATACAAAATACAGAACAATAAATTTCTGATAGCAAAAGAAATAAAGCACCCTAACCTTATTTTCCGATAGATTAAACCGAAGTTCATGGATACCGTCATGGAGGATGTCTGAGTAGGGTCTTGGCATTATTGGGCCCTGCTCTTCCAACAAGGAGAGTATCCTGAGAATTTTAACCTGATGCACGGGTTGGCAGTCGTTGATAAATTCCGTTACCGGGCATGCCTGTTCAATTTCATCACAAAACAGAATATACCATTTTTTTTGGTTCGCCATGCACTTGTCCCATTGGGTAGATATTATAATCTCATTAATTCCTGATCGTCGTGCAGCAATGATTTTTTCTCTAATACCTCAGACATGAAGCACCTTGCCTGTTAGCCTAATTTTCCCGAACCCCTTTTCTTCCAGCCGCATGATATCATAAAAACTGTAGGTTTACCCGTTAATGCTGAATTGTTTCATAAATTCAGATTTGCGCATTTACTCCTCCATGATAGCCGAAAGGTTTTGTGTTAAAAAGCGTTCATGAACTGTCAGATATTTTCACTTCTTTATTTATCCCGCCGCATCAGATCATCTGCCAATGTGAAATCCTTGAACAAAATCAAATACGCCAAACAAGTTGCCCAACCATAATGCGACAACGACAACCGCTACGATGTTCAGTATTTGTTTGATCTTCCTGTCCATCGGAATATTGGAAATTCACTTCACTGCAGTTCAAATTTTGAAAAATAATTTTCTAAAATCTACAATTATAAATTTGTTATATTGGTACCTTGAATTTGGAAGAATGGATTTTCTTAAGATTATCAGAAAATATAGTTGAACACCCCGGTTCAACGGCATACAGCGGTTGCGCATCCGCTTGCAGCCGGGGGTTATGCACAGGTTACGATAGAATACAAAAAAAGATTAGTTACTGCAGCATTTTTTATACTTTTTACCACTTCCGCATGGACAGGGTTCATTGCGTCCCACTTTTTTTTCGGCAATTTTTGTTTTTATTGGATTCATTAATATTTCTAACGCTTTAATATCCTCAGATTTATCTGGTTCCAATTCAATTGTATATTTCCAACCGTTTTTATCAAATACTGATTCTAATTCTTTTACTCTTTCTTCTGTTTGTACATTCACAACAGCAGGATTTTTTTCAGTACCCAATTTTGCTGTGTTTTTATCATCAATTATTTTTTTCATTTTTTTCACCCTTTAGGTTTTATAAGATTCATCTACCGCATAATCACGGTG
>CAYWNB010000343.1:0-3068 GCA_964459195.1 uncultured Desulfobacula sp.
CAAGACAGGTTGCCTCCACCGGGAGAAGGGTGCAAAAGGTGAAAAGTCCAAAGGGGTAAACACTTTTAAGGGTCAGGGATCTGGGGTGCAAAATGCCTCGTTTCCGGGCCAAAATCTCCATTTGAAGGTTTTTTTCCCTATAGACACTTACAAAGAGGGGGTCCTGGGGCATCAGGGAAAATGTGATGGACCGGCCCCCTGCTGCCGGGGCTTTGACATGGACAGGAAAGGTGGCGGTTTGACCGGCAAATACCGGCAGAGGGGATAGATAGTGTATTTCAATCCCCACAAGATTTTTAAAGGAATAGAAAATGGAAATTAGGGCCATGCCCCCCAGCAGAAAGACAAGGATAAATCCGGCATTGTTGTAGTTGATGGCGCCTAGCAGCATGGCGATGAGGATGGCCAGGAACAAAAATCCGTGCTGGGTGGGGAAAATGGATACCTGTTTTCGGCTCAATTTCATGGCAGGCTCTTTTCTTGTTAAACTTGTTATCCTGGGGGAAGACCGGGGAGCATCAAACCGGCACCGGCACACTGGAAAACAGTTCCATGAGCCTGTTCCGGGGTATTGCCGTGAGATCCTGGGCATCTCTGAGCCGATGGCCAGCTACCCAGGGCAGGATATGCTGCAGATCCTCGGGCAGGGTGTGATTTCTGCCATGGAGGAATGCCCAGGCCTTTGCCAGGGTGGTTTTTCCAATACCGGGAAAGTCTTCAATCAACAAATGACCCCGGGCAAAAAAACAGGTCAGGGCCAGGCGGATCTGGGGTTTCTTCCCCAGAATCACACTGGAAATCCGGCTGACAATCTCTTCAAACTCCTGGGTCATCATGGGCAGCGGTTCCTATTTTAATTTACCTGTTTGCCAGTTTCGGATCAGGGTTAAAAAGGTTCTGACCCCTATACCCGATGGGCCTTTGGGAATATAACTTTTTTCGGTAAAATCCCAGGCCGTACCGGCAATATCCAGATGAGCCCAAGGGGTTTTCCCCACAAAATTGGACAGATAGGCAGCTGCTGTGATCGATCCCCCTGCCTTTCCCCCGATGTTTTTAATGTCTGCCACCTTGGATTCGATCTGTTTTTTATAATGCTTGTTCAGGGGCAGGCGCCACAGGGGTTCTCCTGACAGTCTGCCAGCTGTTTCCAGGGAAAGGGCAAGGTTGTCATTGTTAGAGATTAATCCTGAATAATGATGACCCAACCCGATGATAACAGCACCTGTCAGGGTGGCCACATCCACAACGCCATCGGGGTTGTATGTTTTAATACCATAGGCCAGGGCATCGGCCAGGATCATCCGGCCTTCGGCATCTGTGTTGACAATTTCTGCAGTCACCCGGTTAAAGTGATGGATGATATCACCGGGTCTGACGGCAGAGCCGCTGGGCATATTGTCTGTGGCTGGGATAATGGCCACAACTCCTATGTTTGGTTTTTCCTCTCCCACGGCCTGCATAGCGGCAAGGACGGCTGCCCCTCCGCACATATCATATTTCATTTCTTCCATACCAGCTCCGGGCTTCAGGCTGATACCACCGGAGTCAAAGGTCACCCCCTTGCCCACCAGCAGCAGGGTCTCTGTTTTTTTTTCAGGCTGATATTCCAGGATTACCATCCTGGGCGGAATGGCAGATCCCTGGTTCACAGCCAGGATACCCCCCATGCCCAGCTTTTCCATTTCTTTTTTCTCAATGCAGCGATAGGTGAGGCCGTGGGTTTTGGCCAGGGCCTTGGCAAAGGCGGCAAACTCTGCAGATGTCCAGCCGTTGCCGGGTTCATTTGCCATATCCCGTGCCGCACAGGCCGCAAGCGCTGAAATCCTGCCGTGGGCCACGCCCCTGCGGACCGATTTGACAGCAGCGGTACCGGCAAATTTAATGGCCGTAATTCCGGTATAATCCGTCTTTTTCCGGGTGACCTGTTTGTATTTTGCAAACCGATAATCTCCCAGAAGCACCCCTTCTGTAATACATTCGGCTGTTTTTTCCGGTGCCAGTGTCCCAAGGGTCGGCAGGCAGATGATTATTTCCCTGGCTTTTATCTTTTCGCAGGCTTTTGCCAGGTGACCCCCGGCTTCCCGCAGGGCATCACAGACCATTGCCTCATCATTTTCTGCTTCTGTTTCAATTTTACCCAACCCCAGTATCAGTACTCGTTTGGCAGCGGGTTGTTTGTTCTTTCCGGGAGCTGTTGGGTAATAAAAGAGCTGCTCCCCTTCTTTTCCCTTAAAATCCCCCAGTTCAAAGGCCTTTTTTACCGGGGCCATGACGGCTTTGTCACATTGGGGGGCCTTGCCTTTTATTTGGATTGTCAGGTAGATCAGCAGGTCTGTTTCAAAGGTATCAACGGGTTTGTCTGTTGTGGTCACTCGGGTTGTTTTCATGGCTCACCTTATGTATGAATGGGAAAGATTAATATGTGATTGATTAAAATTAACATAGATATTGGTTTAAGTAAAAGAAGTTTTCATAACCAAACCAGGACAATCCTTATGAAGGTCACAACACCATGGTAGGCAGGCGGTTTTCTTTTGAAGATTGTTCCGGCAGGAGATGGGGTAAGGTACTCCATTCATTCTTACCGGATATTCATTTCCGGTTCCAATGTAAATGCTTCCTATATCGCATCCATGCGGCTTAGAACTTTTTAGAATAGGTGTCAACAACAACAATAAGAATCTTTTTAACGCCTGTTTTGGGAGTGTAATATCGTTTTTTGGAAGGGGCCTTAAATGGCCCCTTGGCGGAATATGATTAATCAACCGTCATGCAAAAAGTTAATTTTTTGCTTTTCGATGCCCGGTGCCTGTTTGCAGCGTCCTTGACCAGGGGTAAAAGTTCCCGACCTTCTTTACCGGAAAGTGTCAACCATTTCTTTTCAATGATTTTCAGCTTTTTCTGGGCTTCAGTTTTAGAGGCAGGGTCCAGTTCACTCCTTTTGATGCCAGCCAGATCAAGCGCATCGGCACTTAAGGAATATCCAGCCTGGGTAGACCGGTTGAGCATTTGCTGAAGTTCCAGGCCGACTTCCTGGAAAATTTTCTGGAGGTCTTTGGGAAGTT
>CAYWNB010000344.1:0-3056 GCA_964459195.1 uncultured Desulfobacula sp.
TTTGTTCCGTTTGGAGAACTTGAAACATACCTAATACTTGAGGGGTAGTTGAGGCCAACAATCTCTTCCAGCGGACCGCAAAAAGCCGCGGCCGCTGAAGAGTGCATTCATCAGGGCATCCAAAAACAAAAACACTTCACTTATAAAACCTTTCTGTTGACTTTCTATTTCTAAGTCATATAATGAATCAAAAATATAACTATCTATTTGTATTAGTATGAAAAATTAATCATTTTTATTAGTCGTTATTTTAGTTATGCCACTATCAATTATAGAATATTTGGAACGAGGCCCTTCAACTTCGAAAGAGATCCAGGCAGCGACTGGCCTAAGTCAGACTACCATTGCCCGAAAGATTAGAAAAATGGAAGATCGAGTCATCGCTATTCCTGAAGGGCGCACAGTAAAATATGCTGCAACATGTAACGCATTTAATAGTGGAAATAATATCCCACTGAGTATTATTGATGAAGTTGGCAAACCACACTTAATTGCCCATATCCGCCCATTGATTAATGGAGGATACTTTGTTGAACCTATTAAAAACCTCCCATCTTTATTGCTTGGTGAAAGTCGAATAGGTTTGTATGAGGATCTGCCTTATTTTCTTTATGATCTACGGCCACAAGGTTTTTTGGGACGGCAGATTGCTAAAAGGATCGCATCCCAATGTGATGATTTTCCATCAGATCCAAGAAATTGGAATAGCAATCACATTGGTCGATATCTTATCTCAAATGGTGACGATCTCCCTGGTAACTTTATATTCGGTGATCGTGGTTTGATTGGCGTCGGACCACAATTTTTACTTGCCACAGAAGAGGATTATCCTGATCTTGCCCAGAAAGCGATAGAAGGGGAGCTCGCAGGATCATCTGCTGGCGGTGAACAATCTAAGTTCACAGCTTTTAATATGAATTCCGAATGCCATGTAATTGTAAAATTTTCACCCAAAGGCAATAATGAAATTACTACACGGTGGCGCGATATTCTAATCACTGAATATCACGCGGCTGTGGTGCTTAATGAACGGATCTTCTCAGCTGCGATACCAGGCCTGATTGATATAAACGGTAGGTTGTTCTTGGAATCTCAACGGTTTGATAGAATCGGTGCACTTGGACGTAAATCCATGATATCCCTTCAAACAATTGACTCAGAATTTACCGGTTTGGGGAGCAATTGGCCAAGGGTTATGAAAGGCTTGTTGGAAAAAAAATTAGCAATCAGTGAAGATATTTTCTATGCAGAATCTTTATGGTTGTTTGGCCGACTTATAAACAATTCTGATATGCATTTAGGTAATTTGAGCTTATCGATAAATAACGATATTTTCAGGATATTGCCCATTTATGATATGTGCTCGATGGGCTTTGTCCCTAAAATTAGTGGAGAAGTACCACCTTTTATTTTTGACCCGCCAGATCTGGATAGTATCGATTTAGCTGAAGATCAGCGCGAAATTGTAATAAAGGCGGCCTATGAATTCTGGGAAAGAGTTTCAATGGATAGTAAAATTTCTGATCAGTTCAGGGCATATTTACAGAAAGGCAATCCTGTTGAGCAGTTGATTTCTAATACAAGTCCAAGGTTGCGATAATTCACCTAAATTTAATTGTTTTCCCATGTAGATATATAAATAGATTCACATCTCGAATAGTGAATAACGGGTATGACAAAATGACTGTAATCTCAAGGTAAAGTAAGATATTCCGAAATACGATACTTGATTCCACCAGAAAAAGAACCGGATGAAACCGGTTATTTTCAACTTATACCTTAAAGGCGGAACTGTGCTCACAAGAAGAAAATTTATACAATCAAGCCTTTTTTTTGTAGGAGGTGTTTTATTGTCAACCTACAATGTAGAAGCGACGAATAGAGCCTACCTGAACAAATGGTATATGCCCGATGAAGGAGAGACTCATAAGCGTACTTGGATGTCATAATGCTGGTAAGAAAGCAAGACTATCATTTTGCTATAGGTTTACTCGGTGGCCTCGATACGCACAATTACCCGATTGAGCTGATTGAGTTCAATATGAATGATCTATGGATGCGAGATACAGGTCCTGCATTTGTCATTAATGAAAAGGGGCAGAAAGCAGCTGTTAATTTTAATGGTTGGGGTGAAGATCAATCCTATGAACTTGATGCCAAGGTTGCTGATTTTGTTGCAAAAAAAACGGGTGTAAAAAGCATTCGTTCAAGTCTTGTTCTAGAAGGTGGTTGTTTTGAAGTTGATGGTCAAGGCACTGCTATAATGACGGAAAAGCTGACAATGCCGCTAACATTAAATTGGCAAAAGTATTTCCTAATCATCATATTGAGCAAATTGCCATTGATGGTATAGCTAGCGGTGGTGGGAGTATCCACTGTGCCACTCAACAGGAACCAAAGGTCTAATCGGGTAGCCGGGGGTTTTAATCCCCCAGCCCCCACAACACCCTGCATGCGGATCCGCACAGGGCGTTTCATCAAGATTATCGGGCCGTAGCCGGATAATGAATTTTCACCCACTGTTCTTTGACAGATATTAACCCTTGTTCAGATAGCCATTGATTGGTCATGCCGGTCTGTGTTACCATGGTTCTTGAAATATGCTATGGCCCTCTGCGACTGAGTGCTGTATAAATGGCCTGTCTTTTGAAAGTACCTAGTTTGAGAAGATTCCGGACTTTGGTACGGGTATAGCGCCACTGTTTCCAGTAGCACATCCGCATCCGGCGGCGGAGCCGTTCATCTAATCCCGGGATGGGACTGTAATACTCCGATATCCCGTAATAGTTGATCCAGCCCCGCACGTACTCCGCCAACTTTTTATAACGGTATTCCATCGAGACAAACCAGCTCCTTCCGGTAAAGAGGCGTAAACGCCGCTTAAACTCCAGAAAGGATTTATCACTCCATCTGATTTTGCCACGTACAAATACAAAACCAAGGAAACCACACTCCCCTACCGGAGCTAGCTTGCTTTTCTTCTCGTTGACTTTGAGCCGTAGTGATAAGATGCGAATAGTGTAACGCCTATTTGCGTTTTATTTTGCAAAATAGTG
>CAYWNB010000345.1:0-3052 GCA_964459195.1 uncultured Desulfobacula sp.
ATCTGCAGGATATCACGGTTATGGAATGTCCGCTTTTATCAAATATCTCGTAGGCAAATATGGAGAATCTATTGTTCGTGATATTTATCTAAAAATATTAGATCAGCAGCATCCGATTCAGGCCATAAACCAAAATCTTGGTATCACCGACAACCTGTTCATGATATGGGAGCCTTTCTTACGGGAATATGTCACAGGTGCGATTTATAATGTGACAAGGGAAAGGTTTACCGGTAACGCATCGGGAATCTTCCAGATCCAATCAGAAGCAGACACAAGCAAATCGTTTACCGAAGGCTATCCGGATCTGTCAGCTAAACTGTTCATGGTCAGGTTGGATGATCCGGATATCAGTCCGGCAAAGGCCATCAGTTTTGCAATTGACCAGGACGTTTGTGATATTACCCTGTTTAAATTCAGGATGGCTGATACACTGATACAATATCTCTCTCATTCTACTACGAAACAACTAATACAGAAAGACCTTCGCTCGCTGACAGATGACGGATACTATCTTTTAGTCATGGTAACTAATTCGAATTACTTTGCACCCTATATCAATACAAAGCAGATCAAACTGGATATTTTGATTGAGTCAATTGCGGCGGCCATGAGCCTCTCTGCTTCTCCTAATACACTGAATGCAGGCGGTACAAGTGCCAGCACCATTACCGCAACCGTCACGGATGACGTGGGGAACCCGGTGGAGGGCGAGACCGTCACCTTTACAACCGACAGCGGTGGTCTTTCTGCCAGCAGTGCTGATACCAATGCAAGCGGCATCGCATCTGTACAGTATACAGCACCCGCTTCAGCACCATCGGGCGGAACATCCACCATCACGGCAACCACCACCAACGAAATTATAGAAACAGTGGTGATTACGGTTAACGAGGGTTCATCCTGGCCCGGGTGGCCTGCCCCTCAGTGGTGTCCGATTACAGGAGCGAATCATGTTATTGATTATCCAAATGGCAATCCGGATTTTGTGACTTGCGTGTATCACGGCAACCGTGGATCAATAAGTGAGGAAATACCATATTATAAAGGGTCTCCCGATATTTGGGGTTATCGCTCCCGAAATGGAGTTGAAAAACAGTATTTTGAAAGCGGTAAGCTACAAATTGAAAGACCCTGGCAGGACAACAAGTTGAATGGCACAGAAAGAAGGTACTATGAAAGCGGCCAACTACAAGTTGAAACACCCTATATAGATGACAAAAAAAATGGCATTCAAAAAGTGTACCATATAGGCGAAAGCGGCTATCACCTGATACATGAAACACCCTATATAGATGACAAAAAAAATGGTCTTGAAAAAAAATATGTTTATAGCGGTCAACTCCAATCTGAAACACCCTGGAAGGATGACAAGATAGATGGTATTAAAAAAACGTACTACTATTTAACCGGCCAACTACATACTGAAACACCCTATGTAGATGGCAAGTTGAATGGCACAAATAGAGAATATTATGAGAGTGGGACAGTAAAATATGAAACACCCTATGTAGATAACATGAGACAAGGTATTTCTAAAGGCTACTATGAAACCGGTCAAGTATGGTTTGAAACACCCTATGTAGATAGCAAGAAAAATGGCACTAAAAGAGAATATTATGAGAGTGGGACAGTAAAATATGAAACACCCTATGTAAATGACGAGAAAAATGGCACTGAAAGAGAATATTATGAAAGCGGTCAACTAAAAGTTGAAATACCCTGGGAAAATGGTGTCAAGAATGGCCAGGAAAAGTGGTATTCTGTTGATGGGGACATGACCTGGTGTGGGATTTACGATACCGGGACCTATACCGGCACCTGCATGCCGTAATCCCGGACGGTTTGAGACCGCTCTTGAGCTGTTTGAGCGGGCAGAAGCTTCAGGGCCGGGTGGATAAGCCGGTTAAAATTCTCATGACTTAATGGATGACTGAGCGACCCTGGCCTCGTCAAAGGATGCCATCTGGCACTTGATTTTGTTATATGGTTTTCTTCTTGTCTTTTTTTAACTTGTCGAATTTATCACGTATTTTTTTCTTGAGGGATTCACGCAACTTTGCTTCGGCAACTACCGCAAAAAAATAAAAACAAAGATTATTATTATTATTATTATTCAGTAATGTCCGGTTAGGTTTTTGCTTGTACCCGTTGTTGGTTTTGTTCTTTGAAAATAGTTGGTTCTGTATCCCATCCCCCTGATGCGCGCAGTTCATTTTGGATTTGTAACCGTAATTCTCTAACCCTTCTTATGGTAACCGGTTCTCCATGATTCTCGTGACAATGAATGGCAAGCAGCAAATAGGTGATGAGGCCTGACAAAATTTGAACCATAAGGCCGTACGGACTTCTTGCTATCAGGTGGTAGACACGCAGATGGCGTTTCCACCAGGCAAAGAAGTTTTCGATGTTCCATCTGAGCTTATAAATCTCAGCAATTTGTTTGGCTGTCAGATCTCTACGATCCGTTGCTATCCAGTAATCTGCATTACCGACATGGTATCCGACCAACCTTACTGGTGTCTGTGATTGGTTTTTGTTTCCTTCTGTTCCAAGCCGTACCGTACTTCAGCATCGTAAAAAACAATACTGTCGACTTTAGTCTCATTTTTTTGGACAACTGTTTTGGTTGTCTTTGCTTTAATCCGGATCACAAAGCTTTTACCGTCAGTTTGCAGGGAATCAAACAAAGTGTGTTTCTGATAGCCTCTATCGGCGACTACAGTTTGTCCTGAGGAAATAATTGGGTCGACAAATGGTCTTTCAGCGCCTTTTCCATCAGTGAAGAAAATTTTTGATGGAATTGCATGGTTCAAATCAAAACCCAAATGAATTTTGGCTTTTTTTGATCCTTTTCGATAATCAGCCCAGTGCATGCCGAGCGTTGCAGTTATCAGTGAACCATCAAGACCAACAAGGTTGCCAAGTTCAGGATGTCGATTGGGGAGTATACGGGATGCCTTATGACTGAGTTTCTCAAATATGATCTGGAGCTGTTCCAGTCCCCTTGAATTGATGGCCTCTGAGAAACTGCTTTTCTTGATACCGTCTT
>CAYWNB010000346.1:0-3045 GCA_964459195.1 uncultured Desulfobacula sp.
TAATCCACTTCATGACATTTCATTTTTCTCTCCTTAAAGGATATGGGGTAAAAAATAAATTATAATACAGCTTTTTGACGAAATTGTATAATCTGTTTTTTAAAAAAACAGCAATTCCCAGTAACCCATATTTATTGCATCATATTCGGAAAAATTTAAGTCTATTATCAAAAAAAAGTTTTGCATAATCCGTTCCGGCAGGTCTTCAAACAGCTCGTCTTTATTGAAGCTCCACGGCATTAAGAACCTGTACACAATTGCAATCAATGCTACGCCCGCAATCTCCCCCGACCTCTGTCTGGACAGACTCCGACCGGATAGATTTTGGTAGGCCAAATAAAATTTTTCCCTTCCACAAAATCTTGTGTCAGGTTTTGATTCGGAAACCCCAAGATTATTAATAATAGTCCTGCTGCTCATAATCCAGCGTTGAGGAAAACCATAATAGACATAGTCCTCACCCTAAACTCTGTTTATTGGTACTGTTCTATCTTCCGACTGACTGTTGACGTCGGCTGGTTCGTATTTAGTCTATTACCGGATTCTATTCCGAAGCTAATTCTTTAGAAACTAACAAAACTCATTAATCGGAAAGCAGCGGTTGTATTGGGTCTGCGCGAAAACTTAGGTAGTCAATGTTCCACTTCTTAAGACTTTGAGATTGGGCATAAGTCATTACCACATCTGCAATTGGTTGACAGTCAACAAGCTCAATTTTACACCAAGTGTTGCTATCATCATCAAAACAGAGCTTTTTAAAGGCTTCTGAAATGGATTGTGCAGCATCTTGAGTCACACGCTCTGCCTCCAAGGGATCGTTTTCTGTGCTATATAGGAGATAAATAGCAAGTATGTATACGTCATCGGTATCGCTTTCAATATTATCTTCGTTCTCGATATCGAAAAGGGCAGAAATAATATAGTGACCCTGTGGCCTGAGGATTTTAGCTATGGCTTTGTCCAGTCCAACCTGTTTAAGGCTGTGGTCAAACTGATCGGGGAACGCAGAGCGATAATACCTTGCTGCCAGCCAACGTTGAAGGGTCAGAATTTCTTTGTCCGGAAGGGAGAATTCATCACTCGGCTCATATTTAACGAGGTCCTGTTTCGGTATGAGACGTTTGTCCGTCGCTAATAGTTCAAGAAAAACGTCAATTTCTTGCTTTTTTGTCGATAGGTGAAGCCTTCGAGGATTCTTGGAGTGCGTGAAATTCCCATCAGCAGCCTCAATGAGGCTTCCCACAATAACTTCTACATCGGGCTCTGCTCCTGGTGTGTTGGAGATATCACAATCATGAGAAATGACAATTGGAATTTTTATTCCCTTATTCTCTGGCTCTAATAGCTTGAGATTTACAGCAGCATCTTCAGTCAGAAACTGGCCTTGACGCCATAGTATTCCTCCTCGCTCCCAATCAACCATTAAGCATCAACCTTATCGTTGAAAACGGGTATGCCGAGGTCATCATAGCTGTCGCGAGGAAGACGTGGTTTATTGCCAAGTTTTGCTTGCAAGAGCTTTCGTTGGCTATCTTCACGGCGGAGAATTTCAATCAGCTTATAGGCTGCTGTTTGCGCCGAGCCGCCATCTCGAACAATCTCAAAAAGATTTTTTCCTTCTGAGATACGCCTCTTTACCATCTGTGCAGTGGTAGATAGTCCCTCCTTTGCAAATACATCTGCCGCTCGAGCAAGATCGGCCAACCGAGCAGCATTTTCTGGAGCGATTGCATTCCCTGTTTGCCATGCATAGATTGCTTGACGCGAGACTCCAAGAGCGCTTGCAAGATCTGTCACCGCTGGATGTAGAACATTTCGAATCTGAGATAGATCATCCACAGGGCTGCGCGTTCCAGACAATCTGCTCGATGCTTTGATTGGGTTGTAATTCGCGAACGCATACCCTTTCGAGCCTCTCTCCTTCATATAATCAAGAGTGGCAGCCCCTCCGGTTCCAACACTAAGGCCAAATACGAGCGCTCCAGTGATAAATGCCTTTTGTACTGGCCAATGCATCTTTCTGTAATTTTCATCTGATCCTGTTGAATACATAGATTCACTCCCAAATTTTTAGAGCATTATCTGTGACGGTTGCACGAAATGCCTTTGAAATTTTTTTATGTATGGCGTTAAGACTCTCACGTATTTTTTCCAAGCTGAATGATTCACGTTGTTCGGTAAAGCTATCCGTATCGAGAATAGCATGCAGACCCTGCAGCTTCATGAATCGCTCTTTAATTTTGAGCATATTCGAATTTATGTCTGGAGGAAAACCCAAGTTCCCGCTTTGAATAATCACCCGTGCAAGAAGATTGATTGCATCCCCTCTTGTTAATGTTTCAGAAAACGAGTGTGCGATGTCCCCCCCCAATTTTTCAGCGATCCCTTGAACAGATTCAGTGAGGTATTCAGATAGCTTTTCACCCTCTCGGGGGAAAACAGCATCAAGATAGCGAATACCAATTCGATCTGTGTAGGACAGATCAACCACTTCGTGAACTACTTTTAGTCCCATCAAGAAATCTTCGGAAAACTTTTCAAATGTTTCATATTTTGTGGTTTGAAATGTCAGCGCATTTTCGTCCAGAATAAACCCTGAGGTACTTTCCATGTTGGAAAACATAAATCGTCGCGTTTGGCTAAGGGGTATGTGAGGATTGCTTTCCCCTTCAGTCACTGGAGGAGAGATATTAAAGGTCTGTATTACTCCTCGCTTTAAATCTGGGTAATTCTGTTTCCTTAGACTTTCTTGAATTTTGGGCGCATATGTCTCCAACGCGAGGATGGAGTTAAATTGCACCTGTACAAGAGTAAAATATACTGGAGCGTTTTGCAATTTTTTGCCCATATCCATTCCTCCTTTTCAGTTGACATTCTACTTGACACTTTACACATCGCTTGACAGGGTGTCAAGAGAAGAGAAGAATTATGACATCAAAACCCAGTTTTCGGTTTTGAATTAAACTCCAGAGATTGTGGTCACGATTGGTGGCCAGGATAAAGGCGACCACTGGAAGGGAAAAAACATTTAAGGTTACACAATGC
>CAYWNB010000347.1:0-3030 GCA_964459195.1 uncultured Desulfobacula sp.
ATTGGAGACAAAGTTGAATGAAAAAAAACGGCTTTTAGAAGAGATAATAACTGAATGGTACCCATTCTGATGTGGTGTGGACTAATTATTCAAAACCCCAGTTTCTTTTAATCGAAGCTCTGCACAATATCTTGTATTTTAAAATAATTCTTATTTTTCTAATTTCAGGCCTCGTAAATATTAACCTGCTATGGCTTTTTTTTGGACAATTTATTCACTAATAGAACCAGAGAATCTATATTTTGGGGCTCTATAGTCTGAATTTTGTGAAAAGAGACTCTTCTGGCCTGAATTTACCTGAATTATAATTTTAGAAAGCTCCCCAATCGATACGCTTATACTTTCAAAACCTTTTTGAATTTTACCAATATCATTTGATATTGGTTTAGCATACTGTTGATTTTTTTTTGAATTAATATACTTCCAAGTTCAACGGCATGGATATATTTATACCCAACCCCAACTGTTCCCAGAAAAAAAGAGATTGTTTCCAAAACAAGGAATAATTGGACTTTAAAAATCGGACCGGAGTTTGTCCAAAGGTCGGAGGGGATTGCAGGCGTATTATTGATTGCAATTGCGTACAGGTTCTTAATGCAGTGGAGCGTTAAGAAAGACGTGCTGTTTGAGGACCTGCTGGACCGCAGTTCACGGCTTTTAGCGCAACGAAATTTAGAACCTGTAGGAATTGTTCAATCCGTACGCGGCAATCTTCACCGGCCGGTAAGGAGCGAAAGGTAAATAAATTGAACCCCATTACTTGTCTTTTGGCCCATCTGCTGCGTTGCATCAAAGGCCGAATACGTGTATAGTATTAAGCCTTTAATTCGCCTTGCAGATTAACCAAAAACCTTCGCAATTTTTGCCCAATTTATTATGTTCTCGATCCTTACCGAGAATTGCTGGAGAAGATTAATTTCACTTGACATGATTTTATCCAAAGCCGTAATATCAGGGTTTAAAATAAAGACTTAATTTTAATATATCTTTTGAGGAGTTCATAAAGAATGCTACAGGACAAAAAAATAGGGTTTATAGGATGCGGAAATATGGGGGAAGCATTGGTTAGCGGCTTGGTTCTTTCCAAAGCAACAAAACCTGAAAACATTATCTGCTCTGATGTCTCAACCGATCTACTGGAAGAGGTCCGGCAAAAATACAAAATATTGACCACCACCGACAATATGGAAGTGGTTAAAGGCTCAGACATCATCATCTATGCCACCAAACCCCAGATCATCGGGTCTGTTCTCAAAGAAACAGCCCCTGGTCTGGACAAATCCAAATTGATCATTTCCATTGCAGCAGGCGTCCCCCTGGCGGCTATTGCTGCAGGCCTCGGCAAGGAACTTCGCCTGATCCGAACCATGCCCAATATCTGCGCCTTTGTTAAAGAAAGTGCCACCGCCATTGCTGCGGGAAAATTTGTTCTTAAAGGAGATGTGGATCTGGCCCGGGCTATCTTTGATTCGGTAGGGGAGACGGTTTTTATCCAGGAAAATGTGCTCATGGATGCCTTCACAGGGTTGAGCGGCAGTGGGCCGGCCTATATTTTTATCATTGTGGATGCCCTGGCAGATGCCGGGGTAAAAATGGGACTTTCCAGAAAAGATTCCCTATTTTTATCCACCCAGACCGTTCTGGGATCGGCCAAGCTGCTCCTGGAGTCAAAGGAACACCCGGGACAACTCAAAGACCGGGTGGCCTCCCCCGGCGGAACCGCCATCGCTGGCATCCACACCCTGGAACAAGGAGGGTTGAGAACCACCCTGATCAATGCCGTGGAATCTGCTGCCAAGCGGTCAAAGGAACTGGGCGATCTGATGGTCAAGGATTTTATCGAGAACAATAAAAACAACTGCCAGGACTAGGATTTTTCAACCGAAACAACACCGGTGTCAAAATTCTGGTTACGAATTCTGACCCCGGTGCCTGGCAAGGAACTAAAAGGAGACGGTTGTGTTTAAGATCTTTGCGGGCTTAAACTTCAAGTTCCTTTTTAAGCCAATCTCGAACATTTCCTTCCACGGCATAGACGCCTTTGTATTGGCCGATGCCCTGGAGAAATTCTGCTTCAAGGTTTTTGGGAAGTTTGAAATTACCCAGTTCCTCGGAGTCAAACCCACGTCTCCGGACCAGGGTAAGAATAGGGGGCCGTTTCCAGGTATTGATCACAAAATAGACCGTCTCATTGGTATTGTCCCGGGAATTATAATACTTCTGGGATCTAAGGGGGCCCCATTCCAGGTGAAGTGCAATGGCTTCCTCGGGTGTCATCTCCCAGTCAACGGAATTTACAAGGTTCCAATTCTCTTTTATTTCATGAAGATTCATACTTCCTCCATTTTTTTAGTTTTGTTTAACAATTAACGCCTGCATCTAATAATAGACATAGTATGCATATGATATCAGCAATTTGTGTGCCGAAACCAAATAATTAAACTTTATGCTTTAATATCGGGGTGTTAAGCTTAGACATTCTAATAGAACAAAGGAGGGAGTTAAGCAGATGAGACAGGATTGATACACCCCCCAAAGAAACACTTGTGTCTCGATGGGGGTGTGTATATTAATAATTTTCACACAATAACTCAAAATAACCCGTGGGCTTTACACAGGCCGGACATTTATCCGGCGCATCCTTTCCCGTGTGAATATATCCGCAACTCAGACAACGCCAGGTTGTTTCCTCGTCCCGGCAAAAACATCTGTCCGATGCAATATTATCCGCCAGATGCAAATATAATTTTTCATGGTGCTGTTCAGATACAATAATGGCATGAAAGGTATCCACTGCCCGTTGATATCCTTCATCCTGGGCTGTTTTTGCAAACTTGGTATACATGTCAAAACTGACATAGTGCTCAAGTGCTGCTGCCGACAACAGATTCGCATGGGTGTCTTGTATGACCCCCGTGGGAAAAGACCAGTTAATGGGCAGTTCTCCCCCGTTAAAAAACTTAAAAAACCGCAGGGCATGTTCAAATTCCTGGTCTGCGGTTTCATTAAATATTTTTGCAATCTGGATAA
>CAYWNB010000348.1:0-3029 GCA_964459195.1 uncultured Desulfobacula sp.
ACCCGAACACCTGCTCACGGAACGTGAGGACATGCTCACCTACTCATATGACGCAGCTGTCTTGGATTCACAAATGCCCTGCGCCGCTGTCATGCCGGGCACCACCCAGGAGATAGGTAAAATCGTAAGCCTTTGCCATGAAAATCGTATTCCCATCACAGTTCGGGGATCGGGCACCAACCTGTCCGGGGGCACCATTCCGGAAGCTGCGGGAATTGTCCTGCTCACCGGCCGGTTGAACAAAATTCTTGAGATCAACGAACTGGATATGTATGCCGTGGTCCAGCCCGGAGTTGTCACGGCCACCCTTGCCGCGGCCGTGGAGAAAAAAGGGCTTTTTTATCCGCCGGACCCAGGAAGCCAGGCCGTCTCTACCCTGGGCGGCAATGTAGCGGAAAATGCCGGGGGCCTGCGGGGGCTCAAATACGGGGTCACCAAGGATTATGTCATGGGCCTCCATTTTTTCGATGCCCGGGGCCAGTATGTCAAAACCGGCTCCCGAACCGTTAAATGCGCCACCGGATACAATATCACGGGATTGATGACGGGGTCCGAAGGCACCCTGGGAATCCTGGATGAAATCATTTTAAAACTCATCCCCGCTCCGAAAGCCAGACAGGCCATGGTAGCGGTCTATGACACCATGGATGCGGCATCTGAAACCGTGGCCGGTATTATTGCTGCCCACATCGTTCCTGCCACCCTGGAAATTCTGGACAATTTCACCATCCGGGCGGTGGAAGATTATTCCCATGCCGGCCTTCCCGTTGACGCCGCAGCCCTATTGCTCATAGAGGTGGATGGCCACCCGGCCGTTGTGGCCGAAGAAGCCGAAAAGGTGGAAGCACTGTGCCGGAAAATGGGGGCAACAAATATCAAGCGGGCGGAAACAGATGAAGAACGGGACAAAATCTGGTCGGCGAGACGGTCTGCCCTGTCTGCCCTTGCTAGACTGAAACCCACCCTGATCTTGGAAGATGCCACCGTGCCCCGGAGCAAAATCCCGGAAATGGTAAGGGCCTTGCAAGACATTTCCAAAACCTATAGAATCGACATCGGCACTTTTGGTCATGCAGGAGACGGGAACCTTCACCCAACCATCCTCACCGATCGGAGGAACACAGAGGAATTTAAACGGGTGGAAGAGGCGATTGAGGAAATTTTTGACAAAGCCCTGGGACTGGGCGGCACCCTGTCCGGCGAACACGGAACCGGAATTGCCAAGGCGCCGTTTCTTGAAAAGGAAACAGGTTTCTCATCCATCCTTTTTTCCCGACAGCTTCGCGCTGCCCTGGATCCCCATAACATCCTCAACCCGGGCAAGATTACAGGTGTTTCCATAAATGATGAACATCAGACAGGACAAAATTAAATGGCACAAATGAATGAACTGGCAACTCTTGTCAAAGAACTGGAAGAACAATTGGTCATCTGTACCCGCTGCGGCATGTGCCAGTCGGTCTGCCCCTTGTTTGAACAAACCCATAAGGAGGCCGACGTGGCCAGGGGAAAACTGGCCCTGCTCTCCGGTCTAATGGAAAATATCTTTGCCGATCCAGACGGGGTTAACCAGCGGTTGAATAAATGTCTGTTGTGTGGCTCCTGCGCTGCCAATTGTCCTTCGGGAGTTAATGTCATGGAAATATTCATCAAGGCCCGTGCCATTTTAGCAGAATATAAAGGACTTTCCCCGGTTAAACGACTGATATTTAAACGGATGCTGGCCAACCCCAAAACCTTTGACGCCCTGACCAAATGGGCCGGTCAGTTTCAAAATTTATTCATCAAGAATGAGGCCAATGCCCAGGGAACCTCCTGTGCCAGACTGGTATCTCCGCTGTTGTCCAATCGCCACTTTCTGCCCATGGCCAAAAACCCATTTCACGAAACCCTGGCAGATCTCAGCCTGGGTAAGCCGGTTGCAGGCTACAGGCCTGATACAGGCCTAAGGGCACTCTTCTTTACCGGCTGCCTCATCGACAAAATTTTTCCCAATGTGGCCCATGCCAGTGTGCGGGTGCTTACCCACCACGGGGTCGCCCTCACCATTCCCCAGGGCCAGGGATGTTGCGGCATCCCCGCCCTTGCTTCCGGAGACAGGGAAACCTTTACCAAACTGGTGGATTATCACCTGGACCTGTTCAAACGGGAAAAATTTGATGTGCTGATCACGGCCTGTGCCACCTGCACCTCCACCATTAAAAAACTCTGGCCCACAATTTACAAGAACCCAACAAGCGGTGTAAAAAAACAATTGGATCGCTTGTCCGAAAAAACCATGGATATCAACCAGTTTCTGGTGGACCGGGTAAACCCTGATTTTTTCAAGGCACCCTCCAGAGACAGGGAAAATAATAACAAGGGAAACCCCTCGGAACTAGTCACCTACCATGATCCCTGTCACTTGAAAAAATCTTTGGGTGTCGCAGAACAGCCCCGACAAATCATCCGGGCAGCTGGAAAAAAGCTGGTCGAAATGGAAGGATCTGATAAATGCTGCGGCATGGGGGGCAGTTTTAATCTATATCATTATGATATTTCCGCTTCCATTGGAAACCTGAAGCAAAAAAATATCGCGGACACGGGTTGCACCACCGTAGCAACGGGTTGTCCGGCCTGCATGATGCAAATTTCCGACATGCTGGCCAAACAAAAAAGGAATATAAAGGTTTGCCACCCCATAGAATTGTATGCCCAGTCCCTGGACGAGAATTGAGGAACTCAAAAAAAACTTGATATAACCCTCTGAATGGTCAATACTCCATGGCTTAATGTTTATTTTAAAAAAAGGTTCTGAACCTTTGAACAGGTAAGAAGGTTAAGATTATGACCATACGCATAAAGCCCATAAAGCCCAAACGTATTTCAGACCAGGTCTTTGACCAGATCCGGGAGCTTATTTTCAGGGGAACTCTGAAACCCGGGGAAAAACTGATGACCGAACGGGAATTAGCCCTGGCAATGAATGTCAGCAGAACCACCATCCGGGATGCCATCCAGCGGCTGGTAACCATGGGGATGATTGTCCA
>CAYWNB010000349.1:0-3009 GCA_964459195.1 uncultured Desulfobacula sp.
CTTTTTCCTTTGAAATGGGGCAAATCTCTTGAAAGGTAGTGTCATTTTTTAATTCAAGTATTAAATCATAAAACTTTCCAGAATAAGAACCTTTTCTAATTTCACTATCCGTTAGTTTTTCACCGGTAGTATTTATTCGTTCAAATATATCTTGTTTAATATCATCTATTGCATTGTCTGCGATAATAAATTTAAAGTCTCTATTTTTAAAATAAGTTTGAGACCTTTTAGGTAGGTCTTCATATTTAGCGTTATTTATACTTTGTATTTTATTGAGTTTTCTTAACTTTAATTTGTTTTCAAAAAATGCAATTAAAGTTCTGATTCTCTGCGAACCATCAATTATTTCCAGCCTTCCGTCCTCGTCATCTGAAACAAGAAAAGGGCTTAATGGTACACCCAACAAAACAGATTCAATAAATTTTGACTGCTTGTCAGGTTTCCAAACAAATTCTCTTTGGTAATCAGGAATATACAAAGTTGCATCTGGATCATCTTCATCTCCAAATTTTGAGTAAACTACTTCAAACGGATAATCTTTTGTCCGATAATCATATAGTTTATAATTTTCATCTATTTGCTTTTGAATAGCATCTAACTCATCATCAGAAAATCTATTTTTATCCATGATTAATACCTTTTAAATGTTCAACGATACTTATCCCTATAATTTCTCCAAGTTTTGGAGGTACTGCATTACCAATGTGTCTTGAAATTTGATTAGGTTTTAAATTGTTCTTATTGTCAATAAATTTATAGTCAGCAGGAAAACTTTGCAATATAGCTGCTTCTCTTAACGATATAGCTCTATCTTGTTCAGGGTGACCAAATCTTCCATTTCCAATTCCTGTACAAAAAGTTGTCATTGTTGGAGATGGTTCATCCCACAACATACGACCATAAACACTGCCATAAGTTTTACCCTTTTCTTTTTTATGACACGTTAATTTCAAATTTTCATCCCAGTCCCTCTTCCAACTTCCACCAGGCCTTGATTGTTTAATCCTTCGCAGGTTTTTCTCTGATAATAAAGCGGCTCTATGAATAAAGTCTTTTTTTGAAGATTCACCAGATTTGATTTTTTCTAGCGTTCCGATAGCAGTTCTTACAGAAACATATTTTTCTGGTGTATGTGTTGGTGGCAATAATTTTATTTCACCTTCTTTAGACGCCAATAATACTATCCTTTTCCTTTTCTGTGGGATACCATAATCTGGAGCATAAACAATATCATGCCAAACAAAATAGCCCTGTTTTTTTAAACTATTTACAAAGTCAGAAAAAACAGGAGCTTTTTTAAACGTTAACAAAGTAGGAACATTCTCCATAGAAATAACAACCGGATTCACTTCCTTTATCAAACGATCAAACTCATATAACAATTGCCATCTAAGGTCTTTTTGTTTATTTTTTTTATAAGTATATGACGAAAATGGCTGGCATGGAGCGCATCCAACTAAAATTTTTAAATCATTTTCATCATAAAAAGAATTTAGTTCAGAGCCTTTGATATCAATAATATTTCTACTTATAAACTTAGATTTGCAATTAGTTTCAAAAGCATATTGACAAGATTTGTCAATATCAATACCGGCTTTGACTGCAATACCGGCTTTTTTGAATCCATAGGATAACCCACCAATCCCACAAAAGACGTCAATGGCAGATATGTTTTTCTCAAATTCCATAATTTTATCGTTTCACACTTGACGCTAACCTTTAACAATATCAGTTTGTAATTATTTCTAACATAATTTGAACAAACATATTCTTCTTCACATTATACTATTCTGTACCATAAATCATTTTTTTTTTCAGTGCCCTTTCGTTCTTCTCTTAAGGAAAGAAAAAGATGGAGTGAAATATTTTTATGCAAGGCCCTCCCAAAGTATGATATGAAGGTTTTAATCTGAATGTTTCAATAACGATATACAAGGAAATATAAACATATGAAATGGATTGATCTGAGAAGCGATACCGTAACAAAACCAACGGATTCCATGAGACAGGCCATGGTCCAGGCTGAAGTGGGAGATGATGTCTATGGGGAAGACCCCACGGTTAACCTGCTGGAAAAAACAACAGCAAAAATGACCGGTATGGAAGCAGGTCTTTTTTGTGCCAGCGGTACCCAGAGCAATTTACTGGCCTTGATGGCCCATTGCAACCGAGGGGATGAATACATTGTGGGACAACTGGCCCACACCTATCGCTACGAAGGTGGAGGAGCAGCTGTCCTGGGCAGCATCCAGCCCCAGCCCCTGGACCTTGAACCTGACGGCACCCTGGACCTTGAAAAGGTTGCCCGATTTATCAAGCCGGATGATTTCCATTTTGCCAAAACCAGGTTGTTATGCCTCGAAAACACCCAGGGCGGCAAGGTGTTACCAATGGACTATCTTGTACAGGCCCGCACCTTTGTGGACGCTCACAATCTTTTGCTCCACCTGGACGGAGCAAGGGTCTTTAATGCCGCCGTAAAATTAAATGTTGAGGTACAGAAGATCACCCGCCATTTTGATACGGTGTCCTGCTGCCTGTCCAAGGGGCTTGGTGCACCGGTGGGTTCTGTGCTCTGCGGCCCGAAAAACTTTATTCAAACAGCCCGGCGGTGGCGAAAAGTTCTGGGGGGCGGCATGCGCCAGGCAGGCATTCTGGCGGCAGCAGGTCTCCATGCCCTGGAACACCATGTAAGCCGGCTTGAACAGGATCATAAAAATGCCCGATGCCTTGCCACAGGCCTATCTGAAATCAATGGAATAGACCTTGATCCCGGCGGGGTTCAAACCAATATTCTTTTTGCAGATATTAAAGGGGATATCTCCAAATTGTACCAGCATTTAAGGTCCGAAAGAATCCTCATCGACCAATCAAACCATTTACGCCTGGTCACCCACCTGGATATTGACCGCCAGGATATTGAACATACCATTGGGGCTTTTAACTCTTTTTATTAATCTTCACCACCCATCTCTTTCAACACCTTACGCATATAAGGTACCCTGTTCG
>CAYWNB010000350.1:0-3004 GCA_964459195.1 uncultured Desulfobacula sp.
CTTCTGTTCGAACCACTAAGAAATCCTTAGCAGTTGAATCCTTTTTCAATTCCCCGGTCTTATAGATGTTTTTCAGATGCATCAGCACATTTTCCGGGGTGGTATCAAACACCTCCCCCATCTGGCGCTGGGTCAGCCAGACCGTCTCCTTTTCAAACCGGACATCCACACAGGCTTCCCCGTCCTTTGTCCTATAGATCTGAATGCGTCTGTCATCTGTCATCGGCTTATCCTTTTATCATGCCACGGCCTTTGTTTCTACGGTCTGCGGCACCTTTATTTTCCCGGTCACAGCGGAGTTGATCAGGGTTGCTTTGTATTCCTTGAGTTTGTCGATCATCTGCGCCTGTATGGCAATGGCCTTGTCGATTTTGGTGGATTGGGTCTGGATGTGGGTAACAATCTGGTCTTGTTCTTTTCTGTCAGGGAAGCCTATTTCCATGTTAAAAAACATATGACCATAAAATCTAAGACGAGATGAATGCAGGCCAGTAGAAACTTTATTGTAATGTTCAATATACTTTGTTGTCTTTAATAAGAATTCAAGGTAATTCGAATTAAACTGACCATCTTTTTGCTGCCTGAAAATACCATAAGAAGAGCTGACTATGCCAGGTTTGTCAGTAACACCCAACGCCCCCATCCATGCCCACATAATATTAAAAACAAGATCGTTTTTCTGGCAAGTTTTTGATCCCGTATAGTCTTCAGCCAAGAACATAGTCACGTTCTTTTCAGAACGGGGGGTAACGCCTGTCATGTGAGAAACAGATAGCAATTCTTCTTTTCCAGTTGTTGAACGTTCATCTACTTCTTTAAATAAATACTTTGCTCGTTTAACATCCCAATGAGCCGGTATCTCCCCAATCCATTCCACACCAGAGTCGCGAATGAAAACATTTGAATCAAGGCCTTTAGTCACAGCAGTCTGAATAAGGATCTGTCTGCGCTCCTTGAGGAGCTGGATCTGTTTTTCTTTGATGGCCATGGCCTGGTCGATTTTTGTGGTTTTGCAGTCGAGGAAACTGGCTATGGCGGTTTGTTCATGTAAGGAAGGAAACAATGACCAAATATCAAAAAAATCTTCAGTATAAAGTCTTAAGCGGCTTTCTATAACACCAGAAGAATTCCGTTTGAATTCAGCTTTATATATTTCTGTAGGAAACAAATAATGAAAATATTTTTCAACAGCATCCACCTTTAATCGATAAATAGAATAAGCTGGACTTGTTATTCCATTATATGTTGAAAATCCTAAACTTCCATTCCAAGCAAGCATAATATTGCTTACTAAGTCTCCTTTGAAAACTTTTTTATAACCCTCTAAGGATCTTGCAGTAGTTATTAGATTCTCATCATTGTCGAATTTATCTTTTCTTCTAGTTATTCCTTTGTATTGCGAAACAGATAACAAATCCTCGATTCCATATTTGCTTCTTTCGTTTATTTCTTTAAATAAGAATTTTATCCGTTGAAGTTCCCAATGCCTCGGTATCTCCCCAAGCCACTTCACCCCGGAATCCTTGTATTCCTCGTATCTGGGCATCATAGGCACAAGATCACTCATGACCCACCCCTGACATCACTGCCATAGCAAGTCCTAAAATATCGGCAATTAAGCCTTCGGCCTGGTGTTCCAGCTTCAGAATATCCTTTGCGACTTCTTCCATGGACCGCAGGGGTTTGTGGCGGTAGAAGTGTTTATTAAAACTGATCTCATAGCCGATCTTCACCGAATCCAGATTGATCCAGGCTTCGGGAGCATGGGGGATGACTTCCGCCTTAAAATAGTCGTGGATATTACCTTTCAGGGACACTGACTCATGGTCGCGAAGATCTGAACAGGGTTCAAAGGTCAGATATTCCCCTTTTTTACCTTCTGTGGGATAAAACCCGAAGTCCGGCAGGTCTTTTTCTTCACACCCCAGGTGGGTCAACAGTTTGCTGCGCTTGTCGCCGGTCAGCTTGACCTTTGTTTTGATGACCCGATGTGCAGTCTCATCATACCAGGACACAGCATTCAAAATGGCCTTTTTCTCTGTGGCAGACAGTTTTAATTTCAAGGTTTTCAGGGTTTTATTCACCAGGGACTGAAACAGGTTGAAATCGTTAAATTCATCCTTGCCAATGGCAGTCATCAAGCTCTGGGCAGACTCAACCAGTTCTAAATGCTTTTTCCAGGTGACAGGGCTGAGAAGCTTTTTACGGCTTTTTGAATTTAATGCGACGCCATTGTCTTCACAAAAGGCCAGGATCTGTCGTTCATGATCCGCAAGGGTTCCAGGCGTGTAAATGGCATCCCCCCATTGCCCGTAAATCCATTCCATGGGGGCTGCCAGCGCCTTGTCAAACCGCAGAGGGGCGATGCTTTTCTTTGTAAACTGTACCGATCTGCGGTCCGGCCGCTCAATGGCCACTTTATAGTACCCAAAATCGCTGTTCTCAAAAACTTTGGAAGCGATGCCTGTATCCTCTCCTTTTTCATCCCTTTCAGGCTCGATGGTTTGCATCCCTGTGCAGGCCGCGACAATATCCCGGATATGGGTTGCCGAGAATTCACAATTCTTATTGCCCAGGTTTTTTCTAAGTTTTCGAAAACACCTTGAGGCATCAACGAGCAGTACCTTTCCTTTTTTTTTGTCTTCCTTATTGTTGGACAAAAGCCAGATATAGGTGGTGATGCCGGTGTTGTAAAACAGGTTGTTGGGCAATTGGATAATGGCTTCCAACAGATCATTTTCAATGATGTGGCGGCGGATATTGCTCTCGCCGCTTCCCGCATCCCCGGTAAACAGGCTGGACCCGTTATGAACCGAGGCGATGCGCGATCCGAATAAACTGGTATCCGGTGTCTTCATCTTGCTGACCATTTCCATTAAGAACAGGAGCTGGCCGTCGCTGGATCTGGGTGCGGCATCCGCATCCTGGGGCTGGCACCAATAATCTTTAAGGGTGACCTTAAACCGCGGATCAATGACGATGGCCCCATCCTTGATAAATTTCT
>CAYWNB010000351.1:0-3002 GCA_964459195.1 uncultured Desulfobacula sp.
ACCGGAGGCGAGACTTGAACTCGCAAGGGCTTGCGCCCGGAGGATTTTGAGTCCTCTGCGTCTACCAATTCCACCACTCCGGCATGGAAGTCTTTTTTTAAAGGATAATCAGGGTTTTGTCAATAAAATTATACGGCCTTGGTGTATTGACCGGGAGTTGCAATTATAGGGGTAGGGTCAGTTTGTCATTTATTTTCCAGGGGTGTTGGGGTATTATGGTCTTTGTTTATGCCGTTCCGATTTTATAATTTTGGGAAAATAAACAGGAGATATGCCATGCAATATAGAAAAATACCCAAAACAGGTGACATGCTTTCCGTCCTCGGTTTTGGCTGTATGCGCCTGCCGGAAAAAAGAGGAAAAATTGATGAAAAAAGGGCGAAGGCCCAACTTTTTTCTGCCATTGAACGAGGGGTGAATTATTTTGATACGGCCATTCCCTATCATATGGGTGCCAGCGAAACATTCTTGGGAAAAACGCTGGAGGGAGAATATCGGAAGAAAATAAAGCTGGCCACAAAACTGCCGCCCTGGTACGTCCATGATCCAACGGACATGGACAAGCTGTTTAATTCCCAGCTGGAAAATCTTCGAACCGATTATATTGACTATTATCTGCTCCATGCCCTGGATGGAGATTCCTTCAAGAAGATGAAGGAGATGGGTGTCCTTGATTTCCTTGATAGACTTAAATCAGAAGGCCGGATCAGGAACGCCGGGTTCTCTTTCCATGGCCGGAAAAAGGATTTTAAGAAAATTGTGGATGCCTATGACTGGGAGTTCTGCCAGATCCAGTATAATTACCTGGACACAGAAAACCAGGCAGGAAAAAAAGGTCTTGAATATGCCGCTGGAAAAAATCTGGGGGTCATCATCATGGAGCCCTTGAGAGGGGGAAATCTGGGGAAAAAGTCTCCCAAAAAAGTCCAGGCACTCTGGGACCAGTCCGATGTAAAAAGGGCGCCGGTCCAGTGGTCCCTGGAATGGATATGGAATCATCCAGAGGTCACGGTTATCTTGTCCGGAATGAATGAAGAGGCCCATATTGAGCAGAACATTAAAATGGCAGGCAATGCCCTGCCCAATGTCATGTCCCAAAAGGATCTTGATCTAGTGGATGGGGCTGAAAAAGTATACCGAACGTTGATGAAAGCGGGCTGTACCGGCTGCCGGTATTGCATGCCCTGTCCGGCCGGTGTGAACATTCCGGGATGCTTTGAATTTTATAATAATCTTCATGTCTTTGATGACAAGACCAATGCCCGAATGTTTTATCTTGCACAATGCGGCGGGCTTTTTTCAGGCAAGTCCGCTTTGGCCTCCCTTTGCGAAGAATGCGGGGAATGCGAACGAGCCTGTCCCCAGAACCTTCCCATTATGGATCTGTTAAAGGATGTGAGTCGGGAATTTGAGGGCGTTAAATTCAGGATGCTTTTAAAAGCCGCCCGGATTGTTTTCGGCTTAAAGCGGTGGAACATATTGAGAAAACAAAAATAACAGGGGGGATTTTATTTTAAATCTCTATCTGCTCAAGGATGTAAGGGGTTTTTATGGTATGGTCGATAAAGGTTTGGGCGATTTTTTTGTCCCCTGTTGTAAAGAAATGGAACAGGGGATGATGGTTTTCGTTTGAGGCCAGATCAAATTGGGTCAACAGTCTTTTTGCCTGATTTGCAACGGCATCGGCGGGGTCAATGATGGTGACACGATTTTTTGTCACCTGTTTAATCGTTTCCATTAAAAAAGGATAATGGGTGCAACCCAGCACAAGGGTGTCCACCCCTTTGTCCATCATGGGCAACAGGTATTGGGTTAGAAGGCGCCGGGCGCGATCACTGTTCTGGGTTCTTTGTTCGACCAGCTCGACCAGGCCGTATCCGGGTTGAACAAAAACTTCCAGGCCGGTTGCATATTTTTCAAAGGTCTGCTTGAAAAGTTTGCTGTTAAGGGTGTTTTCAGTTGCCAGGATACCGATCTTTTTGGTTTTGCTTTGCAGTGCGGCCGGTTTTAATGCCGGTTCCATGCCGACAAAGGGTATCTTATATTCTGATCTGAAATTGTCTATGGCCACGGCGGTCACGGTGTTGCAGGCAATAACAATCAACTTGCAATCTTGTTTTAGAAGAAACTCAATATTTTTTCTGGACAAAGAAAGGGCGTCTTCCTTTGTTTTGGATCCATAGGGACAATTGTGGCTGTCGGCAAAATAATGAATCGATTCATGGGGAAGACGTTTTCTGATTTCCTTGAAAACACAAAGCCCCCCGACACCGGAATCAAAGATACCCATGGGACGGTTTTTTTTGGGTTTTTCTGGTGGTTTCATGTGAGAGGGGAAAGGGCTTGAAAAATTTTGATGCTGGAAACCATTCCCTGGCGCAGGATGCGGACGGGATCGTAGGTCACATCCACGATGGTGGAGCCACTACCCCCCTTGAGATGGCCTGCATCTAAAATCAGATCTGCCCCCCGGACCATGGCTAAAGGAAGCTGGCTGACACGGCTGCAGGCAGGCTGGCCCGAAAGATTGGCGCTGGTGCCGGTAATGGGTCCCTGGACCTGTTTTACCAGGGCACGGGCCACGGGGTGAACCGGGACCCGGATGCCGATTTTTTGTGTGTGGGCGGTGAGAAGGGGGGATACCCGGTCGGCGGCCTCAAAAATAAGGGTTAAATTACCGGGCCAGAAGCGGTCCATGAGAATCCGGGCCGAATCGGGGATGTGTTTTACAAGGGGCGTCAGATCTTTGGGGTTTTGGATCAGGACAAGGATGGGGTTGTTTTTTGGGCGCTGCTTGAGATCGAAAATTTTTTGGACGGCCTTGGGGTCCAGGGCATTGGCTGCCAATCCATAGAGGCATTGGGCCGGAAAGATGACAATTCCCTGGTCGCGGATGATCTTTCCGGCTTCAATGATGGCGGCATGGTCCGGGGGGACAGACTCCAGCGGGTCTTTTGGAGGGTCCACCCGGACGATTTTTGCCTTGTCCGATTTGATTCGGG
>CAYWNB010000352.1:0-1648 GCA_964459195.1 uncultured Desulfobacula sp.
TTGAAAATAAAATCAATCGGTTGCTACCGGCAACCAACACCGCGATCAAAGTCCTTAAATAAAAATTATATTTGTTTTTTGAATGGACCATCACCAGGAAAATATTTCAAAAATTAAGATCACAGGGGAAGCATTTCCCGGCGCCCATTTTTCTAGAATTTACGCTTCCCTAAAAATCGAATCAAGCTTGGAGAATTTTTCACTCAGTGAGATTTATGATTCTATGAATTACAAATTGAAAGTTTTACAAAACCCGTGAATGGTTTTTGAATCCAAGCATAACCCGGTAAGGCCCAGGTGTTCCATGTGGAACAAAGGCCACCCGATCCTGGTCTTGGAGGATGGTATCTAAGAGCCCGACCTTGCCGTTTAGCATTACCGCTTCGACTTCTTTTTCTGTCAGGTCCATTTGGTGTATAAGATCCTTGGCAGTGGTTCCTCGCTCAATGGACAATTTTGCATTAACATATTCCAGATTCTTTGATTTTAATTTTTTTTGTAAAAATGAAAATGCGTTAAAAGTAATCGTTGCCATGCCACACTCCTAAATTGACGACCCATCAGATTCAAAGATCCACAATTGTAACTTTCTGGTATTCTAAAAAAATTTCATCCCTATCATTGTTTACTATATCACAATCACAAGAAAATATGCCTATCAATTTTCTGCTCCGGCGTAAACCCCATTGAAAAATGATGCGCGTTTGGTCTATACTACAGTAATGCGACTGCGAATAATAATTTTAATATTGGCCTTGTTTGCCTTTCTCTCTGCCTCCACCGGGGGATGGCTTTATTATTTTTCCTATCGGGAAGCGGCATTCCAGAAAACAGAATCCGATGCCCATGCCCGGCTTACACTGCTTACCAGACAATTGTCCACCCATCTTTCAGAACATATTAAACCGGTAAAAACCCTGGCCGGTATCCAGGAATTACAGACCGCCCTTAAAACCAGTAACCTGGAAACTATTTTCCAGGCCAACCAGATTCTGGACCATTTTACAACCTCCCTGGACCTGAATGTCAGTTACATCTTGGATAAAAATGGGATTACCCTGTGCTCCAGTAATCGAAATGCACATGACAGTTTCGTGGGAAATAATTTTTCATTCAGGCCCTATTATACAGAGGCCATCAAGGGGATGCCTGCCACCTATCTGGCCCTGGGCAGCACCTCAAAAAAAAGAGGGGTATATTATAGTTATCCCATCTATGACGGCTCCAGCGCAACCATTCTTGGGGTCGCTGTGATCAAGTCTTCGGTGGAGTTTTTAGAAGCCACTCTATTTTCAAACTCCGATGATACTCTTTTATTCACGGACCCCAATGGACTGATTTTCATATCCAACAAACCCCGGTTACGATTCAAGCTCCTATGGGAACTGGATGAAGACAAATTAAATGCCCTTACCGATTCCCGGCAGTTTGGAAACGGTCCCTGGGAATGGACGGGATTTAAAAAAAATGATGCCGGGGTCATGGACGACCAGGGGGGCGAATATTTTTATTCCGGCCTGGAAGTACCCCATTACCCGAATTGGCAAATTATCTCCCTGAGAAACCAAAAAGATATTGAAAAACAAGTCACCGAACCCTTTATCCAGGTCATTGGGCCTGTGGTCCTATTTGTTTCTATTCTGGCAGG
>CAYWNB010000352.1:1748-2988 GCA_964459195.1 uncultured Desulfobacula sp.
AACCAGGAACGAATCGACATCTTGCTCTCCTGCTACGGAATGAGGAATGAAGAAGGAGAAATTATTCGCTCCCTTGCCGTCAGCGTGGATGTCACAGAAAAAAATCTTGCCCAGAAAGATCTGCAGATGGCCAAGGAAAAGCTGTCCCAATACTCCCTGGACCTTGAAGGCCAGGTTAAAAAACGAACTGCCCAGCTGGAAAAGGCCCAGGTAAGTCTGAAGAACCTGTCCAAAAATATCATTGCCTCCCAGGAAAGAGAAAAGGAACTGATGGCACAAGAACTCCACGATCAACTGGGTCAGGTGCTGACAGCCCTGCGCATTGATGCCGTCTGGATCGAACGCTATCTGATAAAAATTGATGCCAAGGCCTGGGAAAGGGCAAAAAGAATGAGTGCCCTTATTGATGATACCATAGAGGATGTCAGGGATATGGCCTACCGCCTGAGGCCCCGGGTTCTGGATGATCTGGGCCTGACCGATGCCCTTGAATCTTTGGTGTCAGATTTTGAAAAAAGATCGAATGTTTCCTGCGTTTTCCACCATGATGTTCTCCCGGAAATTGACAAGACACTTGCCACAGCTCTATACAGAATCGGGCAGGAAGCGGTAACCAACTCATTGAGGCATTCTTGTGCCAACACCATCCTGGTTGAATTGAGAATGGATCAGCAGGGCATTGTCCTCACCATTGAAGATGACGGCTGCGGATTTGATCTTGGCAACACCACAGATCGAAACGGTTTTGGACTTGAAGGCATGCAGGAAAGAGCAAACCTTGCTGGCGGACGACTGACCATTGAAACTGCCAAGTCCCAAGGAACCAAAATCTGTTGTAACGTAACGATAAAAGGATAAACCATGATCAAGGTATTGCTTGCAGACGACCATCGTATCGTCAGAGAAGGCTTAAGAAGGGTACTTGAAGACAGCAATGAAATAAAGGTCATTGCAGAAGCTGCCGACGGGGAAACCGCCTTTGACGAGGCCATGGAAAAAAACCCGGACGTGGCTGTCATTGACATCTCAATGCCCGGAATGGACGGTCTTGAAGTGGTGGCCCGGATGGCCAGCTACTGCCCGGATATTCCCGTACTGATTCTAACCATGCACGATGAAGAACAATATGTTATTCGGGCCATTGAGGCCGGTGCCATGGGATATGTTACCAAACAGTCTGCGCCGGAACAATTGGTTGAAGCCGTCAAACGAATCAATGCCGGCGGCCGGTATCTCACGG
>CAYWNB010000353.1:0-2981 GCA_964459195.1 uncultured Desulfobacula sp.
TGCCGGATCTTGTGCCCATCATGAAAAGTGAAGACTTTAAGGAGGGCATCCAGTCTTTTCTTGAGAGAAGAGATGCCGATTTCAAGGGGGTTTAAAATTTTACTTAAGGGTCAGTGCTCTGGACAAGAAGGGGTTTAAGCGATGTTGCCAACATTAAGGCAAGGGTGCATAAAACTGCCAGAATCATAAAGACCGTTTTGTAACTTCCGGTCAGGTCAAAAATATACCCCGCCATAAACGGACCGATGGCCCCTCCAATGGTGCTGCTGAAGATGACAATCCCAAAGAGAAGGCCATGGGATCTTGTCCCGAAAAATTTAGCGATTAAGGGGGAGACCAGGGAGAAAAATCCGCCGTGGGCAAACCCGTACACAGCAGCAAACAGATAGAACATCCCCAGGGTTTGTACCGCCTGCAAAAAGACAAGGGAGGTGAGTAAACACAGAAGGCAGATCAACAGGGCTGATTTTTCACCGATTTTATCAGCTGCCCCGCCCATCAAGAACCGGCCCGCAATGCTGACGCCGCCGATGGTTGACAGAATGCCGGCGGAAAAGCCCGACGGGATGCCAAGGTCAATGGCATGCTGAACAATGTGTATAAGAATGGTGTATACACAAAAAAGAATAATAAAATAGATGAAACAAATTGTCCATAATTGCCGGGTGGCAATCGCCTCCTGAAAGGTTAAGCCCTCTTCTGATTTGTTCTTTGGTTGAGCTGCCCCCTGAATTTCATTGTCAATGAATTGTGATTTCAAGATTGGATCCCGAACCAAAAACTGGGCAAAAAATAAAACAGAGAGGATGATAATAAACGCCAATACCATAAAGGCTATTCGCCATCCATAATGCTGTATCAGCCAGGTGATGAAAAAGGGCATGGTGAGCATGCCAACCCCTGTTCCGACTTTAATGATGCCGCTCATCATCCCCCGGTTTTTTTTAAACCACCTGGACACGGTGGATAAGGGGATAACATCAATGCCGCCAAGGCCGATGCCGGTAATCAGGCCATAGAACAGATACAGTTGCCAGGCTTGGTGAAGTGTTGCCATCAGTAGAAACCCAAGGCCCAGGAAGACACCGCATCCACTCATGATGATCCGAGGGCCGAACCTGTCGTTCAGGTTTCCCAGAACCATGCTGGCAGATCCGTGGACTAAAAATCCCAGGGAGGCAGCCCCTGAAATGGTGGCCCGTGACCATCCAAACTCCTTGATCAAGGGATCAAAGAATACGCCGAAACTATTACTGATACCCCAAACAAAGGCCTGTATGAAAAATCCGGATAAAATAATAATGTAGCCGTAAAAAAAAGGGCTTTTTTGACGCTCAGCCATTATGATTTCCCCGTTGCTTGATCGGGAAATAGGCCTTGTGTCATGCCATCTTTAAGATTCACCAGCCCTTGTTCACAGATGCGCAAATAGGGGATGGCAGCCCCGGTCAGGGTGGTCAGGGTCAGCACGGGATCTGGGAAATCAACCCCGAGTTCTGCCATAATTGTTTTGATTTGTTCCATGTGATCGGCTATCTCTTCAACGGGCAGCTCGGACATGATGCCAAAAACAGGCAAGGCTAGCTCGTAGCGGATTTTTTTGTTTTCGCAGATCACAATTCCCCCCTGGAGATCATGGATTCGATTGACCGCCAGGGCCATGTCGGATCCATTGGTGCCCACAACAATGATGCAGGAGGTGTCCCAGGAAGCGCTGCAGGCCATTGCCCCGGATGTCAGGCCGAACCCTTTGATGAGGCCGGTAAACATTTTTCCCGGGGTGTGGGTCCGGTCCACGGCGGTTATTTTTGCCAGGTTTTTTTTCCGGCTCGTCGTTAGTTCGCCGTTCACCACTTCTATCTCTTCAATGCTTTCCCGGGTGACAAGGTCGGTGACCATCTCAATGATATGCACTTTTTTTTTCGGGGCATCATTATCGAGCTTAATCCTGAAATCATCCGGGGTTAAGCGTCTGGGAAGCGTCACTGTGTTGAGGCTTTTATGGGCGTAGGCGTGGTGCCGGGGGCTAACGGACAATTGGCCGTTTTCAACAATGACACAGCCATTGCTGATGACCGTCTTTGCCCGGATGGTCCGGGGATCAGGGATGATGACCATGTCTGCGATCTTTCCCGGTGCAATGCCGCCAATGGCATGGTCCAGCCCAAAATGTTCGGCCACGTTCAAGGTGGCCATCTGCACGGCTGTGATGGGATTAAATCCATAGTCAATGGCCTTTTGAACCAGGTATTCCATATATCCCAGGTCCAAAAGATCTGCCGGGGAGATGCCGTCGGTGGCCAGGATGAGTCGTCGAAGGCTGATCCCTTGGTCCTTGATCACTGAAATGGCTTCCAGCTCCCGGCGGATGCTGCCCTCCCTTGCCATTACATAAATCCCGAGGCGCAATCTTTCCAGGGCCTCTTCTGCGGTGGTGGGTTCGTGGCAGGAAGAAATTCCCATGGCGGCATAGGCCGACAATTTGTTCCCCCGGGCACCGGCAGAATGGCCTTCAAGACGTTTCCCACAGCCCAGCACGGTTTCAAAATTGGTCAGGAACCGGTCTGGATTTTGAAATACAGACTGCCAATAGGATTCGCCCATGCCAAGAATATTTTTTTGGGCCATGAGGTGTTGCATGGTTTTTTGGGGGACCCCCAGGGTGGCCTGGCTGATGGACCCCATGCCCGGTGCTGTGGCCAGCAGTTTTATGGGCTGGTCCCTTAACGAGGCCAGAAAATCCATCACTCCGTCAACTCCTGCAACGGGAAAAACTTCCATGGACTCGGTAATAATGGTGGTGGTGCCGCCTTTCATGGCGTGTTTTAAAAATTCAGGAATGCTCAGCCACAGGGCCAGGTGGGTATGCCCATCTATGAGACCGGGGATCAGGGTGCTTCCCTTTGCATCCATCACCCGTGTCCCAGGGCCGATGGTGTGGGAGGCATCCGGGCCTGTCAGGGCAATGCGCCTTCCTTTTA
>CAYWNB010000354.1:0-2976 GCA_964459195.1 uncultured Desulfobacula sp.
AATTTTTCATACTTTTCTTGACAAAAGCGTCTTCCTATCCTATTTTTTTTATGGGAAAAGACCAATATGATAACCTGTATCTTGAGTCCAGTTTAAGGGCAGCATCTTCCCTGGGATTTGACGGGGGGCTTGACTTAAAATATCAGGAATTGCGCGAAGGAATCAATCTGATATATAATGAAGCTCTTGCAGATAAAACATTTTGAAATTCTTGTATACACTACTATGTGCTATCAAATATTACTGATACAGAATGTAGTCAAGCAAGGCAAGATATTCGTATCTCTGCAAGAGGCTCTAATAATAAAGAATTGTTTAAAGATATAAAATTAATATTTGGAGTGAATGCAGTAGTTGATTTTGCAGACAGCCGTCTAACCGCTTATTTTTATGATGTAGAACCGGAATATACTACCCCTGAAAGAAATTATTATGAATCGGATTCAGGTTAAGTAAATTTTTCCCTGACAGGATTTTTGCAGAAAACCTTAACCAAAAGCCTTTCTGTGGGCGGATATGTAAGATGGGACAATATTAACGGAGCAGTGTTTAAAGACAGCCCTCTTGTCAGAAAAATAATAATTTTGTAGTGGGCTGTGCCCTGACCTGGAAGATTATAGAATCCGGGCGCAGGGTATTATTATTAGATGAAGATCCTAATTATTAATACAGCGTAAATTTAAAGGAAAGGAATGAAAAATGGCTGATATGTTTGCTGATTTTAAAAAAGAATTGACAGAAACAGAAAAACCGCAGCAGCTGGCTAATCCTGGCCCTTCACCTTCTCAGCAGAGCATTGCTAATAAAAATTACGAATATCTTCACAAGGGAGCATTTACCATGCTCAAGGTCAGGCTCAATGCAGGGGAAAAGATCAAAGCCGAATCCGATGCAATGGTGGCAATGAGTTCAAATGTCAGTGTTGAAGGTAAAATGGAAGGCGGTGTTTTGGGCGGGCTTGGCAGGATGCTTTCCGGTGAAAAATTCTTTTTTCAAACACTTCTTTCTCAACAGGGACCCGGAGATGTTTATCTTTCCCCGGCAATTCCTGGAGATATTATGGACATAGAAATGGACGGTATTACCTCCTATGTTCTTCAAAAAGACGGCTTTTTTGCGGGTTCCGAGGGTCTAACCGTTTCAACCAAAATGCAAAATCTGAGCAAAGGGCTTTTTTCAGGGGAAGGCTTTTTTGTTATCCGGGTCAGCGGCAAAGGGACTCTGTTTGTGAGTTCATACGGTTCCATCCATCCCATGGATCTGGCAGCAGGTGAAGAGATTATTATTGACAACTGCCATCTGGTGGCATGGCCGGAAACAATGCAGTATAATATTGAGAAAGCCTCGTCAGGCTGGATTTCTTCTTTTACATCAGGAGAAGGCTTGGTCTGCCGGTTTCGGGGGCCTGGACGAGTACTTATTCAAACACGCAATCCCAAGGGATTCGGCTCATGGATTCGGCAGTTCATGCCGGTGAAATGACATATAAAACTACGAATGACAAGAATATTAGACGTTATCGGAAATAACATCTGCAATTTTTTTAACCCCATAGGGGTGTAAGAAAATAGCAATGCAATTTATTGCCGGGACATGGTAAACAAATACATCCAAGTCCAGTAAGGACGATAGAAAAATAAGCATATTCAATATGTTCTGCCGTTCCTGGGGACTTATTAAATATGGCTTCACAATCCCGGTAGTAAACTGCCGGGCTATATTTATTATCCTTATGGGACATAAAATATATTATTAAAACAGCATTGCTTGTTTCCGATAATGTCTATTATATAACTCTTAATTCGTGTTATTCGTGGTTGAAAAAATTCAGGAAAAAACATGACTTACCTTCACTATTACAAAGCCAGCGCATTTGAGCAGAACAACCGGTTTTTAGGGGAGATTACTCTTGATAAAAATACTTTGTATTTCAAATCGGGAGATAATAGAGTCACCTTTCCCTTAAATACCCTTATGATAAAGGCCGGGGGTGCCAATGACAAAATGATTTTCCTGACCCATGTCAGTTATCCGGCATGGACAGTCTGCACCACAGATCACAAACTGCTCAAAGACTCATACTTAAATTCTCATTCCAAAATTGCAGAACAGACAGCAAAGATTAAACAGGGGAAATCCCGCGCGTTTATGATCCTTGCATTTATCCTTGTCCTGTGTGCAGCATCCCTGTACGGCCTTTTTGTCTTAAAAGAACCCCTGGTGAAAGCACTGGCAAAACGCATTCCCCCGGCCTGGGAGCAGAAGCTGGGAGAAGCTGCATTTTTGCAGATAAAAGCGGAAAAAGGATTTGTGGATAATGACAGGGCAGGGCAGATCCTCAAAAAAATCACCACACCCCTTTTCAGCAAAATCTCACAGAAGCGCTATTCCTTTAAAGTGCATATTGCCAGAGATCCGGCTGTCAATGCCTTTGCCCTTCCGGGTGGAATCATAATATTGAACACCGGCCTGATCGGTTCCGCAGCTACTCCTGAAGAAATTGCCGGTGTGCTTGCTCATGAAACAGCCCACGTAACCTTGCAGCACGGAACCAGACAGCTTATTTCCTCTGTGGGAATCTTTGCACTGCTCCAAGCCTTTTTCGGGGATGCCACAGGTTTGGCAGCAGTTCTTGTTGATAACAGCGCATTATTGCTGACAAGGAAATATTCCAGGGGTTATGAACAGGAAGCAGATGACATTGGCTGGTCATATCTTGAAAAAGCCAGTATCAATCCACAGGGTATGATTGATTTTTTCAAGCTTCTTTTAAAAAAACAAAATGAAAGCAAGGCTGAAAAAGCCATTTCCAACATAGGAAATTCTCTGAATTTTTTAAGCACCCATCCAACAACAACACTCCGAATTGAATATCTGCAAAACCTGTTGAAAAAAAATGAAAAAATTCGGGAATATATTCAGCTTGATCTAAATCTCCAAGAATTTCAGGATTTGACAGGCTGAATGCTTTAAAAA
>CAYWNB010000355.1:0-2970 GCA_964459195.1 uncultured Desulfobacula sp.
CCCTTGGAGAAACAGGGAACATTGAAACAAAGAGGTGGGTGGAAAAACGCATCCGAAACTTGGAAAATGAGGATCTCAAAGAAGCGGCTCAGGATGCCATTGATTCTATTGCATCCAGGTTTCAATAGCCTTTAATAATACTTTTCTGACATTGTTCTTACTTTTTACAAACACATTTTGCATAATGGCCATCGTTTCTGGTATTACTATGAAAATATTTTAAACTGGCTAATTTTGAACTGCTAATTTTGAACGGGTTGGGGGATAATAAAAAGTTTAAAGAATGAATGATTTGCAAAAAATTTTAGTTGTGGATGATGAACCGTCTATCTGTCATGGGTGTAAACTTATTCTTTCAGAAAATGGATACGATGTTGATATATCATATTCAGGCCAGGAAGGACTGGAAAAAATATCAAACAATTCTTTTGACCTGGTCCTTCTGGATATCAAGCTGCCGGATATGAACGGTATTAAAATACTAAAAGAAATTAATGAAAAAAAAAATGATGTCTGTATCATCATGATGACCGGGCATGGAACAGTTGAGAATGCGGTGGAAGCGATGAAAAACGGTGCCTTTGATTTCATTACAAAGCCGTTTGATGAAAAAAATCTCGTCCAATCCGTTCTTAAGGCATTGGAGAACAGAAAACTTATTCAAAAAAACCTGTCTTTAAAAAAACAACTCTATGACACATTCAGTTTTAATAATATTATTGGGAAAAATCCCCTGATAGTTGAAGTTTTTAAAAAAATAGAACGGGTGGCCCCTTTGGACAGCACAGTTTTGCTTGACGGAGAAAGTGGAACAGGCAAAGAATTGTTTGCAAATGCCATTCATACCCACAGCAAAAGAGCCGCCAACCGTTTCCTGGCAGTGGATTGCAACACTTTTTCCCCTTCGCTCATGGAAAGCGAGCTTTTCGGTCATGTTAAAGGTGCGTTTACCGGGGCAGATAAAACAATGCCGGGTATTTTTGAAATTGCTTCAAACGGCACCCTGTTTCTGGACGAGGTGACCAATCTGGATATGGAGATTCAGGGCAAACTTCTAAGGGTGCTGGAATCAGGGGAGTATAAACCAGTTGGGGCCAGCCAGGGAAAAAAAACAAATGCCAGGATTATTGTGGCCACGAACATGGACATGCAGCAGATGGTGAAAGAAAAAAAATTTAGAGAGGACCTGTTTTACCGTTTAAATGTATTCCCCATACACATTCCTCCCTTAAGGGACAGAAAAAATGATATCCCCACCCTGGCATATTATTTCCTCAGGCGGTTCTGCCGTAAAACCGGAAAAAAGATATCAGGCTTTTCAGATGATGCCCTTAAAATCCTTGTAAACTTTGACTGGCCGGGTAATGTAAGGCAATTAAAAAACGTTATTGAACGGCTTGTGATCCTGTCCGATGGAAACCAATTAAACAAAAACCTCTTATATGACAATCTTGAAATCCGGCAAGATGACACCGCCGATGACATACCGGTTCCCAGAAATATTGATGAACTCAAGGCCGTAAAAAAAAGCTTCATTGAGAATCATTTCAACAAAATAGAGGCTGCTTTCTTAAAAAAAGCGCTTTCAAAATCCGACGGCAATATTACCAACGCCGCAAAATCGGTGGGAATGCAACGTTCTAACTTTTCAACCCTACTGAAAAAATACGAGATCACCTCGCCTGAGGCGTTAAAACAATAGACTGTCATATATTTTAATATATGGCATATATTAAAATATACGGTCCCCGCGGTAGGCCTGTCCCTTAAGAAAGGTCATATGTTCTTCATCCGGCATATATTTTTATATACGAAAACTCGTTCAATCCTGCATTCTTAAAAATCATCGCGATTAAAAATTTTAATATAAGCCATTGATTTAACAAATAAAATTTTCACTTTATTTCCTATTTTATTTTTTTTCACCCCCTGGCACACCCTCTGCTATAGGGTATGGGTAAGTTATAATAAAAAATAAAATAAAAAAGGAGACCAACATGATTGATTTAAAAGAAAGAGATAAAACAAAAGAAACCACTAAGCCGCATATATTGATTATGGAAGATGATTTAAATGTTGCAAAAGGGCTGAAAATGATTCTGGAGGAACAAGGATATGATGTTGAACTTCAGGGAACGGGGCTTGGCGCCATGGATGCCATTGGGAAATATGACTATGACCTTCTGATGGCAGATTTACACCTTCCGGATATTGACGGCATGCAGGTTGTAAAAAGGACAACAGAAACCAAGCCTGACACGGGTGTTATTGTGATGACCGGTTATGCCACCAGCAGCTTGGCCGTCGATGCGATGAAACTGGGGGCCCATGATTTTATTTCCAAGCCGTTTACCGAGGAACAGATCAAAACAGCCATCAAAGATGCCCTTGATTTTAACGCTTTAAAAACCCGTCAGGAAAATTTACCCCTCCTTAATTCTCAAAACAATAAATCCATCGAAAAAAGAGAAGTATTGAACGTATTGAACCGGACATCAGAAGATGAAAATTTTTGGCTTCACCTTATGGAAGAAGGAACTGCCGCACTGGCAGAGTATACATTAACCTCCGAGGCAAAAGCGGCCATTGCATCCGGTGACCTGCAATGGATAAATGAAAATGTCGGAGAACTGACACAAAAGCAGTTGATGTTCATTTACAAACGCCTCGAACGGGAAGCCTGGTAAGACAAACAACCCTATAGCATGGATATCCCCTTGTTTATTGTTGATTTAAGGACTAAAGGCAGCAAATGACTGAATCAAAACAATTTGAAAAATTTTATCGGATGTTTCGAGAACTGAGTAAAGTCGTTCATTCAACCAGTAAAACCAATTTGAATGAAGTGCTTGAACTTATTGTTTCCAATACAACCCAGGGTCTTGATGCAAAAGGTGCAGCACTCTGCATTTTCGATAAAAACACCGACTATTTTCATATTCGTGCATCCTATGGAATAGATGAAAAATA
>CAYWNB010000356.1:0-2944 GCA_964459195.1 uncultured Desulfobacula sp.
TTATCCCGGAGCCGTTTATAGTCAACCATGGCCCCGAATGCCCTGGCAGCCCTTTCCGGACTGGGGAGCACAGGAACTCCTCGATCTTGAAGTCCTGCAACAAAATGATTCGCCCTTGTCATAAATGAAAAGCCGACAATGGGTTTTCCATGGGTTTTGATAAGCGAGGCTATGGAATGGCACTGGGCGTCCACAATAGTGTTGATCTGGGTATCAAGCTCCTCTTTTGCTACTCCCATACCGGTCAGAGCCTTACGGACCATTTCAACAGAGGCCAGAAAGTATATCAGCATTCCGTCGGCCCCTTTTTCTTCCAATAATACCTTGGGAATCCCATGGAAAAAATCCAATGGGTTTTTAGTATAGGTCAGGTCAATGGGATTGTTTACGCTGCCTGTGTGGGGTATGAAGGAGGCGAGATCCTCAAGGGTTTTTGAAGATAGCAGGGGCAGTTCTAACCCCGCGCGTTCGCAGGCATCCGCAGCAGCAGCCCCAGGTCCACCGGAATGGGTTTGAATGATAAGCCGGTTGCTCCGGGGCAGGGGAGAAGAGCCCAGGACATAGCAAAAATCAAACAATTCTTCGATGGTGTGGGCCCGGATAATGCCGCTCTGCCTGAAAACACCGTCATAGAGCCGGTCCGGTCCTGCCAGGGAACCGGTATGGGAGAGGCAGGCTCTTTTTCCGGTTTCAGATCCCCCGGCATAAAAAGCAACAATGGGTTTGTGTCGGGATACCTTCCGGGCAATTTCAATGAATCTTTGCCCCTGGCGGATGGATTCAATATAAAGGGCTATTGCTCGGGTGTTGGGGCAGGCACCCAGATATTCGATACAATCCACCATGTCGATGTTGGCTTCATTGCCAAGGCTGAACCCGGTGCTGAACCCCTGGCCGAAGCGCTGGTCCAGATAACTGAACATCTGGGTGATAAAGCTGCCGCTCTGGGAGGCCATGCCGATAAACCCCTTTTGCCCTTCCGATGGGAGAAAGGTGGCATTTAATTTAATATGGGAATTGGCAACCCCAATACAATTGGGGCCGGTAAATCGGATTTGGTATTGGTCGGCAATCTGCTGCAACTCTTGTTGGCGTTCAACCCCTTGTCCGCCCACTTCGTTGAAACCGGCCGAGACAATAACGGCATGGCGGATCCCTTTTTCTCCACAGGCCTTAAGGGTCTGGGCAACGATTTTAGTGGGCAGAACAATAAAGGCCATATCCGCAATAGTTGGGATCTCTTTGACCGTTGAATAGGCGGGCAGATTTAGAACGGTCTTTTCCTTTGGGTGAACCGGATAGATATTCCCTTCATATCCATCGGACAGAATGGTACTCAAAATACCGGAGCCCATGGCAGAATAATTATTGGAGGCACCGAAAAATGCAATGCTCTTGGGGTTGGCAATGGGATAAAGCGGGCTTTCTAAAATTGAAGTGATCATAGGGAGATTTTCCTCTGTAAGATAATGAGGGCATCCACGGCTTTTATGGAACCGTCGGGGGAGATAATCAGGGGATTGATATCGATTTCTGCAATTGCATCCTCTGTTAGGCCCAGCTGACCAACGGCGATAAGGGTGTGGCAGATGGCCTCCAGATCAGCAGGCTTCTGACCCCGGAAAGCTGCGAGCATGGGATTTGATTTTAAATCCTTTATCATATCAAGGGCTTCCACTCGATCAAAGGGGGCCACCCGAAATACCGTGTCCTTGATCACTTCGGCCATGATGCCCCCAAATCCCAGCATGACACAGGCACCAAATTGAGGGTTCCGGTTCAACCCCACCATCAATTCCCGCTGACCTGCCACCATCTCCTGAACTAGAATCCCTTCCAGAGGAAGGGTGGTTTTTTCACAAATCCGGTCATAGGCGTCTTGAACCGCCCGGGCAGATGTTAGTTTGAGTTCAATACAGTCCTGTTCGCTTTTGTGCATCAATTGCCAGGAACAGGCTTTGAGGACCACGGGATAACCTATGAATTTTGCTGCGGCAACGGCGTCCTTAGCACTTTGTACCAATCTTTCCTGGGTTACGGGGATGCCAGCAGTGCTTAAAAGGCGTTTGGATTGAAATTCAGATAATGCGGTCTGCTGGTTTGCAATTGCAGTTTTTAGTGGATTCATTTAAAAAACCTGTGATGTTGTTAAAGATTAAAGATCCAAATCACGAATTACACACAACCCCTTGATCAGGGAGGCCATGTCTTGCTCTCCCACTGCCGCTTCAATGCTTTTTTCAAGCTGTGTGCCCAGAGCCAATAGCTCAGGCGCAATTTTCTCAGCTTTGTCCGTCAGTGTTAATACATTGAGGCGGGCATCCTTGGGATCTGTTTTTTTGGTGATAAGCGCCATGAGTTCCAACCGTTTGATCATGGTGACGGCGGCAGCTTTGCCCATGCCGGCCCGCTGTGCAAAGACGCCCAGACTTAATCCCCCCTCCTGCCAGAGAATCCCCAAGGCCATCACCTGTTGGGCAGTGAGGCCCAGGGGTTCAAGACTGCGGTTATAATAGGCCACCATCTTGCGGACCGCCTGGGTGGCCAGGGAACATATAAAGTATTTAGGGGGGATGTGTTTTGTTTGCATACAAACGTTCGTTAGCAAACGATTAGCGGTGTGTCAAGACAAATTTTAATCCAGAGTTGTGCAGATTCAGTTACACCAAAATTTAAGGGAGGCAATTTGGGTGGATATGTGCTTTCTCTTTAAGTCAGTACTTCTTACGTTAATTTTTTATAAATCAATTTATTTTGCAGCAAACAGTTCCCGCAGCTTTTCCACCCGCTTCCGGTTGACACCGAAATCGGAATATCCAAGCCGGGAGGCTGATCGCACCTGGATAACCTTTTCTTTGGAAAAATAAAACTCCAGGTCATCGACAAACCCCATGATGGCTGATTTGCATTCAATATGCAGATAATTGTCGTTTTCCGTAATGAG
>CAYWNB010000357.1:0-2936 GCA_964459195.1 uncultured Desulfobacula sp.
TCCTTGGAAAGACTCTTTTTGTAAACTTCCATTGTTTTCTGGAAGGCATAAAAGTCCGGATCCACCCCGTATGCATCCGCATATATCTGGGTGGCTTTTGCATCGGCATGACCCTTGGTTTCCTGGGCAGTTCGATAGGCCTCTGATTTTATTTTCTGGAGTTCTTTTTCTTTCTCACCCCTTATATTACTGGCCTCTCCCTTTCCTTCTGCACGAAATTTTTCTGCAATCTGGTTTCTTTCTGCAATCATCCGGTCGTAGACAGAACGCCGGACACTGTCGATATAATTGACCCGCTTTATTTTCATATACACAAGTTCTATACCAAATCCTTCAAGCTTTGTTCTGGACTGGGCCACAATTCGACGGGTGATTTCATCCCGGCCCAGATCCACCTGATACCGAACACGCCTGTTCTTATTTTCATCATCGTTGGCGACATCAAAGGTATCCATGGCCCGGTCTGTATTTCGAACCGTTTCAACCAGGGGATATGAGGTGATCAGGTTCCGCATGGCAGGATCTATAATGTCGTCCAGGCGCTTTAGGGCGGAAAATTCATCTTTTACTGTCTGGAAATAGAGAACGGGATCAGAAATTTTCCACCGGGCAAAGGTATCCACCCAGATATAGGTTTTATCCTTTGTGGGCACCTGGCCTGGATCACCATCCCACTCCAACAGGTTTTTGGGGAAATAGTTGGCCGTTTGAATAAAGGGTGTCTTAAATTTTAAACCGGGCTCCTTGACAGGCTCCCCCACAATCCTGCCAAACTGGGTAATCACCACCTGCTCGGTCTCATCCACCATGTAGGCCGAGCTAAAGACCAGCACAAGGACCGCCGCAGCTATCGTCACAATCAATATTTTTATCGTATTGCTATTCATCGTTATTCACCCTTCCGAAGGAGATTATCCGGAGATACAAGATTTGATCCATTGGTCCCCATATTTAAAAACGGCAATAGATTTTTCTGATCAGAATCAATTATATATTTTGAGCCAAGGTTTGGGATGACTTCCAGCATGGCCTCAAGATACATTCGTTTTTTGGTCACTTCCTTTGCCTGGGCATAGGCGTCATACACCGCTTTAAACTTGGTTGCATCACCCTGGGCACGGTTAACACGGTCAATGGCATACCCTTCTGCATCCAGAATCAGCCGCTTGGCCTCACCCCTTGCAAGGGGAACCGCCTTGTTATATTCTTCCCTGGCCTTGTATATGGTCTGTTCTTTTTCCTGAATGGCCTGGTTTACTTCATTAAATGAAGCCTGAACCGGTTCTGGCACATTGGTCTTTTTCATCTCTATGTTGACAATACTGATACCGGCCTTGGAATTATCCATTTCCTTTTGAAGCATCTCCTTGGCAGCCAGGGCAATTTCCTCACGGCTGGAGATCACTTCATTGATGCTCCTGTCCCCCACAACGGTTCTCATGCTTGACTCTGACATACTTCGCAGCAAGGATTTGACATTCTTGACGTTAAACAGGAAGGCCCGGGGGTCTGACCGTCTGTACTGGACAATCCAGGGAATCACGGCAACATTTAAATCTCCGGTCAGCATCAAAGAAGACTCCTGTCTCGGGGTGGCTGCCGATGATCGGTATTTATCACTGGAACCATAGGTGTTAAAACCGAATTCTTCTGTTTCCGGGGTTTTAACATTGACCTTGGTCACCCTTTCGATACCCGAGGGCAACTTAAAATTCAACCCGGGCTGGGCAAGTCTGTTATATTTGCCAAATCGTTGGATCACCCCCACCTCATTTCGATCCACCGTAAAGAAAGTAGAGGATCCAAAATATAGGGCGATAAGAATAAGACCCACCAAGAAAACGCCAGGGAATTGAAACCCTTTAAATTTATTGAGGAGTTCATCCATCTGGGGAGGCCTGGGCATACCCGGGCCACTACCCCCCTGTTTTTTCTCATACTTTTGCTGGTTATCCCGTAGCTTTTCCCAATCCCAATTCATAGATAAATCCTGTGTAAATGATTGTTAATAAACCTTCTCATAATTTCCCCAGTATTTTAATATAATTTTATAGAAAAAATATAACCGTTTTTATAATTATCAACCCTAAAAGGCAATATTTATTTGATTATAGCACAGGTCGGCCTTTAATTTCAAAGTACACAACTTAAAAAAACTTTGGGTATGTTCCATGAATAGAATGTGGTATTAAAAACAAACTACAAGAAGAGAAGAATCAAGCCGACAGGTATCCAGATCAAAAATATTGGGTCAAAAATATTGGATCAAATATATCAGGTTAAACAAAAAACGCAAATGACAAAAAGAAAAGACAGCAAGCTCATTCATATCAGCGACATCCTAGGCTCGGCTCTGGGAAGATACAGACCTGCCAGGGATATGGACATGGCCCGGATATGGGATATATGGGATTGCGCCGTGGGCAGGCCCGTTGCCATGAATGCCAAGCCAGACGCCTTTAAGGATGGTCAGCTTACGGTCAATGTCTCAAGTTCCGCCTGGATTCATCAGCTCAAATTTCTCGAACGAGAGATAATTGCGACGCTCAATAAACAGATGGACAAAGATATTGTCCGACAGATTCGGTTTAAAATTGGTAAAATCCACAGTTGACACTTTTTTTGAAAACCAGATAAAAATTCACCAGCCAGCAGAAGGGTACCGGTATTCCATGGACCCTGTTATCCTTGCCGCCCAGGTGATGCCTCGCCCAGGATGTAAAATCATTGATATTGGATGCGGATGCGGTATTATCCCTTTAATTCTCGGGTTTCGATACAGGAATGTCCACATCATCGGTATTGAAATTCAGTCCCAGTTGGCCGAACTGGCAACAAAAAACATCGCTGAGAACCAGATGTCGGACCGAATCCAAATTTTGACGAAAGATGTTCGTTCCACTACTTCTTTTGACATCCAATCTTATGATAACCAA
>CAYWNB010000358.1:0-2930 GCA_964459195.1 uncultured Desulfobacula sp.
TTTGGTCTTATTATCAAGTAATTATATTACCCATTGGCATGGGTGGATTTTTACTAGTTTTTATTTCATTTACCTTTCCTATACTTTGCTCTCCATGAAGAATAAGGACAATGGAGAGGAAGAGGATGATGACGATGACGAAGAGTTCGACTCCTGGTTTGTAAGGTATCAGTTTAAATCCAAAGAAGGTGTTACTGGACGTTGTTGGGTATTGTTAATTTGTGCTACATTGGTCATTGCAGCAGCATGTGCCGGACTGGTTGAAGGGTGTAAAGGAATTGCTGAAGCAATGAATATAAATCCTTTATTTATTGCATTGATCCTCGTTGCTGCGGCGAGCAGTGTGCCGGATACCATCATTTCTATTAAGGATGCAAAAAAAGGGAACTATGATGATGCATTATCAAATGTACTGGGATTCAATATATTTGATATCACCATCAGTATGGGGCTTCCTCTTGCTATTTTTCTCTTGTTTACAGGCCAAAAAATTAACTTCATTGAAGCTGGTCCAACTTTTATCGATATCCGGATCATGCTTCTGCTTGTTACCATTATTACAATTGGTATCTATTATTTCAGTGAAGAAATGAATATGAAGCATGTTTCTGTTTTAGGTGTCCTTTATGCTATTTTTATCCTCTATGCTATTGGTGCCGCAGATTATTTAAATGGTGGGAATTCGTTTTTGGCTAAACCGGCAAGTACTTTTGTCGAATTTTTGCGTCAACCTGGAGGTATAGGAGAATTATTGCAGAATACTGCAAATAGCCTGACAGGTGGTTGGTGATAGACTATTAATCTAAATGGTCCCTTTGTGTTTTAAAGGGACCATTAATTTACAACGACAAAATGAAATTAATATTTCTTGATAATCGGAAAATGATAACATTTTAATTTTTTTATAAATTCAGATCTGATTTGAAAATAATGTTGCTCTCAGGAGTTTAAATCTTGCCTATCCGGTTGCTTCCCAAAATAGCGAAATGTTAGATATAGAAACTATTGCCATTCACTCCAGAATATTCTCATAGCACCTTCGTGCAGCCCGGCATAGGTGGGTGCAGCCGTTTACATAGTGATCCCTTCGACATACTTTCTAATACGACCATCGGTTGATACCTACGGCAAAACAACCATCAAAAGTCGCTTTGGGTGTCAACCGGATAGGCAGGGTTTAAATCTATGCCCATATGAATATGGTTCAATTGATCTTGGTATAAAAAATTCATTTAAAAAGAAGGTCTAATAAGATCTGTTCAGGGTTTTCTCACTTTTTTTTGTAGTCTTCACTTTTCCTAATATTTTTTAATACTATCTCTGAAATTTTGAATTCGTTCTAATATGATATGAATACAAAAGATGTCTTAGTAAATTAATTTTGCCTATGATACTGAATGCACCTATTATAATTAATATTGTTCCAAACGAACCCAAAAAGAATAATTCGATAGGGATGTCCAGCAGATTCGATATGTTTTGTTCTTTAAAATTGTCAAACGCTATAATCAATCCTATGATTATGAATATAAACCCTAATATTTTGTTTCCTTTTGATTTCATGAATATTTTTTCAAGGTCCTTTTTTTTTATAATGAATCCACAGGATTTGCACGTCAATTCATAAGAAACCAGATCACATTTTTTTTTTACTAATTTGTTTCCACATTTATCACACCTCATTTTGATCTTCTTTCATATCTTTTCTCAATTATAATCACTCCAAAGTTCTGAAATATATTGGTACCAATTTTACTCTTTTCGGGTTACTTCCATTTACATCGTTTTAATACAGACCCAAACATTGGGAACTCCCCAAAGTGTCTGAAATAAGCCTATAGCTTCCCAAAATATTCTAAGCACATATTCAATGGATAGCTTTTTGTTATCAAAGTTTCAAGTTTTTTTTAACACCATCTCATTGATTAGTGGATAAATTATCCAAAAAAAAAGGCCATAGCAGGTTAATATTTACAAGGTCTGAACTATTTTATTTCATCTTATAATTGTTAAGGTACGTTACAAGATTTATGTTTTTGTTTGTCAGATTCAATTTTTTCCTGATATGTTCACGGTGTCGGTTAACAGTTGCAATTGCAATTCCTCGCAGCTGTGCAACATCTTTTGTTGAGAATCCATTTTTGATGTAATTGCATATTTGAATTTCAACTGGTGATAGGCTCAAAAATTCTTTTGATATTGCATTAGTGAATGGAGCAGTAACTTCTTCAAGATTTTTTTTAAGCAAATTTAAAACATGGGTCTCTTTAAAACTCGTATTCTTTTCAAGAATTGAAAAAATCGGCATGATAATTTTATCAACATTCGCCTGAACTCTCATTGCTATTTCTTCTTTTTCTTCTTGTACTTTGCTTAAAACTTCCTTCAAGGCGATATTTTTACTCTCTAAGGCGATCTTTTCTAATCTAAGTTCCTCTTCTGCCCGGATACGTATAGTTGCGTTACCAACACGTTCTGCAAGAGAATTGAGTAAGAAGATTTCTTCTTTTAAAAATGGTCCCCCATCAAGAGTAGGCATTTCTATTGTGTATGCAATTTCGATAAAGTCCACTGTTCGGCTGTCAATTTTAATATCAGCAACTTGTTTCCATCGGGTATTTTTATAATTGTTTGTCTTAAATTCTTCATTATTTATTACAATTTTTGCACAGGCTATCTCTGGGAAATGCAATGCACTCGGAACTAAATCAACAATTCCTTGTAGAATTTTTTTATAATCACCGCTATGATTTTCTATAATTTGAGATACCCCATAGAAACAAGCAAGTTCTTTTATTCTCTCTTTAAGGGTATCCTTTAATTTGATTTTCTTGTTTAGTGACCTCTCTTCAGCCTGCTTGCGATAAGTGATATTCCTATCAATACCATTAAAGCCGGTCAGATTGTCATCAACGTCGAAAATTGGATGA
>CAYWNB010000359.1:0-2900 GCA_964459195.1 uncultured Desulfobacula sp.
ATGAACACAGGGCATTCGGACTTATGAAGTACCTGGTGGGCCACACTGCCCAGAAACAACCCTTCAAAATTTGAGACCCCCCGGGATCCCATGACGATCAAATCCATGTCCTCTAACCGGACAATATCCGCAATGGTACTCCCCGGCAGCCCTTCCAAAATTCTGACCTCATAGTCCACCCCACTTTCTTCCAGAACCTTTTCAAAGGGTTTTATCAACGCTTCGGATGTTTTCATGATTTCATCTATTGCCTGCTGAAAATAGGGCTCGGACAATACCACGGGAAATCGACTGTGGCAGTGTAACAGCACAATTTTGGATTTAAATTGTTTGGCCAGCTCAATGGCAGACAAGGTTGAATTCATGGAGTGTTCTGACCCGTCAACCGGGTTCAATATTTTTTCAAACTTCATTACGCCCCCTTTCCGGCCGCATATCAACCGGATACTATTGATTGAATACAAATATTATACCTCTTTCCCGGGATGATTAAAATTAGTTTCTTAAAAAAATAACCGGAGTTCTTTTTTCCCGCCATGGATAAAAATTGTTTGACAAAATAATTGCTTTAAATATAGTATCTTAAAAATAGACTGAGCGCTCGATCAGTTTTTTTTTGTATGTCCCGAGTACAAGAGCTGAAGCCTATATACAAAAATTTTAGTTAACCCATAAATATGAAGGAGGCAAAGGGTGGATTTTGACCTTACCAAAGAACAGGAGATGATCCGTAAGGAAGTCAGAAAGTTTGCCCAAAAAGAGATTGCCCCCATTGCAGCTGAGCTGGATGAACGAGAAGAATTTTCAAGCAAGCTCACTCGCAAAATGGGAGAAATCGGTCTTTTCGGCATGTTTGTTTCAGAAAAATATGAAGGCCAGGCAATGGATTATATCTCTTATATCATTGCAGTGGAAGAGGTCGCAAGGATAGACGGCTCCCAGGCAGCCACCATTGCAGCGGGCAACTCCCTTGGGATCGGTCCGATTTACTATTTTGGCACAGAAGAACAAAAGCATAAATACCTGCCAAAGCTCTGCGCAGGCGAAGGATTGTGGGGATTCGGTCTCACCGAGCCCACGGCCGGATCCGATGCCGGAGGAAGTAAAACCACCGCCGTTCTGGACGGAAATGAATGGGTAATCAACGGATCCAAAATCTTTATCACCAATGCCGCCTGTGACATGACCATGGGCGTCACGGTCCAGGCCATCACCGGCACCCGTGACAATGGGAAACCTGAATATTCGTGTATTCTGGTTGAAGCGGGCACACCCGGGTTTAAAGCAATTCCCATGCACAAAAAAATGATGTGGCGGGCCTCCAACACGGCAGAACTCTATTTTGACGATGTAAGGGTCCCTAAAGAAAACATTCTAGGCAAAAAGGGGGACGGCTTCCACCAGATGCTGTCCACCCTGGACGGGGGAAGACTTTCCATCGGATCCATGGGCCTGGGCGGCGCCCAGGGTGCCTATGATCTGGCCCTCAAATATGCCAAAGAAAGACAGCAATTTGGCCAGCCCATTTCCAAATTCCAGGCAATTGCCTTCAAGCTGGCTGATTCTGCAATGGAAATAGAATGCGCCAGAAACCTCCTCTACAAAGCCTGCTGGCTAAAAAGCAACCATAGGCCCTATGAAAAGGAAGCGGCCATGGGCAAGCTTTACTGTTCTGAGGTCATGGGCCGGGTGGCGAACCATGCGGTCCAGATCCATGGGGGATATGGCCTCATGAAAGAATACAATGTGGAAAGATTTTACAGGGACCAGAAACTTCTTGACATAGGGGAAGGGACCTCAGAAGTACAACGCCTTGTTATTGCAAGATATATCGGCTGTTAAGCTGTTTTAATGGAGACAAATATGAACAACGAACCGCTTTTGCTGGCAGAAGAAATGAACCAGGCAATCCTTCTGACCCTGAACCGACCCAGGGTAATGAACTGCCTGAATTTTGACCTGCTGTATGCCCTTAAGGATGAGATAGAAGCGCTGCAATATAGGACAGACATCCGGTGTGTCATTATCACCGGTGCCGGAGAAAAATCCTTTTGCGCCGGCGCCGATCTTAAGGAAAGGGCCACCCTGGCACCGGATGAGGTAAAACGCTTCATCCTCACCATCCGCAACCTCTTAACTTCCATCCAGAATCTTCCCCTGCCCGTCATTTCAGCCATCAACGGGATCGCCCTGGGCGGGGGGACCGAAGTGGCCCTGGCATCGGATATCCGAATTGCTGCGGACACCGCCTCCATGGGACTCACCGAGGCCCGGCTGGCCATTATCCCGGGGGGGGGAGGTACCCAGCGACTGCCCCGGATCATCGGGGTGGCAAAGGCCAAGGAATTAATTTTTACGGGGAAACGGGTCGCTTCAGCAGAGGCCCTTGACATCGGCCTTGTCAACCAGGTGGTCCCCCAGGCAAAACTTTTGGATGCCTGCATGGAAATGGCAGGCATGATCGCCGAAACCGGACCCATTGCCGTGGAAATGGCCAAGTATGCCATTGACAAGGGCATTGAAACCGACCTTGCCACGGGCCTTGCCATTGAATCCAATGCCTATCGGGTGACCATCCCCACCGAAGATCGGGTGGAGGGACTCACAGCCTTCAGAGAAAAAAGAAAACCAGTATATAAAGGGAGATAAAATAACCCATGACTGAAACAAGTGCATTTTGGGAAAACGAAGAAGCAACTCTTTCGGCCCGCCAGCAGGAGGCCATCTGGCCCGGGGGCCAGCGAGCCATCGATACCCTGGCCAAACGAAACAAACGTCCGGTCAGGGAATTGATCACAGACCTCATTGATCCGGACACCCCGTTTTTTGAACTCTCTTTGCTGGCCGGATTTGGCATGGGCTATCCCGGTGTAGACGATGTGGCCTGTGCCGGCATTGTC
>CAYWNB010000360.1:0-2883 GCA_964459195.1 uncultured Desulfobacula sp.
TTACCCCCCGGGACATCCAAATCATCCGTGGACTCATGAGCCGGATCGACTGGACCGAAAGCCAGCGGCGAAAAAACAGCGACACTTGATGAATGAAACCGCTTTCATTCTCCAATGCTTTAAGGATGGGGCCTTGGGGTATTAAACAGTTTCCCCAGAAAGTTACAAATTTCAAGGGCATCATCCATAAAATACCGACCGGTTGAAAAACTTTTTTTGACCATTTTTGGCAGGTCACAGCCTTCGCCCAGGACCAGGACCGGAGACCCCTGATTTTCAACTCCCAATGCCTCAACCAACAGGGGCCGGGGCCGTTGATACTCCACAGGAATAATTTCAACCAGACATCTCACTTCAGGGCAATAGGCCAAAAACCCTTCCACAACGCCACAGTCCGGGCAATAAAAAGGACCCTGGCCATCGGTATCCTTCCAGGGATTGAGCATATAAAGACGATGTTTTTCCATATTTTTCTCCTTTCCACAGTTAAATCACAGATAGACTCTAATCGTTCAAAGACACGCTGTCAAGACAGGGAACAGTAGAAGGAAGGGTAATGACACCCAAGGGTGACCCCCCTTTTTTTTGTTTGTTTTATATACTTTTAAAAGCGTTTGGTGTATTCTGTTGGTCATCAAAATTCCATACACTCCAGACCAACGCGCAGATCAAGATGACGAACCGAACAAACCAGTATGAATAATCCATACACTTTTTAAAAGGGGGATACATGTTTTGCCATCAATGCCAGGAAACAATGAAAAACACAGGCTGCAACATGAAGCAGGGGATGTGCGGTAAATCCGCTGAAGTTGCCGATCTTCAGGACCTGTTTATTTGGGGATTAAAGGGTATTTCCGTCTGGGGGGTCAAGGCGAAGGAGATGGGCATCTATGATGACCAGGTCGGTTTTTTTGTCGCCAAGGGACTGTTTGCCACCATTACCAATGCCAATTTTGACCGGGAAGATTTTATCCGGGACATCAAACAGGGGGTGGCCATCAGAGACGGGCTAAAAGATCAATTCCTTGATGCCTACAAACAAAAAAACGGCACTGATTTTCTTTCTCCGGTCCCGGAGTGTGCCACCTGGGTGCCCGGCAATGACCAGGATCTCCTGGCAAAAGCGGCCAGCGGTGCTGGCGGCTGGCTGGAGATAACAGACGAAGATGAACGGTCGTTAAAAGCCCTGACCTTGTACGGACTAAAGGGAATGTCTGCCTATGCAGAACATGCCTACCAAATCACAAAATCCTGCCGGGAAATTTTTGAATTTTTAATGGAAGCCCTTGATGCGCTGGTGGATAACACAAAATCCCAGGACGATTTATTTAATCTGGTGATAAAAACCGGGGAGATGGGGGTTAAGACCATGGCCCTTCTGGATGCGGCCAACACCAAGGCCTATGGGACCCCTGAGATCACACAGGTCAATATCGGTGTGGGAAAAAATCCCGGCATCCTTGTCACCGGCCACGACCTGGTTGATCTTGAAGATCTGCTCAAACAGACCAAAGACCAGGGGGTTGACGTGTATACCCATAGTGAAATGCTGCCGGCCCATTACTATCCCAAGCTCAAACAATATTCCCATCTCGTTGGCAATTACGGCAATGCCTGGTGGCTCCAGAAAGAGGATATGGCCAGGTTCAACGGGCCGTCCTTGTTTACCTCCAACTGCCTTGTGCCCACAAAGGCCGACTATAAAAACAAATTATTTACCACCGGTGCGGTCGGCTTTGACGGGGTTCCCCATATTGCAGACAGAAAAGAAGGCGGGCAAAAAGATTTCTCGGCCATCATTGCAATGGCCAAAACCTGTGCACCTCCCCAGGAACTTGAAACAGGACACATCACGGGCGGGTTCGGCCATAGCCAGGTCATGGCCCTTGCCGACAAAGTGATTGAAGCGATTAAATCAGGCGCCATAAAACGCTTCATCGTCATGGGGGGATGCGACGGCCGGCACAAAACCCGTGATTATTACACCCAGGTTGCAAAGGAACTGCCAAAGGATGCGGTCATTCTGACCGCCGGCTGTGCAAAATATAAATATAACAAGCTCGATATGGGCGATATCGGCGGTATCCCCAGGGTGCTGGATGCCGGCCAATGCAATGATTCATATTCGCTTGCGGTGATTGCCATGGAACTTCAAAAGGCCTTTGGCCTCGATGATATCAATGACCTGCCCATCTCATTTGATATTGCATGGTATGAACAAAAAGCCGTACTGGTTCTTCTGGCACTGCTGTCATTGGGCATCAAAGGGATCCGGCTTGGGCCGACACTTCCAGGATTTTTGTCTCCGGGAATTGCCGCGGTCCTCATTGAAAAATTTGACATTAAACCCATCACAACCGCCAAGGAAGATGTGGCGGCCATGATGGCAGGCAATTAATATTGATCTGATCTGCTTGAATCTTGGATCACCAAGGTTCTCTTATTCTGGGCATTGAACGGGCATGGCATCAGGCGCTGACTCTTGCAACTCGCCATGCCCCATCCATTGGTGGATGTCTTCGATGAGCAGATACAGGCAGGGCACCAGAATCAGGGTAATCACCGTGGCAAAAAGAATACCGAAACCCAGTGACAGGGCCATGGGAATCATGAACCGGGCCTGGCGGGAGGTTTCAAAAATCATCGGTGCCAGGCCCCCGAAGGTGGTCAGGGTGGTCAGGATAATGGGCCGGAAACGGCGCAGGCCGGAAATACGGATCGCTTCCACAGCCCCCACGCCGTCACGCCGTTGTCGGTTGGCGTAATCAATGAACACCAGTGAATCGTTGACCACCACCCCGGCCAGAGCCACGATCCCCATCATACTCATCAGGCTTAAGTTGTATCCCATCAGCAGATGGCCGAGCACCGCCCCGACAA
>CAYWNB010000361.1:0-2861 GCA_964459195.1 uncultured Desulfobacula sp.
ATACTTTTTTTACCCTTTAACCTGCAGGCCCAGACAGAAGCCGAAACCATCGTAAAGAACGCCTTTGATTACTGGCGGGGCCAGGCATCCGTCTCAACCGCGGTCATGACCATTCACCGCCATGACTGGGAGCGGCGAATGACCCTCAAAGCCTGGACCCGGGGGGAATCTGATTCCTTGTTTGTGATTATTGAACCGGCAAAGGACAAGGGGAACGGTACCCTGAAAGCTGGCAAGGGGATGTGGATGTACAACCCCAAGGTCAACCGGGTGATCAAGCTTCCCCCATCCATGATGTCCCAGGGATGGCAGGGATCGGATTTTTCCAACAATGATCTGGCTAAAACCGACAGCCTGATCCGGGATTATGTCCATACCCTGGAGGAGATACGCCAGGATCAGGGCAAAAAACTCTATCAAATAAAATCACTCCCAAAACCGGATGCCCCTGTGATCTGGGGCATGATCAAGCTGACCATTCGTGGGGATAATATCCTTTTAAAAGAAGAATTTTTTGATGAAGATTTTAAGAGCGTAAAAGTGATGACAGCCTGGGATATCCAAATGACCGGCAACAAACTTTTTCCCATGAAATGGAAAATGCAGAAGACCGATGCCCAGGATGAATATACCCAGTTTGTTTATGAAGAGATCGAGTTTAAAAAAAGTTTGAGTAACCGTATTTTTACCCGGACCAACCTTAAAAACCCGGGATTATAAGGGAGTAACTGACATGTCAGTGGAATTAAAAATGGCGTGGCGAAATATCTGGCGGAACTCCAGACGGACCCTTCTTACCATTGCGGCCATTGCCTTTGCCAGCATGCTTCTGGTTTTTATGCTCTCGTTCCAGCTCGGCTGTTATGAAACAATGATCAATACCAGTGTTAAAATCAGCACTGGCCACCTCCAGGTTCAGGCAAAAGGGTATCTTGAAGATAAAAAAATGCGTCTTGTCATCAAGGACCCGGATCAGGTGGCAAGCGTTCTTGAGACGATAGACGGGATTGATTCCTACACCTTCAGGGCAAACGGATTCTCTTTGGTATCGTCTGATAAAAGGACCTACGGGGTTGTGGTAACCGGGATCGATCCGGAACGAGAAGCCGCTGTTTCAACCATTAAATCCCTTATCCGGAAAGGACGCTATCTAAACGCGGATGACACCTATGCAGTCCTCATCGGCGAACACCTTTCCAGAAACCTGAAAGTGGATATCGATGATGAACTGACAATACTGGGACAGGGGCGTGATGGCTCCATTGCCGCAGCGGTTTTGACCGTAACCGGTATTTTCGATTCAGGCCTTGATGAATTTGACCGGAACATCATCCTGATGGGGCTTGCAGGGTTCCAGGAAGTTTTTTCCATGGGGAAAAGTGTTCATGAAGCCATCATAATGGCCGACTCCCTCAGGGATGTGGCCATGGTGAAGCAAGAGATCCAGAACCATTTTTCAACTGCCGGGGATGACACAAAGCTTGCAGTCCCCGACTGGATGGAGATCATGCCAGGGCTGCTCCAGGGCATACAAATGGATCTTTTTTCCGGTATCATGATGTATATCATCCTGATTGTTGTGGTTGCCTTTTCAATTTTTAACACTTTTTTAATGGCTATTTTTGAAAGAACCCGGGAATTCGGTGTCATGATGGCCATCGGCACAACACCTTCCCGGATTACAAAACTTGTCATGTTTGAATCCATCTGTATGACCCTTGTTGGAATTTTGCTGGGAATCCTTGGCGGCAGTCTTATTACCCTTTATTTTCAAAAATATGGTATCTCCATTGCCGGTACGGAAGATATCTTTAAAGAATACGGGATCCCTGACAGGCTCTATCCTAGGCTTTCTTTGATATCCAGTACGGCAGGGCCCTTGGTGGTCTTTTTAATCACCTTTGTTTCTTCCGTCTTTCCGGCCCTGAAGATCAGGAAACTTAAACCTGTTGACGCAATGAAAACGGTATAAATGAAAGGTAAACCACCATGTATGTCATCTTAGCCTGGAGAAATATCTGGAGAAACCCGAGACGAACCTTTGTCATTCTTATGGCTGTGATCATCGGCGTATGGAGCATGATTTTTTTAGGCGCTCTCATGCGGGGCATGGAAAGAGAGATGCTCAAAAATGCCATTTCCACACTGACTGGCAGCATCCAGATCCATCACAGGGATTATCTTGACGATCCTGTGGTTAACAACAGCTTGGATAATATAGGTCGACTTGATACCGCCTTGGATAAAATTCTTGGTCAGGACAGCCTCTGGGCAAAACGGGTCCGGGTCAATGCCGTGGTGTCAAATGCCAGGCACTCGGGCGGCGTTACACTCGTGGGAATTGAACCTGAAAAGGAAAAAGCCGTGTCCTTCATCGGAAAGGCAGTTACACAGGGCCGCTATCTGGTAAAAGAGGATAAGAATAAAATCCTGGTCGGTCGGGCTTTCTTAAAAAAATTTAATACAAAAATCGGGAACAAGCTGATCTTCATGTCCCAGGGCACAGACAATGAGATTGCCTCAAAAGCCTTCAGGATTGTCGGGGTTTTTCGCGCAGAATCAGAGGCGGTTGAAAAACGATTCGCCTTTGTCCCCCTGCCCCAGGCTGCAGGCATGCTTAAAATGGGAAATTCTATTTCCGAAATATCTATCCTCCTGCCGGAACTTGATATCAGCGGCAAAAAGGAAGCCCTTGTGGCAAAGAAGCTTGTGGCTGCCATTGACGACAAAACAATTAATGTTGAAACATGGCAGGACCTTTTGCCCATGATGAAGGCATATCTCGAGATGTCGGGATTTTTCCTTTATATTTGGTATTTTGTGGTTTTTGTGGCCATGGGGTTTGGGATTGTCAATACAAC
>CAYWNB010000362.1:0-2188 GCA_964459195.1 uncultured Desulfobacula sp.
CTACAGAAACCAATTTTTCAGCTCGCTTTCTTGCCTGCATTTTATCAATCTTAATGAACTTACCTGTCGCCTGAAGCAGGTGATAAAGCTCAAATCGTTCAACTTGATCAGCAAGCACCAGAGCCGGCCGTATTTTATGTTGGCTTAAATCAGAAAATGGGAAACGAACAAAAACAACAGCCCCTATTGGAATGCTTGCCATGCTTCATCCTCGGTTTTTTTATCCCAATCTTCACTGAGGCTTTGTTCGCTCAATAAAGCTGTTTCTCCAGCGTTCGATCGTGTTGTTTTATTTTGGTGACGTTGTTTTAAAAAAAGATAAAAGTCATAAAGCTCCTTTTGAGCATTTTTTGGTAATACAGACAAATCAAATTGTTCTGCTTGTTCTATTATAGCATTCATTTTTTCTCCTTTCCCCAGTGACAGGCTTTCGTCTATTAAGGTTATTGAGGACTGACTCCCGCCAAGAGTAGCTTCATAATATTGTATTTAACAAATTAACAAAAGTAGATCAAAAAAAGTGGTCAAGCGGGGTCAGGCTTTCCTTATTGTGGTTATTGGGGGGTAAAGTATTAAATACAAATAACTCCAAAATTTACATTCTGTCTGAAGCTGATCGATATATTTCCTTATCACGCCTTGGGCCAACAGCCAAAACAAATACTATCACCTTTTTATGATGCACTTTATAAACAACCCTGAAATCACCAATCCTCAGCTTTCGAAAATCTCTGAGATTATGGGACAGTGGTGTGCCAAATTTTTCCGGTTCAAAGGCAAGCTTTTTACCAATGGTTTTGACAATTCTTCTTGCAGCTGCTGGCCCCACACTTTTCAGGTCTTCATCAACATCTTTGTGATAAATGATTTCCCAGTTCATTTTGCATACGTCTTCATCATCTCTTCATGGGAAATGCTCTCCCGGGGGTCAAAATTCTGAATCCTTGACAGCGCAAGGGCGGTCAGGCGAAGGTCTTCTATCTCTTCTTCCATTGCCTCGTAAGATTCAACGGACATAAGGACTGCCTTGGGAGTATTATTCTTAAGAATGATCAATTTATCAGTATCACCGGTTTCAATGGCGTTCAGGGTGGCTGCTGTGTTTTTTGCAAGCTTTGTTGAAGACAGGTAATTTTTTATTCGCATAATAACCTCCTTTTTATAATCGTAATTATGCTTATATTAACACCCAATAATATATTCGTCAATGGGTTTTGGGGTCAGGGGTTTTGCTGTTCATAGGCCAGAGCTGTTCTGTAGGAAAAATCGCTGCGGTCGGGTTTTATGGCAAAGGCTTTTTCCCAGTCTTGTCCAGCCTGTTTGTATTTTTTAAGGCGCCACCTGATACGGGCCCGGGTGTTGTAGACCCAGGGATTGTTTGCGGGCGCATGGGTGATGGCTTTTGTTGCGATTTCTTCGGCGTGGGTGTATTGTTTTTGGTTCATCAGAGCCTGGGTAAACAGGGAGTAATATTGGACGTTGTCCGGGTCCAGGGTGGTGGCTTTCTGGATGGCCGTTTCCATCTGGTCCCAGTTTTTTTCTCTGGCAGCTATTTTTGCCAGAAGATAATAGGCCGGGGATGGGGAAGGGATGCGTTGATCTTGATCAGCCTTGCCTTTGCAAATTCAGGCTGTTCCATGTCTATCCAGCAGGTGGCAACGACCATGTCAATCCCTGTATCAGACCTTGATTTCCCCTTGATGTTCTCCTGCAGGTACCGAGAAAAACTCAAGAATTTTTCAAGACTGTTTTCTCGTTTAAATATCCTGTAAATATGGTTGATGGTGGCAGTGGGCCGCAGGGAGGTTTCGTACCCTTTTTTAAAAAAATAAAAGCTGTCTTTCTCCTGTTTGTTTTTCAGATAAAGGGTTCCCATATGAATATAGGTAGTAGATGTATTAAAAGCGGGCTTGAGATGCAAAAGCTGCGTATAATAGGCAATGGCCCGTTTAAGGTCTTTTCTGCCCAAATTGATATCAGAAAGGGCTGCAGGGCATCTCTGGGAAGTACCTGACGGTCAAGGGCCGTGTTCAGGCCCTGTTCAATAGGAGCAAGCAGATCCTCGCTGTAAAACGATTCTTTTTTCAGGTGTCTGTATGAGGGGGGGGGGGGGGGGGGATTTTCACCCATTTATGGAACCGGGTCGGGATTTTCAGCTTAAGGTTTTTTAGTTTTAAAATTTCCCAAA
>CAYWNB010000362.1:2198-2841 GCA_964459195.1 uncultured Desulfobacula sp.
AGGGTAGATGTGCGTGTGTGGTATTTGTTTTTGTCGTGCGTGGTGGTGGGGGGGGGGGAGGTCTGTGGTGAATTTCCATCATGTATCGGACCAGGTCTGGAATTTCAGTCTTAAGGTTTTTAGACTTAAGATTTCCCGAATTAAGATATCTGGCATAGGCATACCGGATGGTGATACCGGACGGTCTCAGGGACAAGGCTTTCTGGTAATATGGCATGGCATTGTAGGGATTGTTTTTTTTGGGATGGAGCCATGCATAAGCCTTTTCCAAGTTTTCTTCCGTCCGGGTCTGCCAGAAGGTGTTTAAATAGTGCATAGGGTCTATTTGAGCAGCTTTGGCCAGACAGGTTCTGGCCCGTATCAATGTATCAAGGCTTGTATGGGTTAATCCCTTTTCTTTCCAGTTGTTGATTCCCAGGTGATATAATGTCTGTCCCTGGTGGGTATAGATCCTGAACTCGTCTGCTGAGACAAACCGGGCATTGATGAAAGATGGCAGGGCCTTCTTGGACCGGTTAAAAAAATCTGGGCCGAAAAAGAGAACAGCTGACAATGAGCAGGATTGATAAGGCGCAGAGCAAAAGGATTTTAACCCTACAACGCAACTTATGTATCTCCACAACCATTTTCTATTCTTTTTTTT
>CAYWNB010000363.1:0-2821 GCA_964459195.1 uncultured Desulfobacula sp.
ATTTTTAAGCAAAGCCCCACCACCGGTTAAAACAATGCCGGAATCAACAGTTTGAGCGAGCAGGATGCCCGCCGGTAGGGATCAAACCGTCGATAAAAGATCCGGCCGACATGTCCGGCATCCAAATCAAGTATTTGAGGAAGCATGGGATTATTTAAGGGATGAAAAACAAAAAAGCACAATAATTACGTCGAATCGACCGATCGAAGACTGGGGTTTGCTTTTAAAAGATAATGCTGCCTCCTCGGCCATACTTGATCGTCTGCTCCACCATGGACATTTGCTGAAGTTCGAAGGGAAAAGCTATCGGCTGAAGGAAGCTGCAAAAAGGCTCTCTTAGAAGAAAAGTCAAGACTAAGGGATAAAAAAGAGAAAGAAATTGCAGTTTTTCGAAGAATAGGTTAGCTTTTAATATTCTGTAGCTGGGGTTTTTTGACCCGGCCACAGGTGGGGGATTTTAAAGTGGCCATCGGGGAATTATAAAAGGTTTTTACCTTTTCAACGTGTTTTTTTAAACAGGTTATTTCTATATGGATAAGATTCATCCTGACAATCCATTTTCATTAAAAATAAGTTTAACGGAGCTATATTCAAATCCATTAATCGATCAATTGCTCTCAGTTTTTCTCAATTCTATTGGCGGCAAAGATTTTTTAATATTGGTAATAGGTGAATACCAAAGTGGGAAAACCTCATTTCTTTCCAAATTTACCAGCCAAATTGAATACGATGTTAAACCTTTTCGATTTAAAATCAGAAAAAGAGATGATCCTGCATCAAATGATAATTATTATCCTGCTTTTTTGTATAAAACAAAACATAACCAGGTTATTATATTAGACGATGCACATAATTTAAATAGACAAGAATTATCTATAATTTTAAAAAATGCCTGGAATAATAATACGAAAACCAAACAGGTTGTCCTATTTTGTGAACCCCAAATTAATACAACCATATCTTCTTTGTTGAAAGAAATGCCTAAAAAAGCCTCGGTTAACAAATTTTATATGCCTTCCTTTGACAAAGAACAAACCGAATCATATATCAAACACTATCTCGGGATAGCAAATTTTTCAGGAAAATTTCCATTTTCTGAAAAAATCATTAATAATATTCATAAAAAAACAAAAGGTCTTCCAGGGAAAATCAATCAGGAAGCATATAAATATTTTTCAAATAAAAATTCATCTTCTTTAAATTTAAAACAATCTAAATTAAATCTATCTGTTATTATTGCAATAACAACAATTATACTATTTATAATAGAGGGCTTTGATCTTTTTAAAAAAACCGGTTTTATCCCTAAGTTCAATTCCAATGTCATACTTTCAGAAAGTTCTCAAAAGACTATTACAACAAAAAATCAGCCTTTAATTAATAATGATCAGATTAAAAAAACTGATAATATTTCTAAAACAAACATTGCTGAGCCAATACTTATGATTGCGGTTAAGACTGAAATGCCTTCTCAAAAACAACTCAGTAAGCCTGAACCTGTAATAAAACCACAAATCACGGAATCTGCAAGTACAGATAAAATCAAAAAAGAAGAAAAAACAAAAACTGTTTCTTCCCCTTCTATTTTTCACGATAAATGGATAATGGCACAAGAACCACAAGAATACACAATTCAAGTTATGGCTGCGAATGCAAAGGATGCCATTGATCGCTTTTTAAAATTAAATATAAACACTGAAAATGAATTTGCTTATTATAAGATGTATTCTAATGGAAGCGTATGGTATAAACTTATATTCGGAAGATATAAAACTCTGGAAAAAGCCAGAACTGCCTGTTACAACCTTTCTGATGAATTAAAAACTTTTGGGCCTTGGCCACGCCGTTTTGTATCTATACACAATGACATTAATAAATTTATCAAAACAAACAAGACCGACTAACAGGAGCTTTGTTGATGTTTATTTCCAATCCTTTTCATATTGATCTTGGCATTGATCTTGGCACGGCTAACACAATTGTTTATGCTAAAAAAAGAGGCTTTATTTATAACCAGGCTTCTTATATTGCATTAGACCAAGAGGACAAAATTGTTGCCATAGGAAATTCTGCAAAAGAAATGATGGGAAAAACTCCGGTTTCAATTAAGGTTGTCAGACCCTTAGTGGATGGAGTTATTTCAGATTTTGAAACAGGCGATGCATTTATTAAAGGTTTTATAAAACAGGCAAAGATTTCAAAGATTCGAATAGGCAGAGTTGTTATGGGAGTTCCTACACAGGCTTCTGAAGTTGAAAAAAGGGCAATGATCAAATCTGCAATGCTGGCAGGCGCTAAAAGAGTTCATTTAATAGCAGAGCCCATGGCTGCTGCAATCGGATTAAATCATAATGTTATGGGTGAATCTGCAAATATGATTGTTGATATTGGTGGTGGCACCACTGATATTGCTGTAATAAATTATGGAGGCATTGTTGTTGACAATACAATCCGTATTGCAGGCGATGACCTTGATAAGGCTATTGCCAGTTATATTAATCGCAAATATAAAATTAAAATAGGGCTTGTTACCGCAGAAAAATTAAAAACTAAACTTATTAATCTTTCTGAAACAAATAATAGTGATGTTTTTACATTTAAAAGTTTAGATTCAATAAATGGGAGGGTTAAGAAATTTGAATTCCCTATTGAAATATTTAATGAAGCGATTAAAGAAATTATTGATGGAATTATTAATGCTATCCTTCATGTTTTAGAAATATTACCGGCTGAGCTTTCCTCTGATATAATTAATTGCGGTATTATTCTGACCGGAGGCGGTTCTCAACTTCCTGGTCTTGATAGCATGATAGAAAAAAAA
>CAYWNB010000364.1:0-2821 GCA_964459195.1 uncultured Desulfobacula sp.
TTTGATATACCCGTATTTGATATGGGTATCTCCCGGGGGAGTGTTAAAGACCAGTTCCCCCACAGGCGGTACCACCACCTCTCCTTTAGAATAGGCCATGAATCCCTTTTCAATGGTTCCTGACAGGTCAAGGGTCTGGATCACTTCTTTTATTTGGTCCAATGTGTAGATCTTTGTCATTATCTGCTCCTGGGTGAAAGGGATTGAGGGGGCATAGTTTTTCGAACCGCCTGTAAATCGTTATATGAGGTCGCCCTGGACACCCCAAGGATGGCGGCAATCTGCTCAATGGATTTTTTGGCATAAAAAAGTTTTTTAGCATCCAGGTGGGCCATCATTTTTCTTCGGGTTTCGGGTGTCAGGCTTTCCAGGCTAAGGTTTCTGGTCGTCAGAAAGGACCGGATTTCCATTTTAATCTGGTCACGCCAGTCATTTTGAAAGAGAATTTCAGGGTGCCCTGGAAGTTCCCTGGGCCGGAGGAGTCCTTCTAAAAGATCCAAAGCCGGTTCATATACAGAATAATCCAGGTTGATGCACATAAGCCCCAGAGCCGTCCCCTTGGAATTTTGCAGCACCGATGTGATGGCCCGGATACGCTGACCCTTTTCTCCTGCTTTTTCATAGGGGCCGATCACGGATTCTTCAGGGTCGAGGTCCTGGGTGGAAAGCTTTAGCAGGGAGGTGTCCCCGGGCTTTCTGCCGGAAAAAGGGTTGGCAATATAATAGACAGCATCCCTTGCAATTTCATGGATCACCACCTCGGCACAGGGATGGAACAATTGGGTTATGGCATCTGCAATGGGCTTGTACCGGGCCAGGGGATGCGGGGTCATATTCACCTGTAAAAAAAAGTTAATTTGTCTGATTTGGATTTTTTGTCTAAATTATGCTCTGGTTTACAGGCCCCGGAGGTGATTGTCAATAAACAAGAAAAAACCACCCTTCCATTTATTTATTAAAAAGTATAGATTTTGGTGGTCTGAATTTTTAACAATCGGATTTTCAATCATCGGCAACGATTCAAGGGTCGTGAATTCAAAACTGGACAAGGTGCTCAATATGGCAGATGATTTGGGGCTTGCACAGATTGCGGACACTCAAATTGAGATCATTCATCTATAGCGTGTTCATTCGTTTTTAAGTCAATTCCCCGAGGGATATTGAAAACAGATTATTTTTTAAGGCCGGCAATCCAGAACCAGACCAGGGCCGCAAGCTGGCAGCATAGAATGGTAAGAAATCCTGCCCTGTATCCGGCCGGGTCATAATTGCCAGAGGCTGTGATTTCCCAGCAATTGATGATGGCGCCAATGGCCCATTGAACACAAAATGCTGCCACAAAAACCATCATGTTAATACTGGTGGTGACCCGGCCGGAAAGATTTTTGGGAAATCCCAGGGTTAAGGCGGTATAAGACAGGATGCCCGAGGTCCCAAAAAAACCAAAAAGAACAAGGATCAATGGGGCCGGCAGGGGGACAGCAAAGGTGATCATGGCCTGGATTCCTATGAAAATGGCCATACCGGTGACGGCTGTTGTGAGCACCGCAACCCCTCTTTGGGCCAGCTTTTCCGCCAAAAATCCAAGGGAGATAAACCCCGTGATCATGGCCAGGGCAGACCAGGATAAAATGGTGGCGACCCGTGCCTGAGGGACATTTGCCACGTCCCTTAGCCAGGGACCGGCCCACAGCCCCTGGAGGGAGATATAGCCTGACTGTGATAGGGTAGTCAAAGGGGCGATGCGCCAGAAGGCCGGGCTTTTAAATATCTGGAACACACCTGTGATCTGGGAGGTGATTTTTTCCGGTTCGGTCTTTTTTTCATGTTCCGGGACCATGAGAAAGACGGCCAGGGCACTGGCAAAGGAGAAAAGGGCCAGGGCCCAGAAAAGTCCCCGCCAGTCCGTAAAGTGTAATGCCCACGCCACAGGGGTTGTGGCGGCAAGGGCACCAACTCCGCCAGCCGCCATCTGGAACCCGTTGATCCGGGACAAGATATTCGCTGGAAACCAGATCACATAGGATTTAAAGGCTGCCATGAGACAGGCGGAGACCCCGAATCCGATAAGGGCTCGACCGATAATTACCCCGGTCAGGGTGTGGGATATCGCAAAAATAATGGCCCCTGCCCCGGCAAATAAGAGGAGAAACGATTCCACCATCCTGGGACCGAACCGGTCCAAAAGCACTCCCAGGGGCAGTTGGGCAGAGGCAAAGGCAATAAAATAGGTAGCAGTTAAAAGCCCCAGTTCAGAAGGATCAAGGTTAAGATCTGTTACAAGATCCGGGGCAATGACCGCATTGACCACCCGAAAGAGATAGGAGAGAAAATATCCAAAAGCAAAGGGGATAAAGATCCTGAGGGTTGAACCGGCTCGGCTGGCACCGGGCCGTGGATGGGAAAATGTTTTCATATCAGGTCGTTCCGTTTAAAGGTAAACCGGGTGGACCCAATGGGTGCATACCGATTTATGGTTCATACCATAGATCAATTCAAACAAGAAATGAAATTATTGGCAGCTTTTTTTACAGGATGATCGCATCTAAACCGAGGGTTGAAAACAAAAGAACCCGAATGGTGGAGAAACGATATCGAAGGAAGTGGGGGACAGATACCCCCTTCAAATATAATGGCAGGCTACATCTCTATAGTCAGGAGATTTATATGGTTATTGGAAAAAAAATTGTCCCTTTCATCACTGAATTTGTAAATGCATTAGATGATGTTATTTCGCAACAAAAATCCGATAAAAGGCTATCGAACACACAAAAATATTGGCTTGCTTTTTGCCTTATGGGTATCCTTATTACAAAGTCAG
>CAYWNB010000365.1:0-2809 GCA_964459195.1 uncultured Desulfobacula sp.
CCAGCCCAGAGAAGGAGAGCCCCTAAAAAAATAGAGCCCCTCCAGGCTATGATTTGAAGCGATGGCCGAAACGATGACCAAGGCCAAAATTTATAATAATTGCATATACTTATGTCTTTTATTCTTTTTATTAAAACAGGTTGTCTCAAAATTGGTTTCATCAAACATTTTTAACTACTTGAAATAATTGTTTTATTTTCAAGTAGTGTTTTGTTGCCGCATGCAACCGCTAAGATTATTAAGAAATGGCTGGATGTGGACGTTTGTAATATCCTTAAATCATAACATATATTTTTCAGGGCGGGTCACTATAAAGCCCTTTGGTGGGTCAGGAATTGACCGGTGATAGCACTCCACCAATGGTATATGCTTTTTACCACGGGCGCCGTCCTAAATAAAACTGAAACCACAAAGTGAAAAAGCGTGAGTATCACATGAATTAGAAACCTTGCCGTTAAGTTTATGATATTGAGCATTTAGCCGGTTGTGAACAAAGGTTTAAATTTATCAAAGCGAAACTGTATCAATTATGTGAGCGCTATAACTTTTTCAAAACTCGCCATGTACGTGCAAAACTAACCGCATATATGTAAAAAAATAGATCCCCTATAACAGTCACCACTCTCCCGAGCAGTACCAGCAGCAATAATTTTGATTCAGGTATAAGTCCATTAAGTAAAAAAAGAAGCACCACTTCGCGCACACCAACACCCGCAGGCGCGCCTGGAGTGACCAGCCCCACGAGCCACGCCACCACATAAGCCCCAAGCAAAGGTAAAATATTGTTAAAAGAGATCATCTCATCTGGAAGAATCAAAAAAGCTATCCCAACAAAAATCAGCCCAGATAACGCAAGAAAACATATATAATGAACAAACGCTTTTGTCAGTGAGGCACCTAACCATACGAACATCACATATAAAGCTAACGCCAGAAGGGATAAAAACAGCACGCAAGATTCGAATTCAGACACTGCAGGTACAAAATAAGGCAAAGGCAATATAATAAAAAAACACGCTGCTAAAGCAATAATTAACAATTCGCCGATCGTAGATTTCGCTAAAACTCCATGGGAAATTCCAGCTCCCGCACCGATCGCCTGCCTGCCTGCAAGGTGGAAAATATTGCCTGGCACATACTTCGCAAGTTGTGACACCCCATAAGCCCAAACAGACCACCCAAACCGAACATTCGGGCCTAAGTATATTAAAATAAATCTCCACCCTGAAGCCAAAAATAACCCGGCAAAACCATAACATATTGCCAAAATTATCAATAAAACCCAATCACCAGTTCCGAGAATCCAATGATCAATATTATCTGTGTAGGCGGAGAGCTTAAAAGTTACAAAAACAACACCAGACAATCCAAAAAAGAGCCCAATCGCATTTAATATTTTTTTATACTTCAATTTAGTGTCTCATATTTTTTTTTTTGAACAAAGTATTATGGTCCATGGTATCGGAGAACGCACATCGAGAATATCAAAAAACTCTGAAACTATTGATAGAAAACACGTTTTCGTCCATTGTTGAATATGCCCCGGGGTATTACCAAAATGTTTAAAGTATTTTCCACGGGCTAAATTCAGCAAACGCCACAAAGGCTCTCTTGGCACACTTAAAATGAGATGATTATTCGTAACATTCTGCAAAGCTTTTAAGGCTTGTCTGGGATACTCCAAATGTTCAAGCACTTCGCAACAAACAATTAAATCTGCCGAATCCATCCCCTCAGTCAACTCATAAATGCTTTTTATATTAAATGCTTCGGTTGGCAATCCCCTCAAATCAGCTTCTTTTCTAGCAGAATCTATAGCCAAAGTTGAAAAGTCACAGCCTCTTGCTAATAACCCTTTTTCTATCCAACGTAACGTCCAGTAGCCCTCGCCACACCCCACCTCATTAATACTCTTAGGATCGGATTTTTGAACCAGTTCATCTATATTTAATTCAAAGCCGTGCATTAATCGTTGCACAATTGGATTTTTAGAGGCATATTTGTCATAAGTATTACCAACCACTATTCCGTTTTCTGTCTTTCCCCCTAAAACCTTCATTTCTTTCCCCTTATTCCCTTTGCGAATTAATCTTAGATACAGCAAGTTGATTCGCTCCCCATAAAAACCGTCTATAGGTAGTAAGCTTGAATCCAGCATTATGACAGATTTCTTCAAGCTGCCGCCAATTTAAAAGAGCTTCATGCTCCTCATTGGCGTGCTTCCTGAACAAGCTAATTCGTGAGCCCAACCCGCCCCAATCTACTGACGGGTTGGGAGTTGTCAACACAACTTTACTTCCGTAACGCTTGCTAAGGCGTTTTGCCAACAAATGCAAAAACCTTTCGGGATTTTTCACATGCTCGATCACGGCAAGAGAAACCATCGTGTCAAATTCACCAAATGCTTATGAAAACTACTTTCAAACTGGTGCTCTGGATAACAGGTCTTCGCAACGGATAACGAATATTGATCAACCTCTATCCCTATATAATTCTCATAATTTACAAAATCCGCAAGCCCTCCAGTACAAGCCTCCACATCAAGAACACAATTTTTTAGATAGGGTTTAGCCGCCTTAAATCTTTGTTTTCTTAAAAAGGGGAACAATAACCCCTCACTTCCTTGATCTGCCTTTAGATCTATCTTCCCCGCAAATTATTTAGTTTAATCTCTTCTAATAACTTTCTATTAACACTTAATAAATCAGCAATAAAAGCGATTAATCCTGTTTGAAAACCCATACCCATTAATACTCCTGATAAAACAACGGACTGCATGTGCCCTTCACCATCTCCAGTTAGATAATAA
>CAYWNB010000366.1:0-2792 GCA_964459195.1 uncultured Desulfobacula sp.
GTTGATTACCGGATTGATGATCGCTGGTTGGAAAGATGTTCTGTCAAGCCGATTTTTAGCCGCCACAACCTTGGGAGTCAACTGAGCATAAAAAAATCTCAAAGGAAATTTCTCCTTTGAGACCTTTTCTATTTTTTAAATTATGGGATGCCTAAAAACAGATGACTATTTCTGGATGGCGTCCAGAACCTGCCCTATAAATGTTTCATGATCCCAGGAATCGTCATGGGTAACTCCCAACCGGACCACCACCACATTCCATGATGGAATGACGGCCACAATCTGGCCATTGAATCCGCCGCAATAATACAGGTCCCGGGGAAGTGACGGAAATTTTCGATTCTTGGGGTTCTCCCTGTCACCAGCATTGAGCCAGAACTGGGCTCCGTATTTTCCCATGGGGGCGCGGGGTGTAGGCTGGGTGGAATAGGCGACCCACCCGTCCGGCAGAAGCCTCTCATCCTCCCAGACACCCTCATTTTTCAAAAACAGACCAAACCGCGCCCAGTCCCGTGCCGTGGCAAACATATAACTGGACCCTACAAAGGAACCGGAGGCATCTGGTTCTATAACCGCTGAATAGGCCTTGATTTTATTAAAGAGGCGTTCCCTTGAAAACCTGTAAAAGTCTGCCAGGCTGCCGCCCACCTTTTCTTTAATAATTCTTGCGATTATATTGGTGGTGCCGCTGGAATAAGACCAATGGGTATCCGGGGCATATTTAAGAGGTTTTGCTGCTGCAAAATCAGCCATGCTCCTGCTGGCGTAAAGCATATTTGTTGCATCCTTAAACGGGCCGTATACCTCTTCGAATTCAAGGCCGGTGGACATGCGGAGCATCATATCAAGGGTGATTTCATTTCTTGGGTCCCCTGGGATTTTCCAGCCATCAACCGGAGCTGGAGCATGAATATCAAGGAGGTTATCCTTCACCAGAATCCCCGTCAGTGTATTGGTCACACTTTTGGACATGGACCACCCAAGAAGAGGCGTTTCCTTGGTAAAACCCGGCGCATAGTGTTCCGCAATAATTTGGTTCCCCAAAACCACCACGATTGCCTGGGTATTTCGCTTTGTATCGGGACCCGGCTCTTCAAAGGCTATTGCAACTGCTTTTTTAATTTTTTCCCTGTCCACGGATTCTGGCAGGTTTTCAAGATCAACCCCTGTGCCAATTGGCCAGGGCTCTTCACTTCTCTGGAATTTGGACGGAACAATATCCTTTGCCTGGTCTAAAAGTTCATCCCTGCTGGTATCCACAGCAAGGGTACACCCGCATCCCTCCCTATAAACAGCTGTCATGGGTTTCCACAAACCAAAGGCTTTAGCAGTCACAGTTTTCTTTTCATAATCCACCTTAGTCGTTACGGGTCGAAACAAAAGATGGGTAGGCTTGACATCCTGTTCAAATACAAGCCTTGGGTTACGGTCTGCCAAAAACACCTGGGAACAGATATACTTGGCTGAATACCCGGTTCCAATGGGCAGTGCCCCATTTAAAAAGTAAACACCAACTCCAAGGAGCCCTACAATCACAACCGTGATACTCCATTTTACGATTCTTTTCATGGGACCTCCGCAAACAGAATTAAAATCATATGGGAATACCTATCAGGTTCAGGCCTGACAGGCAACCAGGTTTTTCTAAAAAAAGCATTGCATATTAAATATCATAAACAACCTTGAAATATTATGTCAAAACTTTTCCGATTCTTCAGGCAGTGCTGGATTATCTGCAGAGTACTCCCGTGGTTATTGATGTTGATATTGCAGATCACTGGTCATAAGAATTTTCCAGATGATACGGTGTCAAAATCGCATTGAGAGCCGTCTGCGCCATTTGTTAATCTGCTAAAGTTGATATTCTTTTCAAAGTATGAATTTTCTCTACAAAACCTGTATCACAGGGGCTAACGGCTTTCTTTTGTCCACATTAGCCATGCAGAATCCACACAATGACAGAATTTTAGCAGCTTTAGCGGTTTAGCAGGCTAAGCAGAGTCGTTGACGCTGCCCTGCAAGAAAAAACAACTGGTTAACTTTCCCTACAATCTTAACCAGTTTTTCAAAAAAATCGGTGACAGACACCATCCCCAAAAGAGATGAGCAATACCATATGTGGTATTGGTCTATTTCAGCATCCTGACTTTTACTTTATGCCGTATAACGAAACCAGTTCATTAATGAGTTGATCCTCATCTGGAAATGAACCTGTTTTAAACTTAGAATAAACAAGCTCACGGTCAACCACGACATCAAATATCCCCTGCCCTCCAGGAATAAGTTCAGACCCTATACCCAGGGCTTGTTTTATTTTGGCAGCCAAACTGGCTGCCTGGGGTTTGTAATTTCAAACAGCACAGTATGTTATAGAAACTTCCATTTATCTCTCCTTGTTGAGGTCTTGATTCAATCCACACAACAGCAGGTTATCCAGAATCAGTTTTTTTTTTAAAAGGATTAAAAAAATTATGTCCATTTTCTACCATGGTGATGTTATCAGCACTTCCTGTACCGTGTTGGAATTGGTGGAGTTTCTGGTGACCATCGATAAAAAACAGATGGTGTTGGTCCTGCAACATATTGACAGCATTGCCTTCTATGGTCCACCATATTCAGAATTGTATCCAACCATGGTAACACTAACTGGTTAACTTTCTATAAAAAATTAACCAGTTGATCCTGTCCTAATACCCAGCAATATTTGAATAAGTCCTAATTATATCCACCACCCTAAAATGAAACCACTATTTCATTGTACGTTTTTCTCCATTTAGCGGGGTGCAATTCCA
>CAYWNB010000367.1:0-2764 GCA_964459195.1 uncultured Desulfobacula sp.
GGATCGACAATTTGATATAGCCCTTCTTTATTAATTAAGGCAGATTCAACCTTTTTTTTGTTACTGATGGATTGTAAAAAACTATGGAATTTGTCAGGGTCCAGGGTGGACCGCATAATATACGGTTTCCCATCAATTATTTGCCTGACGGCAATGGTAAAGTGGGGTTTTTCCCTGAATCCAAGATAAATATTACTGATATAATAATGACGTTCCTGGTTCACCAGGGTTTTAAACCAGTTTTCATTGCTGTAATCTTTGTCCTTAAGGCCGGAAAAGGCCCCGGCATATCCTGTCTGAATACCCTTGGTATTGAGAAACCCGACATCGATAAATGCATCATTGACCTGCTTTAAATCCCTAAGATAATTTTGCATTCTATTTTGGGAAGGATTTAGATTAAAATCAACGCTGTGAAAAAGGCTGAAAATATTAACAACCCGTTCCTGGAGGAAAAGGTCTATGGTGTTTTTCTGAGAGTTTGAAAGGGCTTCGAGATTGAGCCGTCCGGTATTTTTCAAAGTAAGGTTAAACTCGAATTGAAAATATGCAAAAAATATTGCATAGGGCAGCATGAATGCCGCCATGAGTCCCATTCCAAATCGAATTTTAAGTTTTTTAAAATAGTGTTTTCTTTTATCGGTTTGTGTACTGATCGTTTCTCATCATCCACCAGCATTATGTTTATCTTTGGCATTTACTATTTTCCTTTCGTATAATTGGCAAATCCTGATTTGGCCAGTTATCTTTATTAGAAAACAGCAATCTTTATGCCAAAAAAAAATGACCGGTAAAAAGATATAACTATCTAAAATATAAAAAATTATTTTTTTTTATGGAAATGGATCTGCTGAAAAACAGGCCATTGTGTCAATATTTTTTACAGATTGTAAACGGGACTTAGGATACGGGGATAAAACGATCGGCCAGGGCATCATATTTTGATGGACAAGAAGTGGTGAAATCTGAAATAGATTTTTCATGGCGGCCAATGAGAAGGGCGGTTGCATAAAATCGAAACAGCTCCCAGGGGTTGTCTTGGGAGTGGGAAAATTGTGAAACAAGGGTTTTTTGTGCCGCTGGGGAACCATATTTTTTTTGCAGCAAGGCTATTTCCTCCCCAAGGAGAAATGCAATGATGCCAGTCTTTACGGGGTGTCGTCCCACAAAACAAGCAACGGCAGCCAAGAAAAATGAGATAGCGCAGCGCTTTGATTCTGCTACCACTCGCTTGTTGCAAAATTCCAGGTGGGCCGCAAGTTTTTTTCTATAGAGCTGTTTTTGGTCAGCATCCAGGCTCCCATATTCGTCGGGTACAAATTTTTTTTTCAGATGCCGCATCACCGAAGGGATCATTTTTTTTCGTTGGTGCCTGGGCATGTCATCAAATATGGAAAAATACTCCCTAATACTTCTCATGCCAGGTGGCGTTAAGGCATCGGACCCATTATCTAACAGAATGGATTCCACCTGGACATCCAACAGTTTGGACAAAAAAAATGGTTTCTTCTCTTGTCCAATAACTTCAAGGGGTTTGAAATAATCAACCAGCAAGGCCTGTCTGCCAATTTTCTTTACGGGGAAGAAGGGTGTTTGTCGTGTGATAGGCAGTTTTTTATGGCCAAAGGGATGAAGACCACTTGTAAAGGTGGGAATGATGATGCAGACCCCTTCGGGGGTTATTTCTGTTCCATATCCATCGGTGATGGAGGGTTTGACAGAGATAAAATCTTCGTCTAATCCAGCCGGTATGAGCAGCTCCTTTGAGGCATGCTGCTTGGGTATAACCTCGTTTATCTGGGCTTCAAGGGCTTCAATCCGTGTGCGGTTCCGGTCGGTCTGGCTGACGGAAAGATTGATATTCATTTTTAACAGGGTTTTTAAAAGGGTTTCTTTCCCCCTTGGAATCTTGGTCAGCAAACTAAAAGCAGGAGGTGCATCCAGACCCGATAAAATAGTCCAAAGATCGTGGGAGCCGTCTGCCCAGTCCAGGGGATCAGATGCTCCGTACAATGCAAGGTCAGTATTCCCGGAAGCGGTGAGTTTTTTGAGGATTTTTTCTGTGGCATCTTTGGAAAAATGGGACCTGATTTTGGGCAATGCCCATTCATTGCAACGTCTGCAATAATTAGAGCACCCCGAGGTCATCTGAAAGGTAATAGCATTGGTAAATAAAAGGTCTTCTTGCCAGGGGAGTAGATGAATACAGGTTTTCCAGTTGTCATAGGCCACAATTCCTGGGTGGGCGGACTGTTCCCGTACATTTTTCCGGATTAAAGATTGCAGTCCTTGGTACTTGTCCAAAATTTTATTGGAACAATGGGTCTGGAGAAAGGGTTTAAATTTTTTGAATGCCACCTGAATTTGACGCAGATATTTCTCATCCGTTTCACCGAGGCAGTCTGATTTGTTTTCGGCGGTTTTTAAAATTAATTCATAAATGGTTTCTGCACAAGAACCATTGCGGGCATACACAGCCGCCAGAAAACTATTTTTTTTCTCTTCAAAAAAAGAATCATGGCCGCCCGAGAAAATGGCAGACCCAAATGATTCAGAAGGTTTTTTTGGCGTGTTCGGTTTCAAAATTTTTAATGATCCAGTTATAAAACAGGGTATTTGCCCGAAAAAAAACAGGGGAGCTCTTTAAAAAAAGCTCCCCTGTTTCATGTGTTAAGGTTTTGTAACGGCTATCCTGCCTTTATTTAAAGGATTAGCCGCGAACTTCTTCTTTAACCGTTGTGGCCAGTTTGAACAGAACCGTCAG
>CAYWNB010000368.1:0-2733 GCA_964459195.1 uncultured Desulfobacula sp.
TTTCTGATACGCTCCGCTGTAGTTCATGTCAAAGCCCATTTTCAACTCCTTTCCCGTCATAAAGAATACGTGAAATTTGTTTAAATTTACCAGCATCAGGGCCTCGTTCAGCCGGACCTGCAAATACCTGGGCCAGGGTCATCCATTCACGGGCAATGGAACCGCTGGCCATAAGGCGGGTATCATCAATGTGCCGTCTTTGGGAAACAACCAGGCAAAAATCTTCAGCACTTCCTGTAATTGAATTTTCAGTCTGTTCCGGGTTCCACCGCCAGGTTTCACCTGAAGGACTTTTAAGTTCCACGCAAACTTTTTCAACTGGTTTTTCAAGGCCCCTGTTTTTATATGACCAGCCAAAGGTTTTGACACCAAGGTGGGCAATATGCTTTAACCTTTCAGCGGGTGTCCTTTTAATTTTTAGTGCATCGGCAATGTCCTGTCCATGGGCCCAGGTTTCCATCATTCTTGCAATTACAAAGGATTCGGCCGTCATGGGGGGGCCGTACCAGGGAATCTTATCCTGGGGCTCAAGAACTTCAATGGCTTTTATCATTTTTGTTCTTTCATTGATCCAGAAGTCCATTAAGGCTTTTGAGGAGAATTTCATCAAATCCTTTACGGTATTTGCGAGAAACTCATCAACAGAGGTGACACCCTCCAAAATTTCCAGCATATCCGTTTGAAAACCATCCGGATCAGTGGCAGCAAGTCTTGCTTTATCATCAAAATATGCGATATGACAAATTTCTTGTCTGATGGTCCAGTCGTCAAAAGGGGTTATCATATCCCATTTTGACTCCCCTATACCCTTAACAATTTCATCAAGGGCTGCATGCTCCTGGGCAAGTTCCCTGCACAAATCTTTCATCTTTTTCTCCCGGTGTCATTGATTTGTTATAAATTTCACGTTTGTTATCAATTTCATGGTTAAACCATATTGCTGCATCGAAACCTTTATATTCCTGATATTTTAGATATAATTTCACACATCACTTCGTTTGCGCCGCCGCCAATGGCAATGAGCTTGGAATCCCTGAAAAACCTTGAAATTCTCATTTCATTCATAAACCCCATACCGCCATGGATAAACAATTATTGGATAAACAATTATTTATCCGGCCCGATCCATTTTGTCGGCTTGCCAAATAAAACAAATGGCGCAGGATTTATTGACCCGCCTCCGGCCAGCATATATCCCATTCCGATGATTAAATGTTCATTTATTTTTCTCAATTCATCGTGCATTGAATGGACCATACCGCTGTTGTATGATTTATAAACAATATGAAAAGAGTCATTATCATCTATTTTGGAGGGTCCAATAAAAGTGTCCGTTTCTCTGGTTCTGTAAAATTTTGATTCGGGATCTTTAAATATATTATACCCTTTTCCTAGGTTTCCCTTAATCGGTAAAAATGCTTTTCCAATCCAACGGCCGGGTCCAAAAAAATTATGGGTAAAAAAATCAGCTGCCGGAGACAATATGCCAGCAGGTATCGTTTTGGCTTTATATTCACCTTTAATTTCTAAAAAAGAAGGGGGGGTTGCTGAATAAAACAGCTGCATCAGTTGATGTTTTGAAAGCTTTTCTATATCTTCAACACTTGCTTTTTCCACTGCAACACCCAGTATCTGGGATGAATTTTCACCCTTCCATCCCCCCATACCGTTTTGAAGGATATTAATCCCCATTAAGATTATATTGAGAAGGAGCAAAATTCCTATTCCAACAAATATTTTTTTTAGTAAACCCATAAGATCTCCTTTACTGATTTTTTTTCAAATTTATCTGCCCTTCCACGAATCATTAATACGCCACAGTCCTAATAATCGATTTAAAAAATCCATGACGTTTATAGGCAAGATGAGTTTGGACAAAGGGGTTAAAAATTTTATCGGAATTGAAGGAATCGCCAATGCAGCCTGATTTTTTTTGATTGATTTGATTATTTTTTTACTGACTTCACGGGGATTTAATTCCCGGGTTCCGGTTGCCATTTTAGACCCCTCAAACATTCCGGTCCCAACAGTATTAGGGCAGACATAGGTAAACCCTATTTGATGTTTGTTTTTTTTCATTTCCTGGCGCAGGGAATCGGTAAACCCGATTACACCAAATTTACTGGCACAATACGCTGCCAGATTTGGCAAAGCCAGGATTCCACCGGCCGATGCGATATTGACAACATGCCCCTCATCGTGTGAAATCATTCCAGGTAGAAAGGCTTTTGTGGTCCAGAACATTGATGCCAGGTTGACATCAAGTATCTTTTTGATCTGAATTTCATCCATCTCAAGAAGTCCTTTGGCAACGACAATACCTGCATTATTAACAAGGACAGATACGGTTCCCATACTTTTTTCAATTTTCATGGCAAGCGATGAAACTTCTGCCGGTTCTGAAATATTGCACACGTAGCTTTCACAAAAACCGCTTGAGGATAATTCACTTTGTGTTTTTTTAAGAATGTCTCGATTGATGTCAATCAACGCTACTTTGCAACCCTCCTTAAGAAGAAGCTCTGAAATGCATTTTCCCATGCCCATTGCAGCACCGGTAACCACTGCAACTTTTCCTGATAAATGCTTCATGATTTTATTTCCTTTTTTTGAAAAAAAAGATAAATGAGCCACAAACACTGTTTCCCAGCAGGACCGTCCTCAAATGGGAATACTTAGGTTCAAAAAGAGTCGTCTAAGATTTCCACGGCTGCATCATCGCTGGCTGCAATG
>CAYWNB010000369.1:0-2724 GCA_964459195.1 uncultured Desulfobacula sp.
ATGCCCTTCCTCAAGGAAAAAGGTCATCCGGCACTGGACATGGAATCACTTGTTTAGCTAATTTGTAAAACAAAAGATCCGGCAGGTATTACACCCACATTCATACTGCCGGATCTTTTTCATAAGGTTTTTTTTTAAAAACTTAAGGAGAAAAAAATGGCATTAACCGGTATACAAATATTCAAACTCCTGCCCAAGACAAATTGTAAGGAGTGCGGAGTCCCCACATGCCTTGCCTTTGCAATGAATCTTGCATCTGGAAAGGCGGAACTGGACGCATGTCCCTATGTTTCCGACGAAGCAAAGGAGAAGCTTGCAGAAGCATCAGCCCCTCCCATTCGTCCGGTTGCATTGGGCAAAGGTGTCCGAAAAACAGCCACTGGCGGAGAAACCGTTCTTTACAGACATGAAAAAACTTTTTTCAACCCAACTGTTCTTGCGGCCACCGTGTCATCGGACATTGATCTGGCAGCCCTTGACAATACGTTGAAAATTTACAATGCCTTTCAGTATGAAAGGGTGGGCCTGAACCTGCGGCCTGAACTGCTGCTTGTAAAAGATGCCGGCAATGGTGCAGACGCCTTTGCAGCGGTTGCAGAAAAAATTGCCAAGGAATCTGAATTCAACCTGGTACTCATGACACAAGACTTAGACGTCATGAAGGCTGGTATTAAAGTTGCTGGATTCAAAAGGCCCCTGCTCTATGCAGCCACAGAGGCCAATGTAGATGAAATGGGCGCCCTTGCCTTGGAAGCTGACCTGCCTTTGGCCGTAAAAGCCGATTCAGTGGAAGCCCTGATCCCTTTGACAGAAAAACTCACGGGTATGGGCCTCAAAGACCTGGTTCTGGATCCAGGATCAAGGGAAATCAAACAATCCTTTGAGGACCAGGTGGCCATCCGCCGGGCAGCCCTCAAAGCTTCCAATAAGGCCCTGGGATTTCCAACCATTGCATTTCCAAGTGAAATGGCATCCAACCTGGATATGGAAACCCTCATCGCAAGTATGTATGTCGCCAAATACGGCGGTATTGTCGTTCTGTCCGATTTCAACACAGAATCTCTCTTCCCGCTGCTGCTGGAAAGACTTAATATTTTCACCGACCCCCAGCGGCCCATGACCGTTGTTGAAGGTATTTTTGAAATCGGTAATCCCGATGAGAATTCACCGGTTCTGGTAACCACCAACTTTGCCCTCACTTATTTCATCGTTTCCGGTGAAATTGAGGCCAGTAAAGTACCGGCATGGTTGTTGGTAAAGGATTCTGAAGGTCTGTCCGTCTTGACTGCCTGGGCTGCGGGAAAATTTGGCGGCGATGATGTGGGAACCTTTGTGAAAAAGAGTGGTATAATGGATAAGGTCAAACATAAAGAACTTATTATCCCCGGATATGCAGCTGCCATTGCAGGTGATATTGAAGAAGAACTTCCCGGCTGGAACATTATCGTCGGACCAAGAGAAGCGGCTCATCTGCCGGCTTTCCTGAAAAATAAATAGATAAAAACGGGGCTGGAACTGCATAATTTCCAGCCCTTTCTAAAATTATAAAATGAAAAGGAAAATAAAATGATTCTTTTTGGTGAAAGTCTGAATGTAATTTCCACTGTGATTGGAAAAGAATTCAAACAAGCAGATCCTGCCAAACGTAATCCTGAAATCATCCAGAAAGAAGTTCTCAAACAAAAAGAACTGGGTATGGATTATATTGACATCAATCTTGGACCCGCTAAAAAGTTCGGTACTGAGCTGATGCCATGGGTTGTTAGTGTTGTTCAGGAAGTAGTGCCGGAGATGCCTCTGTTGCTGGATTCTTCCAACATTGATGCCATCGAGGCAGGACTTAAAGTTTGTAAACCGGCTGATAAACCCCATATTGTAAACTCCATCATGGTACGGACTGCAAGATACGAAAAAATGGTTCCCATGGCTGCCAAGTATGATGCAGATTTTGTTGCCTTGATGTGGGGACCTGATGGCCTTCCCAGGGACGAAAATGAAAGAGCGGCCCTTGCGGTTGAACTGTTGTACTATGCCAACGAAGCAGGAATACCCAATGAAAAAATCTGGGTGGACGGAATTGTCACCCCGGTCAATATTCAGCAACAACAGTGCATGAGCCTTCTCAACTTCCAGATGATGTTGGAAGATATCGCCCCAGGCGTAAGATCCACCTGTGGTCTTTCCAATATTTCCAATGGACCTCCGGAACATTTGCGCGGAATCTTGAACCGGACTTATATGGTTATGCTGGAAAAATATGGAATGGCAGCTGTTATTTCAGATCCCCTTGATACCAAATTGACGGATATTGCCAAGGGCAAACGCCAGGACATCGTGGACCTGATCTATGGGATGATGGATGGTGACCAGCCAGATATCCCGGGCCTTGACAAGGAAATGCAGGATTATGCCAAAACCTATAGAGTCATCATGGGTGAAACCCTTTATTCTGATTCATGGCTTGAAATTTAGACCTGTTACCCATTAAATAAAAAAAGCCCCTGTTTTATTTTTTATAAGGCAGGGGCTTTTTTTATTTGTCTTACATCCTTAGCCTTTAATTTACAATAAACTGTCTTATATTTGATTGAACTAAACCTTTGGGGAGACATTTAAAAAATTGAAAGATCAAATAAACGATGACTGGTATTATGTTGTTATTCAAAACCCTGGAATATCCAATGAACATTTTTTGGGCTATACAGACCCAGAGACTGAAAAAAC
>CAYWNB010000370.1:0-2711 GCA_964459195.1 uncultured Desulfobacula sp.
AAATCCAACTCCATTACCTGGGCTGCCTATCAGCTCATCGAGACCTATCCTGAAAATCTAACGGTTCATGGAGCTAAGGGATTGGAGCGACCGCTGTTTGATTCGGTGATTGTGGTGACGGACCGGCGCCTTTTAGATAGGCAGTTAAGAGAAACCATCAGGGAATTTTCCGAAGTAAAAAACATTATTTCACCGGCCTACCGGGCTTCTGATTTAAAAGCCGCCCTGGAACAGGGAAAAAAGATCATCATCACAACCATACAGAAATTTCCCTTTATTCTTGACGGTATCAGCGATTTAAGCCAGAAAAACTTTGCCGTGATTATTGACGAGGCCCACAGTTCCCAGAGCGGATCTGCCCATGACAACATGAACCGGGCCATGGGAGCGGCAAACAATGAAGACGATGAGGGTATGGATGCCCAGGATAAAATTCTGAAAGCCATGGCAGAGCGTAAAATAAGGGCGAATGCGTCTTATTTCGCCTTTACGGCCACGCCCAAAAACACCACGCTTGAAAAATTCGGGAAAAAGCTGGAGGACGGTAGTTTTAAGCCCTTTCATCTGTATTCGATGAAACAGGCCATAGAAGAGGGATTCATCCTGGATGTCCTGGCTAATTACACGACCTATAAAAGCTATTATGAGATTCAAAAATCCATACAAGACAATCCCCTGTTTGACAGCAAAAAAGCCCAGAAAAAGCTTCGGGCCTATGTTGAACGGCACCAGCAGACCATCAATATTAAAGCACAGATTATCCTGGAGCATTTTATCCCCCAGGTGGTGAACCAGAAAAAACTTAGGGGTAAAGCCAAGGGTATGGTCATCACCCAGAATATTAAAACCGCAATTCGGTATTACAAAGCCATCGCCCGTCTGATCGATAAAAAAGGAAATCCGTTCAAGATTTTAATTGCATTTTCCGGCCATAAAGAAGTGGATGGAATTGAATATACGGAAAGTCTGATGAATGGGTTTAGTGAAAACGAAACCAGGGAGCGGTTCGATGCGGACGAATACCGCCTGCTGGTGGTGGCCAACAAATATTTGACCGGATTTGATCAGCCCAAGCTTGCGGCCATGTATGTGGATAAAAAGCTGCAAAATGTACTGGCGGTCCAGGCATTGTCCCGTTTAAACCGGTCCGCGCCAAACCTAGGCAAAAAAACCGAAGATCTGTTCATTCTTGATTTTTTCAACAGTGTGGAGGATATTAAAACGGCTTTCGATTTTTTTTACACAGCCACTAGTCTGTCCCAGGCCACGGATGTGAATGTCCTGCATGAGCTCAAAGAGTCCCTGGATGCAGAGGGCGTGTATGAATGGCAGGAGGTTGAAGATTTTGTAGAACGCTATTTTAATAATGCGGACGCCCAGGATTTAAGTCCCATTATTGATACGGCTGCAGCCAGATTTAATACCGGGCTTGCGCTTGAGGATGCAGACAAGGCAGACTTTAAGATCAAAGCCAAGCAGTTTGTCAAAATATACGGGCAGATGGCATCGATTATGCCTTACGAAATTGTGCTTTGGGAAAAACTGTTCTGGTTTTTGAAGTTTTTAATTCCAAAATTGATTGTCAAAGACCCACGGGCAGATGAAATTGATGAATTGCTAAATTCGGTTGATCTTTCTTCCTATGGATTGCAGCGGGTGAAACTGAACCACCAAATCCGTCTGGATGAAGAGGAAACTGAAGTGGAACCGCAAAACCCAAATCCACGTGGTGCCCATGGCGGTGATGAAGAGCATGACCCGCTGGATGAGATTATCCGCAATTTCAATGAACGCTGGTTCCAAGGCTGGAGTGCAACACCGCAGGAGCAGCGGGTTAAATTTTTAAATATTGCAGACAGTATTAAGTCACACCCGGATTTTGATGCAAAGTATAAAAACAATCAGGATACCCAAACCCGAATCTTAGCATTCCAGAAAATATTTGAGGATGTCATGCTTAAAAAGCGGCGGAATGAATTGGAACTATATAAACTGCTGGCAAGCGATGCTGCTTTCAGGTCAGCCATGCAGCAAAGTTTAAGACAAATTGTTGACAAATAAACGATCTAAAAATCTAACGAATAGAATGCTTGTGCCGAGCTAAATCCAGATCGATGGAATAGGACATAGGATCTTAGAAATTCGATAATATTACCCAGTGGGTGATCAGGTGAAATACTCGCCTTCCTCTGGCATTAGAGGTTAAGAAAGTCCCACCAGACCAAAGCTTTAGCCAGCAGGTCTGTAGTGAAATCCGCAGGTAAAACCAGTAATGGAGATCTGGAGCCGGATGAATCAAGATTGCAGGCTCTGTATAGAGCCCCGAAAAATGTATAGTTGTGGTCCGTTAGGATAACTCTTTCTCTTGGTGAAAGGGGAAAGTCGACAGGTTGCATTTTCTGGAAGACAACACTCCCGAATCCGCTATAGCAAGGAATCAGGAGACCACCGGGGTCAGAGATCAGGGCATGTTCTCAAAGGGGTAGTCTGGGAACTCGGGAGTCCCGAATGTCTCCTCATACAAAAACGGTTGGGAGGTTACCGAAAGATTTTAAAACTCCTTATTGCGTGCGGAAGCCTCGGCCTGCACCGCAATGTTTCTAAATAAGCAGAAGCATATGAGGTACCGGGGGCGGATAGTTAATAGCGAACAAACCCGTGTGAGCGGATACACATTGGAGTTGATTAAGCAGCAGGGTGGCAACCTTCAC
>CAYWNB010000371.1:0-2680 GCA_964459195.1 uncultured Desulfobacula sp.
TCATCAAAATCCACCTTGTGGGCGTCAAATTCAGGTCCGTCAACACAGGCAAATTTGGTTTCTCCCCCGACAGTTACCCGGCAGCAGCCGCACATGCCGGTGCCATCCACCATGATGGGGTTGAGGCTCACAAGGGTTTTGACCCCCGCTTCCTTGGTGATGAGGCTGCAAAATTTCATCATGGGAATGGGGCCGATGGCAACCACCATGGCAATATCGTCCTTTGCAAGGGTCTCTTTCAATACATCGGTGACAAATCCGTGGTGTCCCTTGGAGCCGTCATCGGTGCAGATGTGGAAGTGGTCCGAGGCGGCTCTCATTTTTTCTTCCATGATGAGAAGATCATAGTTTCTGGAGCCCAGGATGGTGGTGACCTCGTTGCCGGCGTCCTTCAGGGCCCGGGTGATGGGATGGAGCACGGCAATGCCGGTGCCGCCGCCCACACAGATAACTTTCCCCACATTTTCAACATGGGTGGGGGCCCCCAATGGGCCGATGAGGGCATAATATTCATCTCCCACCTGCAGCTCCTTGAACACGGCCGTGGATTTGCCGACCACCATATAGATGATGGTAATGGTTCCTTTTTCAGGGTCTGTATCTGCCATGGTTAAAGGGATCCGCTCCCCGGTTTCTTTTGCCTGGAGTATCACAAACTGGCCGGGCTTGGCTTTACGGGATATGCGCGGTGCTTCTATCTCGTTGAGAATGATGGTCCCTTGGGCCATTTCCTCACGATATACAATTTTTGCCATTCCTTCCTCCTGTTCTATAAATCCATATGAAAGAGCCTAGTGCTGTAATAGTATTAGGTTACATTGTATGGCATTTAAAAAAATGAACTATTATCCAAAAAAATCTAATCTTAATCAGATTAGTCTATAAAATCAAGGAGAAAAGAAGCATTTGTTCATGTATCTTTTTCCAGAGCAAGGGGGATGGTTTTTAGCCCTGGATATGGGAAGTTAAATATTGTAAAGCGGTTCCAATTTTGTTACCGTTTTCACGATGAAATTTGTACCTGAAAATTATGCAGGATTGAGGATCAAGGAGAACAAGAATGAAAAGAGCAATGATACTGACAGGGCTTGTGGGGATACTTTTTTTTAGTACACTCGTTATTGCCGGGGAAAAAAATACGGCTGTGCAGAAAAAAGAAACACGAGAGATTACGGTCATGGAATCAGCAGATTTGGCCCGTCAGATTTCCTATGCACTGGGGTATGACATATTTGAGAATGTGAACCGCTACATGGAACTTGATCTGGAATCCTTTATAAAGGGGGTAAACGACAACCGTGCAGGAGACCCCAAGATGGAAAAAGAGCAGCTTCGCCAGATGCTTCTGGCCTATCAGCGGATTGCCCGGCAAAAACAGACCGAAAAGATGGAAAAGGCGGCTCAAGCCAGTCGGGCAGAAGGGGCAATCTTTCTTGAAGGCAACAAGCTAAAGGAGGGAGTGGTCACCCTGTCTTCGGGCCTTCAATATAAGATTCTGGAAAAAGGGGAGGGCGCCATACCCGGTCCCGACGATACCGTGGAATGCAACTACAAGGGCAGTCTTCTGGACGGGACGATTTTTGACTCCTCCTATCTTCGGGGGAAGCCAGCGGTTTTCCAGGTGAACGGTGTCATCAAAGGGTGGAGTGAGGCGTTGCAACGCATGCCCACAGGCTCAAAATGGGAGCTGTATGTTCCTGCCGATCTTGCCTATGGGAATCAGGGGGCCGGGGAATCCATCAAACCCGGGCAAACCCTTATTTTTGAAGTGGCACTTCTGGCGATTATTGATTGACGGTCTTTTTGACCTTGGCATCCACCCCATATTTTTTCTTGTTTGAGTTGAGCCGAAGGGCTGTCAAAAGGCCCTTGTCCCGTATGGTATAGAACATGAGTTTTCTTTTGTTCATGCTGAAAAATTGGGTGCTATAGCGTTTGAGTTTGTCATTGTCGATATCAAACCCTAATCCCGGATTAAAGGTGGGAGTGAGTATTCCGTTTTCATGCAGGAACGGTTTTTTTAAGATGCCATCTCTTTTTTGAACGGTCCAGGAGGGGGGGTTGATGGGATATTCCAGGGGCTTTGTTCCATTGAACCCGCTGGCAAGAAGCACCTGGAGATTTACGGCAAACCCAATGCCGTTGGTCCAGGTGTGGGGGGTGAATTTTAGCCCAAAGCGTTTGCAATGGGCCGCCACTTCAAGGGTATGGGCAATGCCGCCGGTCATGATGGCATCGGGCTGGAAAATATCATAACATTTTTTTTCCACCATCATTTTAAGCTCCGCCTTGCCGTTGGTGTGGATTTCTCCGCCGGTAATGGGGACCCGGCTGTAGCGGGTCAGGGCGCAAAGCGCGTCATAATCATCCATGGGAAGGGGTTCTTCCAGCCAGGCAATCTTCATCTCGGCACAGGCATCTGCAAAATATTTGGCCCGGTCAAGGTCCCATAGGGGGGCATCATTGATGATGGTCACCCGCCAGGCTTGATTGGCATCCACCCCAATGGTCATTTGGTCCCCCACCGCATCCACAACTGCCCTTACATGGTCGATGTCGGTTTGCACATCAAAGGCATGGACCCGAATTTTGATGGTTTTAAATCCTTCGGCAAGGCGTGACCTGGCTTCAAAGATCCTGGAATCTGCATCCTTGATTTCCCCTGTGGAGGCATAGAGTT
>CAYWNB010000372.1:0-2667 GCA_964459195.1 uncultured Desulfobacula sp.
TCTTGTTAAAGTCGGTCCCCCCCACCATGCTGAGGATACCTCCTGTTCGTATATCGATGGCAACCAAAGCCGCTTCAGGAATAGGGTTTTTTACCCCATTTTTTTTCATTCTTCGCTTTAGGTGTTTTATCTGGTTGTTGACACAAGTCTGGGCAATGGTTTGGAATTTTAAATCCAGGGAGGTATAAATATTCAATCCATTTGAAAACCCCGAGGTAAGTCCTGGATGCAATTTTAAATTATTTTTCAGGTATGCCACAAAAAAGGGGGCAGAAGAATGAATTGCTGTCCTGGGCTTGATGGAAACAGGCTCCCGGTTTGCAAGGGTTTGGGCCTGAAGGGAAATGATGTTGGCCAGGCGCATCTGTTTTAAAACAATGGCGCGCCTTTTTTTCGCAAGAAGGGGATTGTTAAGGGGAGAATAGACGCTGGGCGCTTTTGGCAGCCCTGCAAGGAGCGCTGCTTGCCCAAGGGTTAAATCCGTTACAGACCTGTCAAAATAGTTTTGAGCGGCAGCCTCAATCCCATAGGCCCCGGAACCCAGGTAGACAAGATTTAAATAGAGCTCAAGAATTTCATTTTTGGTGTAGCGTCGTTCGATTTGGACCGCCAGTATGGCTTCCCGGATTTTGCGGATAATTGATTTTTCCGGGGATAAAAATAATGTTTTTGCCAGCTGCTGGGTCAGGGTGCTGGCCCCTTGTTTGAAACTGCCCACCTTGATGTCCTGAACCAGCGCCCGTAAAATGGCCTTGAGGTTAATGCCCGAGTGGTCAAAAAAATTTCTGTCTTCCGTTGTAATCAGGGCATCAATTAAGGATTTTGGAATTTTGTCAATGGATACGGGAAACCGTTTTTCAAGATAGAACCGGGTAATCACCTGATGGTCCGATGAAAAAACGGTTGTGACCGAAGAGGGCTTAAACAGTTTTAAATGGTTGATTTCAGGCAGGTCATATACAAGCCCCAGGAAAGACCCCGCTAAAAGTCCTGTAAGAATGCCGATAAAGGCAATAAAAATAAAGGTCCGTTTTATGGGAGAAGGCATAAGGGGGCCAGGAATTGGGTGATCTCTTGTTTGAAATCATCATCGGAAAATGGTTTGTGTATGTGCTCATCATCGGAATTTACAATGATATTCCGGTTGTCCTTGTCTTTATTCGTTGCTGCCATTTTTCTCTCCATAATTTACAAAGAATCGAATAGAAAGTCAAATTAAGAATAGGCGGTCGTATTTATATTTTCCGAATGATATCATTGGGCTGGCAAGGATGCTCAAATTCCATTATTGCCCGGGTGTTTGGCTGGGCGTTTTCAATGGGATTCTGGTCCGGATCGGATAATTTCAGTATGTCGGATTCCATGGCCGGTTCTTTCGGGGTGAGGATTTCGATCCGGTCATTCTTATTGATTTTATTTCGGATTTCAACCAGAAAGCGGTTCCCCCCCATGCATGCCAGAACCTTGCCGATAAAACTATGGATTTTCCCCTGGTGGATGTTTTGATAATTGGGGGATTGCTCTTCTGAGCTGCCAAAATAAAATCCAGTGGAATAGGCCCTGTGATACACCTGGAAAAGTTCTCTTCGCCACTCTTCCTTGACCACATAGCCTTTTGGATTTTCCATATAGGCGTCAATGGCATTCCGATAGGTTTTTACCACAGATGCCAGGTAGTTGATACCTTTCATTCTGCCTTCGATTTTCAATGAAGAAATTTGGGCATTGATTAAAGCGGGAATATGGTCAATCATGCACAGGTCTTTGGAGTTAAAAATATAGGACCCCCTGGAATCTTCCATCAATGGATGGAATTCATTGGGCCGTAATTCTTCAACCACTGCATATTTCCATCGGCAAGGATGGCTGCAAAGACCTCTATTACTGTCGCGATTACTTAAAACATTGCTGAGCAGGCATCTGCCGGAGTATGAAATACACATGGCGCCATGGATAAAGGTCTCGGTCTCTATCTGTGCATTCTGAGCTATTTCGTCAATTTCATCCAAGGATAACTCCCTGGCCAGATTCACTCGTTTAACCCCGAGTTTCTGCCAGAAGCGAGTGGTATTAAAATTGGTTGTATTGGCCTGTGTGCTTAAATGAATATCAATGTGGGGAATGATCTCCTGGGCCAGCATGATAATCCCGGGGTCTGATATAATGACGGCGTCGGGCTGGATTCTCCCGATTTTTTCCAGAAAAGTTTTGATTTGTGATTGTTCGTGGTTTCTTGAATAAATATTACAGGCCAGGTAGATTTTTACATTGGCATCATGGGCAGTGCGAACTGCTTGCATTAATTCTGGGTCCGTGAAATTTCCAGAAAAATTTCTAAGGCTGAAATCTTTTCCAGCAAGATAAATTGCATCTGCTCCGTAGTGGATGGCAATTTCAAGTTTTTCAAAATTTCCGGCCGGTGCGAGTAATTCCGGTTTGATTATTTTATGCAGCATGGGTTTTTTGCTTGTGGTGCCCCCGGCAAGAATCGAACTTGCGCACATGGATTAGGAATCCAATGCTCTATCCACTGAGCTACGGGGGCATATTTTATTCTATTTTCAGTTTTTGTCCGGGAAAAATCTTACTTCTTTTATCGAGACGATTCAAGACCAGAAATCGATTTAAATTCATATTATGTCGTTTGGCAATTAAAAAAGGGCTGTC
>CAYWNB010000373.1:0-2661 GCA_964459195.1 uncultured Desulfobacula sp.
ACGATTAGTTAAGTCAATACAAGTATTCATGTGTCTTATTTTCTATTCATTTTTAGTTCGTTTGTTTTTTTCCAAGGTTTGAAAATCGAAATAAAAACAGTTACCATGAGGATGAGACATTGAATTCCACCAAAAAATAAATTCATTTTTTGATTGTATAAATAAGCCTGATCTGTCAAAGAAGCCATTCCTAATTTCTCAGATATCTCCATCATGGTAGTTTCCCAGGGGCCAAGGTAAAAGGTTCCAAATAGAATTGCCACTATCGTGACGATCCATTTAAATATCATCCAGCCATGTTTAAAAAATCCCCAATTACTGAATGTAGAATAAATCAAACCTGTGATTAGACATCCAAATGCACCTGGGATTACAACCACAACCATATCAACATGATGAATACTTTGATTGATTCCATAAAGAACTTGACCATCTGTTATATCATCTTTTAGCAAGTACAATAAGATAAGGGAAAGTGCTCCACCAATCCAACTGGAAACAGCAATCAAATGAAAACCTTTTAACCATTTTAAACCGCTTGATTTTAGTCTAAGCATATTATTTCTCCAAATTGGTGGTCCTTCTTGAATAATTCGAACAATTCCCTATGCTATTTTTTATATCATATAAAAGTATTTTTGAGGTCAAGTATTATTATCCGAAGGTGGCGTATTTCGAATCCAGATTTCTTCAGGAATGATTTATCAAAAAGTAGCTTACCGTGCTTCCATTTTTCTGGGGGGGGATCGCCTATAATTTTTCAGAATTGTATTTATAGCTTATAAACATGATTGGTAGATTAGTTGGCGGTTATTTGAAAAAAGCTAAGCCAGCACAAACAGCCCCTTGTCTTCCTCAAGGGCGTAAAGTTTGTCGATCATGAACTCCACGTATTTTTCGCATTTTTCTTTCCAGACGCCGGTTTCTCGGAATTCTTTATAAACACCAGGTTTGGAAAAATCCATACCGATTAAACCCAAGCAGGTTATATCGCCGAACTCTTGATTAAACTCGCTGACAAGCTTGGCTGAAAAATTGCGGATGGCATGGCGGGCCTGTTTGGCACGCTCTTTGTCCTCCAGCGGGCTACGGTGCCTCAATCCAATGCATATTGCCGTTGATGACACCACCCCACAGGGTGCATTCTGAAAACCACCGATGCCTCCTAAAAACGGAATACCGGTCCACAGAAAATCTTCATTCTCGAGGCCATAGGCTTCCCACATAACTTGCAGGATGGAAGGCCCTCAATGGTAACCCTTCTGCATGAGCTTTTTTGCTAAGTTTTTAGCTTCTTCGACGGACATTTTCATTTCCATACTAATTTCCTCCATTATGAACATATGTTCGGTTTTAAACGGAGTTTCAAACTTTGTCAATAAAAATAGAACATGTGTTCGATTTTTATTGACAAGGACTTCTTCTTACATGATTTTTTTAACAGACAGGAAAAGGAGATGATTTTCATAAAAAAAGAATGACCCCATCCCTGGAATATGGTATGGGAAAGACCTTTTAAGATGATGAAAGTTTTGAATTATGCTAGGGAGGATCTATAATGTCTTCAGCGGATGACAAAAATATCAAACAGATTGTTTCAGAGGCCCACCGCAGCCAGCGGGATCGTGAAAAAACCTACCGGGAACGCGCCCTCAAGCTTTTTCCTTGGATCTGCGGCCATTGTGGCCGGGAGTTCGAAGGCAAACGACTCAAAGAGCTGACGGTCCATCATAAAGACCACAACCATGACAACAATCCTCCCGACGGCAGTAATTGGGAACTGCTGTGCATTTATTGCCATGACAATGAACACTCCCGTGACCAGGTTGCCGATGCCTATGCTGACGGGCCCGAAGACAGGTCCCAAGTCAGCTCCCCGGACAATGATTTTTCGGATAATCCCTTTGCCGGACTGGGAGATTTATTAAAGGGAAAACTGCCTGATAAATGATCGTATGGGCAGGTTATAACCATGGCAAAAACAAAACTTCACAAGTATGAACGTGTCAAACATCTGCCTAACGTGACCTTTACCCAGTTTGGCGAATCAAAATTGCCCATGGGGTATCCCTGGTATGCACAGGGGTACAGGGACATGGAAAAAGTGCTTGAACTGGGCTGCGGCAAGGGAGAACATAGTCTTGGTTTTGCCGCTATAAATCCTGGCAAACTATATCTGGGAATTGACAGCAAGAGCCATCGAATCTGTGTGGGGGCTGAAAAGGCCATGGCCCGGGGTCTTGAAAATGTAATGTTCCTTCAGGTGCGGATTGAGCGCATCCAAGATTTTTTTGTTCAGCAATCCATTCATGAGATCTGGCTGACCTTCCCTGACCCCCATTTAAAGAACCGGAGCATCAAGAATCGGTTGTCTGCGCCTTTGTTCTTAGATACCTATGCCCACTTGCTGGTTCCCGGGGGGCGGGTCCATTTAAAAACCGACAGTGAGTCGCTTTTCAATTATACCCGGGAATCTGTCCAAGCATGGGGGGGGCAGGTGGTTGCAGTAGTGGATGACATCCATGAAGGCGACATCCATGGAGCTGAGGACAATAGACTGGGCGCTCAAGACATTATTTCCGCCTTTGAACAGGCTGCACAGTCCAAGGGCGCGATCATCAAGTATCTGGCATTTACACTCAATTAAGCTACAGAGAATTA
>CAYWNB010000374.1:0-2655 GCA_964459195.1 uncultured Desulfobacula sp.
CATCAAATTTAATATAGACCTTCCCATATTTTTTCTTTAAAAATTTTCGGGTATTAAGCAGTCCCTTCAGGGTTTCAGGGCTCTTTTTCCCCCCTTCAATCTCCTTTAAATAGGCATCTTCTTCAAGAACCCTGTCATACCCAACAAACACCGGGACAAAATACAGGTCGTCGCAAGCTCCGTTCCGATAGGCTTTGATGATTAAGCCTAAGCCCCCGGGTCTTGGGGTCAGCAGTTTCCCGGTGCGGCTTCTGCCGCCCTCGATAAAAATTTTAAGATTAAATCCCTCATAGAGTAATTTTTCAAGGTAGGCAGCAAAAATTTTTGTATAGAGCTCAGCCCCCTTAAAAGTTCGTCGTATGAAAAAGGCACCTCCTCCCCTGAATATGGGACCCAGGGGCCAAAAGGACAGGTTCTTTCCTGCGGCAATATGAGGGCAGGGCATATTGTTCCTGAACATCACATAGGGCAGGAGCAGGTAGTCCAGATGGCTTTTATGACAGGGGATCAGGATCAGAGGCGCTTTTGTGGAGCGTTCCCGCATCCGGTTGATTTCGTCCTGATTGATCACCAGGCCTTCAAATATATTTTTAAAAACCCAGGTTAACAGCAAATTTAAGAAATTAATGACCCTCAGGTTATAGTTGGCCGCTATCTCTTTGATATAATAGGCTGCTTTTTTATTGACTTTGTAGAGGGGCATATTGTTTTTGCCAGCATAATCCGCCAGATATTCCCGAAGGGCTTTACGGGTAAGGATATCTTCGGTAATTTCCTGGCGGGATTTTAAAACAGGGCCGGTAATACTTTTCCTCTGGCGGTTTAAGATATCCACCAAATGGCTTCTTAACCGATGGGTCTGGAATTCTGCATCCAGGCCGTCAATTTCCGGACGGTTGATAAACGTCTTAAGGTTCACGGGGGTTGCTACTGCCACCCGGATTTTTTCAGGATGCCGGATCAAGGTATAGACCCGTTTGATCAACCCTGGATTTTCATGGGTTCCAAAGAGGATATCCCCAAGACCGGGATCTTTATGCATGGGCTTGGTTACATAGATAATATCTTCAGGCACAATCACCACACAGGTATCTGTCTGCCTTTGAAGCTCAATCAGGTGAAAAAGAGGGTCTGGAGTGGATTTGATAAATCGATTGTAAAAATCATCTTCTTCAATAAGCGAGACAAACCCGGCACGATTATTTTGGAGTTCTCGTTGGGCAAACCCGGATGTATAGATGTCCTTGACATGGAAGTGATGGAGAAAATAATCCAGATGGGACAATAAAATTCTTGCGGCTATTTTTACGGGTAAAAGAAAAAAAAATCTGAAATCAAACCCAAGTTCGGGAAAGGGAAGATCAAGGGCTTTGAGTCTTGTATGGAAGTATAAAAAATCAAATATCCGTTTGTTTTTACTGGCAAAGACAACAATGCTGTCAGGTTCAATATTTTTTATTTTATCCAGGTTATGATCATCAAATTTTAGTTTTGTGGCCAAACGGGTAATAATTTTTTTAACAATATAACTTTGATTTCCCGGGTAAAGACTGGCGGAGTAATTCTGGGTATCACCCAGAAGACAATTGATATATTTTCGAAGCCTGGCCCTTATATTTGGCACAAACCCTTTAATTGACTGAAACAAACTCATGGAATATTCCTTCTTTGTTAGACCTTTAAAAACAAGGTATTTAAGGACTTTATCTTTATCAAAACTTGGGTGTAATGGCAATCTTATTATTCTTCCAACGAGTTCAAAAACTGAAAGAATATATCTTGAAATCCGCGGTTAACAGGTACCTTTCCCCCCCGAAACAATGATACCAAAATAGCCTTGATTTAAAATTTCTCCTGTGCTATTTTTCTTCATCTATTAACAATCGCATTATTTGTTAAATGGGATCATATTTATTAAAGTTGCATAAAAAAGCTTAAGGAGAATATTTCTATGAAGACATTAATTGGTGGAGCTATTGCAGTTCTTCTTGGAGTCGTTGGTTTGGCGGTTTGGTTTGGTGCATTTTTAAATCTTCTCGCTGGATGTATTCCACCAGTGCTCTTGTTGGGGGGTGGTCTTGCCCTTTATCTTGGATTTGATGAACTGAAAGATTCCTGGAAAAGTGACGAAGGTGTTGATGCACCGGTTGATGATGACAAAGCAAAAATCGCTGAACTTGAACGAGAACTCAGTGATCTGAAAAAATAAAAAATATTTTTTTGAGATTTTGGATTTAAAAGGGCTGTTTTATGACAGCCCTTTTTTTATGGCAGAGGTAGCAAGAAAGTCTGCCACCTCATTCTCTTTTATGCCGGCATGACCTTTTACCTTGATAAATTCCAAGTCTTTAAATTTTTGAGTCAACCGCTTAATTTCTGATACCAATGCCTTGTTTGCCTGGGGTTTCCAATTTTGTGTCAAAACCCCAATGGCATAAGCTGAATCTGAAAAAATACGCACGGGCAGGTCATACCGTTTTAAATGGGAAATTGCCACTTTAATGGCAGACAACTCTGCCACGTTATTGGTGGCTATTCCAATACTTTGGGAAATTTCCTTGCGGTTTTCATGGTAAATCAAAAGAGCCCCGATGCCTGCTGGACCGGGATTTCCCGAGGATGCCCCGTCTGTATATATGTGGATACAATCATCAG
>CAYWNB010000375.1:0-2644 GCA_964459195.1 uncultured Desulfobacula sp.
AACCAGTCCTCTCTATTAAGTGCATAATCACCAAGTGCCTTTGACGTATTTTCTCTAAATAGCATTATGATATTTCCTTTACTCAATATTTTATTGACTGTCATAGTAGGCTTCATTATATCTTCATTTCTTATTAAATATTCTCCAAGATAATCTTCTATTAGTTTGTTCATTGTTTTAATCATTTCACCATTATCTTGTTCTATTGGAGTTAGATCCGTATGATAGCAGTCCAATATTAATATTTCATTACATGACTTTTTATTGACGAAGTATTTATTAATTTGAGAAAGAACATTTTTCAGTGTCTCACAGAGTATATCATGATGAATATATATATTATTCTCATTATTTAGTTTCGCTTGTTTAATTCTTAAATCCATATATCTTACGCCAGTGTTTAGCTGGTTATAAATATCTAACGTCTGTGCTAAGGCATAGTTGCGAGTAATCGATGGTCCTGTTAAAGACTGGTAGGCTCCACTGTCGTGTGTTCCGGGCATAATTATACGGTTAAGCTGCTTATTACCAATTGTATCAATCGTTTCATTCATCCAATAAGTCCATGATAGTATAGGTTCTTTTCTAACTTGAATACTTATACAGAAAGAATCTTTTTCAGCTCCATTGTGACTTGTAAAGTCAGTTACCTGGTAAAAGACTTTATTTTTCATTTGCTTATCGTAGATATAAAATGCTACAGGAATGTTGCGTCTTAGACCTCCCGTTTGTAGTACTTGAGTGCCACCGTATTTATATGTATCACCATTAACCTGCTGTTTCATTTCTTTATTTTCAGGGTAATACACTTCTTTTGTTGGTTTTAGTAAAATTTTGTCGTTTGAATTGTCGTTTGAATTGTAGAGACTTATTATCATCCAGAAATCTTTATACCATGCATCGTCTACAGCAGCTTTTTTACATCCCAGTTTATTTATAAATAGATGTTAAATAATTTGCTTGAGCCACAGGTTTATAGCCATCGTAAACTACATCTACGGCATCAGGAAATGTTACTTGAACATTTACTTTGGAATCAAGTTGATTATCGATCTTATAATTAAAGTAGGTCCAGTCATAAGAATCACAAAAGCCGTTACTACAAGCTATGAACATTAAAGCACCTATTATCAGACCAGTTATTTTTCGGGGTTTTTTAAACATGTTAATAATTCTCCTATTATAGTTTTGTATTGCTTGTAGCATTTTAGTAATTGTAATTTTATGTTGATAGAATGCTTTAATGGATATTCAGCTAAGTAAGACAATGGTTTTTATTGCTTAACTTAGTGCCATTCAGAACTGACCCCCCACTGTTTTTAATGCATTAGCAACAGGAGTATTTTTAAGATATTTTTGTAGAAAGGTTTTGCTGTTAGATAAATTATGGTTAGAAAGTTTAGGGTAGCTGTATTCGCAGGGCAACCGCATGAACTTGAGTTTAGTTATTTAGCTTTTAGAACCTTCATCCTATATTTATCATCCAGTGCAGCAGTTAAACGTTTTCCGGCAATACCCCTCCTTGAAGTTTTCTCTCTTTTTAACATGTTAATAGCAATATGTCTTACAACAGCAAAGTTTTCGGAAGCATATCCTTTTCTAATACGGCATTCATCCTCTCTGAAAGCAACATCAAGACACCAATGTAGAGAATTTTCAATACCCCAGTGCTTTCTTACCGATCTTGAAAAGATACTAATTTCCGGTTGTATTGAACTGATATAGTATTTTTTCTTTACTGTGGTTTTTCCATTTTTAGTCCTGTAGGATTCTGTCATACCGACAGTATTAATGTTTTTCCATTCATCTTTTGATGTTATCCAGTCAATATCTTCGCAAAGCCAGTACCTGCGATATTCATTTCGTCCATGTACCTTTTTATCACTTTCTTCTGTATAGAGGATTTTTTTATCTTTATGTTCTGTTTCCAAACTGTCAAAGAAAGCTGTTATCTCCCTATGAAGAGTTGGATGATTTCCTTTAACAGGCAAAATATAATCTCCACCGCCGCTTATTATTTCTTCTGCAATTTTTTTTTGTGTTCCCATAGCATCAATTGTTACAATACATCCATTGATGTTCAATACTTTAAGCAGTTCCGGAATTGCAGTTATCTCGTTGGATTTCTCTTCTGTTTTTATCTGTCCAAGCACACATTCATTTAATGATGACCATGCACTTACCATATGTATTGCCGCTTTATTCGATTTTCTGTCATATGATCTTCTCAATGTTTTACCATCAATACTTACAATATCCTTATTTATTGTTTTTACTGTTGAATTAATCCAGTTCAAAAAACATTTTTCAAATTCTTTCGGCTTAATAAAAGAAAAAACACGGGCAAATGTATCAGCTGACGGTATGCCGTTTTCCAGTTTTAAAAATGACAGCAGCCATTTAAGCTTAGTTTTTCCGAAAATCTCAATATCCTCCCATCCGTCAGCTCCGCATATTACCGCACAGATTGCTATGATGATTATATCAATAAGTTTATGGCTGATTTTGCTTTCCTGACGCTCATCTTTGATTTTGCTGAAATGTTCTTCTAAAACTTTGTAGCTGTCCATTTTTTGCCTTTTCTTTGAATTTAAAGTTGAAATATGTCCGATAGCAATATATAGTTATCGGCATGAAAAATGAA
>CAYWNB010000376.1:0-1358 GCA_964459195.1 uncultured Desulfobacula sp.
CATGGGCTGAGAATTGAAAAATTGAAACAGATAACTAAAATGGAGTCATCCATGGACCTTTCCATTGATTACAGCAGTATTACAGACACCTTTGTCAGCGCCAGCCAGGAAGGCCGGGATTTTTTATACGAATATGAGGTCTATTCCCTTTTGGCAAGGTCTGGTGCGGAAACCCCTCCTAAAAGCAGTTTTATCCCCAGGGGGGCAAGGTCTTCCGATGAAGAATTGATGGCCCTGCCAGGGGAGAAGGCCGTATTAAAAATTGTTTCCCCCTTTATTATCCATAAAACTGAAGTTGGGGGGGTGCAAATTGTCACCAAAGAACCCAACCAGATTCGGTCTGCTGTCCGGCGCATGTTCTATGAGGTGCCGGAAAAATACACGACCTGGATTCAACAGCATCCTGACGGGGCGCCTTCCCATTATAAGGGCCTGACCGGGGATGCCCTTACCGCTGCGGTCAGCCGGGATATCCAGGGGGTTCTCCAGGTCCAGTTTATGCCTCCGGATTCCGATACCTTTGGCAATGAACTCATTGTGGGGCTGCGCCATACAAGGGAATTTGGCAGCATCTTAAGTGCCGGGCTCGGGGGAACCGATACCGAACTTTATGCCAAGCGGTTCAGGAAAGGACAGGCCATTGTGGCTGCTTCCACTGCCATGAATGACGGTCCGTCTTTTTTTCGGCTGTTCAAACAGACCATTTCCTATCGGAAACTGGCGGGTTTAACCCGGGGTCAACGCCGCATTGTCACCGATGAACAGCTCATTGAATGTTTCGAGTCCTTTGTGAGAATTGGTAATTTTTATTCCCAGGCCAATCACCAGGCTCCCTTTGTCATTGAAGAACTGGAAATAAATCCATTTGCTTTTACCGACTATCTTATGGTTCCCTTGGACGGTATGTGCAGGTTCGGTCATGGGGGTACACTTGCCGCAAAACGGCCCGTGGCAAAAATAGATCAGTTACTCCATCCCCAAAAGATCGGGATTGTGGGGGTATCTGCCACACGGAAGAATTTCGGGCGGATCATCCTGGACAATATTCTGGCCGAAGGCTTTGCCAAAGAGGATATTGTTGTCTTTAAGGAGGGCATAGGTGAACTAGGCGATATGGAGGGGGTGAAATGTCTGCCCAACCTTGGGGCTATGACCAAAAAACTGGATCTGTTTATCGTGGCCGTGGGGGCAGCCCAGGTACCGGATCTGGTGAAAGAGGTCATCCGTTTGGATGCGGCCAACAGTGTCATGCTCATTCCCGGCGGTATGGGGGAGACCCAAGACAGCAAAGACCGGGCGGATCAGGTCATGGCCCAGATCAATGCTGCCCATGGGCTTGCAGACCAGGGAGCAGTAAA
>CAYWNB010000376.1:1458-2632 GCA_964459195.1 uncultured Desulfobacula sp.
ACCAGGGAGCAGTAAAACAGGGCGGCACCGATTTGTCCAAGGGGGGCGGCCCGGTCTTTCTCGGGGCCAATTGCATGGGCGTTATTTCAAAGCCGGGCCGTTATGATACCTGGTTTATTCCGGAAGAAAAGCTTCCCAAGGTGCGGTCCAGCAAGGCCAACAGGGTGGCGCTGGTCAGCCAGAGCGGGGCATTTATGCTTCATAGAAGCCACCAGTGCCCTGAGCTGCGGCCAGCCTATATGATCTCCATGGGCAACCAGACTGATTTGACCCTGGGAGATATGCTTCACTATTTTAAAAATTCAGACCGGGTGGATGTGATTGCCGTTTATGCCGAAGGGTTCAATGATTTGGACGGGCTGGAATTTTGCCTGGCGGTTAAGCAAGCCGTGCTAGCAGGAAAAGAAGTGGTTTTTTACAAGGCCGGCCGGACCTTGGAGGGCAAGGCTGCCACCAGCAGTCATACGGCTTCTCTGGCCGGGGATTACATGGTGTGTGAAAGCTGCGTGTCCCAGGCCGGTGCCATTGTTGCAAGAAATTTTAGCGAGTTCCAGGACCTCATGCTGTTGGCCGAGACATTGAGCCACAAACCCATCCGGGGCAATCGCCTTGCGGCCGTCAGCGGCGCCGGATTTGAGGCCGTTGGCATGGCCGATTCCATCCAGTCCGATGATTTTACCATGGAACTTGCCCGGTTTGAACCCGAAACCTGTGATGCCATTGAAACCATTCTCAGGGCCAAAGGGCTTTGGGCCTTTGTGACCCTGGCCAATCCCCTGGATATCAACCCGGCTGCCGATGATGAGGCCCATGCCATGATTACACAGATTTTGGTAAATGACCCCAATGTGGATGCCGTGGTCGTGAGTCTGGATCCTTTGTCCCCGGCCATGAAAACCCTGGACAAAACAACGATTAAAGGGTTTGATATGCATGGACCCGACAGTATCTTGCACCGGATGGATTCCCTGGTCAAAGCCACTGCCACCCCCATTGTGACCGTGGTGGATGGGGGGCGTCTCTACGATCCCTTGCGGGATGCCTTAATGGACAAAGGAATTCCGGTGTTTGCCGTGTGCGATAAGGCCATTGCCGCCCTGTCCCTTTATGTTCAGGGGCGGCTCCGGGCCGATGCCATCAGAAGTGCTGAGGGCATTGAAACCAACGCTTAAAT
>CAYWNB010000377.1:0-2589 GCA_964459195.1 uncultured Desulfobacula sp.
CTGGAAACGCCTGTGTTCAGCAAAGTGCGTTGAAAAGCTTTTTCACATGATGGGCTGTTGTGTATAAATGGGGGGCAATTCGGATGGACTGACCCCGGATACTGACAAATATTTTTTCCTGTGCAAGCCGGGCCGGCAGGTCTTTTGAAATCCCATGGGGGTTGGTGATGCCAATTAAATGGGGGGATCGAAAGGGTTCATCCGGTACTTTAAACCCTAATTCTCTGGCCTTGTCTGCGATCCGGGTTGTAATGGCTTTAAGGGACATTTCAATTTCCGGGATCTGCCATTCAAGAATCTGGGTTAATGCGGCCTGGGCAACCGGGGAAAGGAAAAAATTACTGGCGCCGCCAACATCAAATTTCCGGGCGCCGGGTTGGTATTCATCCTGATAGTCCACAAGCCGTGAAAAGTCTTCTGAACCGGCTCTGTTCAGCCAGTTCTCCTCCAATGGGATACCCTTTTTGTGCCACTTGGGATCTATATAGCAAAATCCAAGGCCGTAGGCACCCAGGAGCCATTTGTGAGAATCGGATATGAGAAAATCAGGCTGAACCTCTTTGACAGAAAACGACAGGGCGCCCAGGGATTGCGTCGCATCAATCACCAGGGCCGACTCCACTTTTCGGCATTCGGATTTGATGCGTACCAAATCCAGCAACGTTCCATCTGTCCAGTGACTATTGGGAACCGCAACGATGGCGGTCTCACTATTAATCATATCGATTACAGCAGGTGTCCAGTTGCCATCCTCCGGCCTTGAAACCGTAAGAATCTTCCCGTTTTTTTCATCGGTCAACCGCTTCCAGCTGTAGATATTGGAAGGGAACTGATCTTCAATGACGACAATATTCTGCCCTGAAGAAAAGGGCAGGTTTTTTGCTGCCAGGGCAATTCCATATGAAACAGCCGGGATAATCGCGACCTGATCCGGTGAGCCATCCACTAATTTTGAAAAAAGATCTCTCAGGGGTTCAATGGAGGAGAAAAAATGTGCCGGTGTAATGTTCCATGGCTGGCTTTTGGCCCAGACCGCTTTTTCCCCGTCTGCCCTGGCAGTTTTAAGCAATGGGGATGTATAGGCACAGTTGAGATAGGTAACGTCTTGCGGAATATCAAATAAATGGGCTTGATTGGGTATCATAAAATGCTCCTCACACGGTTAATAGTTAGTCTATTCCCTATCATAATGATATTATTTTTTCCATATTTATAAGGGGTGCATTTTTCCGGATCAGGATTGCACCTGCCAGCAGCAGGCCGGCTGCGATATATAATGCAAGATCAAAGTTTTGGTAAGTATCAAATACAAGGCCAGCTAAAATGGGTGATAATGCAGCGGGGATGTTGCTCGTAAACAGCCATCCATAAACCTGTCCTATATTTTTTGTTCCCCAGCATCGTGCTGCGGAAGAAACAAATATCACAAGGACGCCTCCGTAGTTAAATCCGGTTATAGAGGCCACAACCCAGAAACCTGAAATGGAAGTTAATAAAAATGGGGCCATCAAAAGAATGCTGGCCTGACAGATCAGGTTGGCAAAAATAGCAGATGATGACGGGATTCGATCGAAGAGGGCGCCCCATAGGATTCGGCCTGCGGCATTGGCAACGGCAAAAAGCGAAACCGCTGTTATCCCAATTTGAGCTGCATTTCCAACGCCCTGGTAAAGTTCCTTTAAGTTTGCATTTACGGCAAACCCTGCGGCCAGACCGATCAGCATGGCCATATAAAGGATACGAAAATTAATATGGCTTAATACGGTTTTGGGATTTAATGCCGTCGGTGATCCGGTCGGATTTTTTTCAACCGGGACCTTCATGGTTGACCCGGCTATGAAGACAAGGGTCATGAATGCCACTCCAAAGGTGAAAAATGTTTCAAAGGGCGTAAACCCGGCGGTATTTATCAATCTTCCCCCGATCTGGCTTACCATGGCAGCTCCTCCGCCAAACCCTGCCACTGCAATCCCTGTCACCATCCCTTTGTTTTCAGGAAACCAGCGAACACAGACGGCGATGGGCACAATATAGGCCATGCCGGCGCCAATGCCGCTCAACCCTCCGATTCCAAGAATGGTATATATAAAACTGTGGTGCCCAAAACTGGCAAGTATCCACCCCCCGCCAAACAGGATTCCCCCGATCATGGCGCTTGTTCGGGTACCAATCCTCGGAAGAAAATTTCCGGCAATCATCATGGTAAAAGGAAACACAAAATAAAAAATAGTGAAGGGCAGTTGAACAGGCCCTTGTGAAAGCCCAGTCAGCTCTTTTAAGGGGTGGACATAAACACTCCAGGAATAGGTTGCGCCCAGACACATCTGCATAACAAGAGCGGATAAAAGGATAAGGTATTTTATGGCAGCCTCCCTGTGAATCTTAATTGTTTCCCGGAACAAATTTTTCAACCGCCTGCAGTCTGCAGGAAAAGTGCAATTGTTTAATCCTGGAGCTCATACTATTCATCCTGCCGGTTGTCAAAATTTTTTAATCCGGGAGCCAAAATTAAACCCGTTTAAAAAGCGAACATTCGTTCTTCTTTTGCCTTGACTTCGCTGAAATTTCCTGTCTAATATAGTGTCTGTT
>CAYWNB010000378.1:0-2576 GCA_964459195.1 uncultured Desulfobacula sp.
AAGGCGTTGATGTACCCGCCCTTTACCCGGATGATCCAATTGAAAATATCGGGCAGGGATGAACAAAAGGTTGCAAAGACAGTTGAACAGGTGGCTGATGTTTTGAGGCAATTGTTATCTGCCGCCCCAAAAATAAGAGAGACCGTGCAGATCCTTGGGCCCATAGAGGCATCCATCCACAGGATTTCTTCCCGGTTCCGCTGGCAGATTCTGATCAAAAGCACTTCTTCCATCCATATCAGCCGCCTGGTAAATGCCATGCGGGTTCATCCTTCCATAAAAGGCATCAAACAGGTGACCATTGCCATTGATGTGGACCCCTATTCGTTGATGTAGGGTTTTTTGTCCGATGGCATTCAGGACAGACAAGCCGGGCCGTGTCAAGATTGTCAATCCTCACATTTTGAGCCAGGTTGGAAAAATATTGTTTGATCTTATTGAAATTATTCGATATATTTTATTGTAATTAAATATACGCAATGTGTTAATCGAGATAATGGTTTTATTTGACAGGCAGTGTTCTTATAATGCTTAAATATAGTTAGTGACAAGGGGTGCAAATGCCCAGACCTGAGATTGAATTGTTTAAGGAGCTTGATCCACAAGCCCTCCAGGAAAAATTTCTAAATTCCCTGATAAAGATACAGAATGTGGGAAGGGGATCCATCTGGATACAAAAAAAAGAGTCCTATGTCTGTGTGGAAGCTGCTGGCGCTGAAAGTGAAAACATAAAAGGTGTGGTATTGGAAAGCCACCATCCCAGTATCGTGGGATGGGTGATAGAGAACAAACAGATGACCATTGCAGAAACCAAGAGTGACCGGCGTCATCACAGGGAAGTTGAAGAGGCCTTTGCAGTGAAAAGCAGTCAAATCCTTTGTTTTCCTCTGTTCTTGAGCGAGCATGAGGTCTACGGCGCCGTACAGATTATTGACACCACACCGGGCAAAACCCGGTTGAATCTGGACAGGGACTATCTGGAAACCCTGCAAAACCTTGTGGATATTTGTTCGATTGCCATGGGGAATGCCATTTTGTTTTCCACTGAAAAAAAGAAGGCCCTTTCTCTGAAATCGGCCCTTTCACGGATGAAAAAAGAGAACCTTATCATTGGCCAGAGCGAGAGTTTTCAAAAAAGCATGGGCCTTGTTAAAAGTTATGCAGACACGGATTTTCATGTGTTGATAACAGGAGACAGCGGCACGGGAAAGGAATTGGTTGCCGAAAGACTGCACAAGCGAAGTTCCCGCAGGAAAAAACCTTTTTTGGTCCAGAATTGTTCTGCCATCCCGGAAACCCTCCTGGAAAGTGAATTGTTCGGATATAAAAAAGGGGCATTTACCGGTGCCACCCGGGACAGGGCTGGCTTGTTTGAAGCTGCGGACGGGGGGACGGTATTTTTGGATGAAATAGGGGATATGCCCATGAGCACCCAGGCAGGATTGCTCCGGGTACTACAGAAAAACGAAATCAAACCCCTGGGGGAAACAAAGGCCCGGCATATTGATGTGAGAATTGTTGCTGCCACCAATAAGGATATCAAGGCAATGATTGCAGACAATAGTTTTCGCCAGGACCTGTATTATCGGCTGTCAGTCCTGCCGGTTCATCTGCCGCCCTTGAGAGATCGGCGGGAAGATATTCCCCTTCTGGTCAAGCATTTTCTTGAAACAGAATCCATCAAAGCCAATACAAAAGAAAAAAAGATGATGCCCGCTGCCATGCAGTATCTGGTGGCCTATCACTGGCCGGGGAATATCCGGGAGCTGGAAAATTTGATCCGGTATCTGATGGTGACCACTCCCGATGAGTCTATTCAGGCGGCGAATCTTCCTCCCCATTTCCGGGAGCAACCCTCCCTGACAGATGATCCCTATGCCGCTGCCAGCATTCCTTTGTCCCCGTCGGACAATGAGTTTATGGTGGATCTCACCGGATTAACCTGGCCTGGGCTGGAAAAAACCTATGTAAACTCTCTGTTGAAAAAATATAACTGGAATATCACCTGGGCTGCCAAGGCCTCGGGCATCAACCGGTCCACCTTTGCCTCAAGGATGAGGAAGCTGCGTATTAGACGAAACACGTAAGCGTAACGAATAATCCCCTGTAAAGGAGGATCTAATGCCCCTGAAATTACTCCCTTCCGGGGATATTAAAATTGCCAAGGGGTAAATTTAAAAAAAGTGGGTAAACCAATGAATCGTAATCGATTTCCCCGCTTTTTTTCTTTTCTATATCTTTTATTTAAGGATTCATTTCATAGGTATCAATTAAAGCGTATACATGCTCTTTTAAAACACGTTCAAACTTGTCATTATCCACCACCGGTCGTTTGATCATTTTCAGGCAGGCATCCTGTTGGGGGGCTGTGGAAAGCCCTTTTTCATATAGTTCAAGGCCGAATTTTGAAAAGTCCCTGACCATAAAATCAAAAATGTGGTCCAATAGGTCATCGTCGATATTTTCAATTGCAGCGCTTTCGATAATGAGCTGTCCGTAGGCAACCAGGGTAAAGATTTCACCCACACACAGAAGATAATCAAAATCGTTCATCATCTGGTCTTTTAATTCCATCC
>CAYWNB010000379.1:0-2548 GCA_964459195.1 uncultured Desulfobacula sp.
TAGCAATAAAACAAAGAAAATTCAAGATAATCTATGATAATTTGCATATTAGGCATATCAATACCCAGCAATACCCAGCAATACCTTTTAACAACTTGTAATTACTGATAATAAATCTAGACTTTAGCCTATTGAAAATCTGAGACACGTTATATCACCTGAAACATTCTGGGAAAAAGTTCTTGAAGAATTGCCAAAGGCAAGGATGCCCGAAAACAAGTACTATTCGCTAAGGAGTCCCGGCCAGTTTTTTGTCGATTGCCAGGGCAGCTTCCCGGGTCTGGGCCATGATGGCCGGAATCTGCTCATCCTCCATGCCGGCGGTAAAGCCTACCACCCAGATGGCCGGTGTATAGGCACCAATGGCTTGGATGGGGGCGGCCACAGCTTTTACGCCTGAGATATATTCTTCATCATCAAAGGCAACTCCTGTTTTCCTAACGGTTTCAAGCTCCTTTAAATAGATATCCGGATCCATAATTGTTTGGGGGGTGAATCGGATGAGGCCCTTTTCCAGGATATAAGCCCGGGCATCTGTTTGTGTCATATTTGAAAGGAAAACTTTCCCCACTGCTCCGGCCTGAAGGGGCAGGGAGGTGCCGATGGGGGAGGAAATTTTAAAGTCTTTTCTGGATTCCACAATATCAATGACCGTGACCGAATCCTTGTTCCGGATTCCTAGGAATACCGATTCCCGGCATTGCTCCATGAGATGTTCCATTATCGGGCGGGCGGCTTTTTTAAAATCCATTCTTTCATAGGCTGCTTTGCCAAGTTCCATGAGGGTGGTGCCGATGGTGTATCGCTTGGATGAAGGATCCCGAATAAGGGCTCCCTGATCTTCCAGGGCTGCCGTAATTCCATGAACCGTGCTTTTACTGATATCCAATTTGAAAGAGATTTCGCTGATCCGTAGCCCATGACTTGCCTTTGAAATGGCTTTGAGGATGAAAAATGCCTTTTTTACAATGGGTGCCTGGTATGGTTTTTTCATTGTTCTCCTTCTCCATAATGGTGGTTGTAAAGAAAAAGAAAGGCCAGGGTGCCTGCGGCCATAAAGGCCATGCCGCAGGGAAAGGCAAATTTGAGGCTGAAAAAATCCATGGCAAGTCCTGCGATAAGGGAGCCTGTAAGCATTCCCAGGGAATGGGCCATTGTCATCACGGACATCACAGATCCCATGGCCTTTTTTTCATCCCCCTTGACCACGGCAAGCGCTGTGATCGCCGGCATGGAAATGCCACCACCAATGCCAAACAGGGTAACGGCAATTAAAAGGTCGGAAAAAGAAACGGCAAAAAATGGCAACCATATGCCAAGGGTTGAAAATGCCCCCCCCAGGATCACCATGTATTTCTTGTTGAGCCGGTCAGCGGCATATCCCATGGGCAGCTGGAGAACACCTGACACAAAAATACCCAGCATTACCAGCAGGCCGATCCTGGAACCGGAAAGGCCAAATGCCCTGTCGGCAAAAAGAGGGAGAAAACACCAGATAATCCCGATGCAGGCGGTATAGGCATACCGAAATGATACCAGGGCTCCCAATTCCCAGTCTCGGATCACCTGGGACCAGGGAACAGGTCTCCTGTTGTTTAAGCGAATCTTTTCCAGGGAAAGGGGCGGTAAAAAAACAAGGCAGAGCACGAGACCCAGAGAGGATAAAAGCCCCATGCAGACAAAGGCGGCATCCATGGACCAAAGATCATGGATAAAGCCTCCCATCACCGGCCCCAAACTAAGGCTCAAAAACATGGATAGATTAAACAGCCCCATGGAATATCCTTCGGATCCATCGGGTGTGATTTCTCCCACATAGGCCTGGACCACGGGCATGACCATGGCAGACCCTGCCCCCTGGACAAACCGGATAAGGATCAACCCTTCCACTGTGGTGGAATAAACAAAGGCAAGAGAGACAAGGACATAGGTGGCAAGCCCGGCCAGAATAAAGGGTTTTCTGCCCTTTTGATCGGAAAGCCTGCCAAACAGGGGCAATAAAAATGTTCTTGAGAGGGAAAAAGAAGCAAAAATCATGGCCACATAGAGTCCGGTTGCCCCCAGGTCATTGGCATAAATGGGCAGCAGGGGCACCACAATTCCCACCCCGGTCACCATGGTAAAAACAATGAAAAACAGGGTCAGAAAAATACCTTTATGGGCCGAAGGAATAATCCGGTTGCCCTTGCCCAGGATCTTGGCAACGAGCTGGGATACTGGCTCTTTTATGGCATAAAACAGATCCATGGGGCTTTAGGACATCACCTTTTTCCTAAGTCAGGCATTCTTTTATCTGATCGATGAACCGGCTTTGGGTGGCAAATTCCCCCTTCCTGTAATTGGCATGGGTCAGGTATAAAAATCGTTCCGCCCGGGTCATGGCCACATACATGAGGCGGCGTTCTTCATAAAGGGCCTGGTTCCCATCGTCAATGGACCGCCAATGGGGGAAAAGGCGCTCTTCACACCCCACAATAAAGACGGTATCAAATTCGAGCCCCTTGGCCGAATGAATGGTCAAAAGGGCAATCCCCTTTGAATCTTGTTC
>CAYWNB010000380.1:0-2537 GCA_964459195.1 uncultured Desulfobacula sp.
AGATCACAGATCACCTGACAAGGAGTGTTTTACGGATACCCCGATCCTGAGGAAAAATTTTTCCTGTTACCACGGCCCCGCACCCGAATAGCAGCCTCCCCGGGGACCGGGCAGACATGTTCACAGATGCCGCATCCGATGCAGCGCTCTGCTATAATCCGGGGCTGTTTAAGAGGGTAGAGTTCGCCTTCGGCACCCGCAACCATTACCACATCAAATTGGATGGCCTTGTCATGGACCGGGCAATGCTCCTCGCATACAATGCAAGATTTATTCTCTGCATAGGGGAGACAGCGATTTTTATCAAACCAGGCTTTCCCCATGACAAAGGCCTTCTTTTTTTCCGTGGAAAGGAGGGCAATGGCCTGGGTGGGACAAACCTGGGCACAAAGGGTGCAATTAAATTCACAATACCCCAACCGGGGCACAAGTTTTGGGGTAAACATGGCTTCCAGGCCCTTTTCAAACCCAAGGGGCTGAAGACCGTTGGTAATGCAGACCTTCATACACTCTCCGCATCGAACACAGGTGGCCAGGAAATCTTGTTCCGCCATGGCTCCGGGGGGACGAATCAGGTCATTGTCCGGCATCTTTGACAGGGCATTGGTCCGGCTGAGCCCGGGCAGACAAATTCCGACAACCCCGGCCGTTAAAAGCTGGCGCCGACTGATGTCCACAGGATTTGGCTTGCCCGGCAGACCAAATCCAAAGCCTGCAATCCCCCGGGGGCAATAGGCGATGCAGTCCATACAAAGGGTACATTCTTCAACCATCAATCGCCCCCTGGTATCACCGGTATCTGTTTCTAGTGTTCCTGTTTCCAGGGTTCCTGGTTCAGGGGTGCTTGTGGTTTGTGTTTCAAAGGCGTTCATGGGACATTTTATTTCACACAGCCGGCACCCCTTGCAGGCCTTTACGGGCGTTCTTTTTAGGATGGACAGCTTTGATATGAGGCCCAAAAGTGCCCCCAGAGGACAAAGGTTCCTGCACCAGAAGCGCTTGCCAAAAATTTCAAGGGCCAAAATCCCTGTCACCAGGAGAAAAGAGAACGAAGAAAGGTAAAAAAAGCTTTGCTTGTGGGGCAGGACAAAAGATTTTAGCATGCCATACACGGGTTCTGTCAAATCTGATAACCAGGCCGGACCTGACAGATAAATCTTGTCAAAAGCACCTGTTATAAAAAAGTTAAACAGAGGATCAATTCCAAAGGCCATGCCCCGGACCAGGAGCGCAAAGGGATCAACAAACCCCAACAATTGAAGGGAAAACAAGGAAGATATCAGGACCAGGACCAGAAGACCATATTTCAGAAACCTTAAATTGGCCCAAGGCCTTGAATTAAATTTTTGATAGGGCAAAAAGCCTCGGCTGGCAATATCAATCAGGGTTCCCATGGGACAAATCCAACCGCAAAAAAAACGGCCCAGCACAAGGGTGAGTACCACCAGCACAAGGCTGGGCCAGAGCACATACAAAAAGCTCATTTTGGCCAGGGTTACACAGGCCCCCACCAGAGGATCTATCCGGAAAAGAATGTTCACGGCATAGGGGATTGTATCTGATCCGCCATAGTCGGTGAGGCGAAACAGGACCAAGAAAAAAACAAGACCCAGGATCTGGCAAAAGCGGCGAAGCTGTTTCCAAAGATTTCTTTGCAGGGAGCTACTCTTCATAGGATTGGTTTTCATGGGACAAGGTTACACCATCCGAATATGACAATGATCCAGATCTATCTGGCCAAGTCCACGCTTAAACCCTTCCACCGTGGAGCCGATATCTTCCGGGTGCAGCCCGAAAAACGTCGTGGTATAAGCGTCAACAGCGATTGGATCCACCCCTGCGATGATAGTATCCAATTGCTTGACATCATCAAGGCTTCCTCCAGATGGACCGTTCCGTGTGATCACCCGGGTGGCGTCCACCAGGGTTAAATCCGGCCGGATAACCAGGTTCAAATCCGCAATCTTGGCACTTAAATTATAGTGGATTTTTCCCCGCCATCCCCCGATAACCCCCATGGCATTTTTAAGGCCCATGCTCAGCCCGGAACTGCTATGATGTTTGGCCACGGGCACGTTGATATAACAATCCGCCTCCAGTGCATCCTTATAAAAGGACCATTCCTTCAAGGACTTTCCCTGTTTTATAGTAATGGGGACAAATTTGCGGTCATCCACATAGGTACAGCTCACCCTTCTATCCTTCATCTCCTCAAGGGCTGGTTTGATCCCGCTGTTTTGATAGCACCGCCGCTCCTCATTACAGGTCCGGTCAAACACCATCACCTTGGCGGCTCCGGCTTCCAGGGCAAGGACTGCAAGGGTTGAAACAATGGCTGGATGGGTATTGGCCCCCTGGGCCACATTCCGATCCCAGCCGATGTTGGGTTTAATGACCACCCGATCCCCCGGGCTGACAAATTTATCCATGCCACCGGCTGCATCTACTATTTTTCGGGTCATGGCCGGATAATCTTTTCCCTTGGTCACCAAAATATCCGGGGTCAGGGCAGATCCCGCCAAAACTTCCGGGGTGGT
>CAYWNB010000381.1:0-2522 GCA_964459195.1 uncultured Desulfobacula sp.
TCTTCGGCAATTACCTTGACGGTAATTTCAGGCTCGACATCTTTGTACAGTCGAATGGGAACCTTGTACTCACCGAGTTCCTTAATGGGCTCGGCAAGGAGGATGGACCTGCGTTCAAGCATCACATCCTGGCGGTTCAGTGATTCTTTGATGTCATGGGTTGTAACAGAGCCGTAAAGGCGAACATCTTCATGGACCTTGGCTTTAATTGTACATACAATACCCTTGATTTTGTCTGCCATTTCTTCGGCAAGCTTTCTTTCCTTGGCAATCTGTAGCTCAAGCTTTGCCCTTGTCTGTTCCATGACTTTTCTGTTCTGGGCTGTGGCAAGAACAGCTTTCCCCTGGGGCAGAAGATAGTTGCGGCCGTAACCTGATGCAACTTCCCACTCTGATCCGGCGATACCAAGTGTATCAATGGTTTCTTTTAATATAACTTTCATTTAAACCTCCAAAAAGGATCAGCCCCTATTATTAATATAGGCTGACTTTTAGTTTTCTTTTATCACTCGTGTGTACCAAGTTTTCTAAAATTGATCCAGTTGTCAAAAAAACCCAGGCCAATGACCAGAATTAAAAAGTATAACTGAACTGCAATCAGGCTGTAACAGAACATCCGTAGTGCAGTGGGGGATCGTTTTGTTTGAAAAAAAAATGATACAACAGCAATTCCTTGAAAAAAATAAACAAGCATTAAAACGATCAGACAATTGATGCTGACATATTTGGGCGCTTCCATGGGCAAAAACAACATTAACCCGAGGACAATTACTCCCCAAACAAGCATGTCCGGTGCTCTATATTGATTCAGGTTGTCCAGGCTTTTGAGCTGGATTCCTTTTCTCAACAACAGACGTTTGATGATCAGGATATTGAGCCACATGGTTGCCACAAAGGATACACAAAACATTCCGGGCAGAACAATGAGAAATGCTGAGTTCAGCGTTTCTACCTGGCTTTGTTCGATTCCCATGTCCGTGTAAAGCTGGGCTGTCAGGGCAAAATAGCGGGTTAGGTAATCGGAGACGATTGCGGTCATGGTCTGACCCTGAAAAATCGTGTAAAGTATAAAGGCAGCAAAGGCAGATCCCACAACACCCAAACCTGTGAGAATCATGGTTCTTTCAATGCCAAAATGCCTTTCAATACACTCCCCGAGGAAAAAGCCCGTCATCAGAAGCGATCCAAAATAGAGTATATCAAATGCAAGTCCCTGTGTCATAATGAGAAGCACAATAAAGCTTATGCCCACAATGACAGTGCTGCTGTTTCTTCCTAATTTCAGCCTGTAAAATAGAACCGGCAGGGGAAGGAACAGCAGTGCAAACACCCCCAACAGGGGAAATGCAAAAATGATTGTAAAAATCAAAATGCACAAAGAGATCCCCATGATGATTTCTTTTACAACAAGGGGGGGTGTTATGATACGGGTCACCTGAAATACTCCAGCTAATTATCTTTTATTAATGCATGGGGCGGCCGACAAACGGCAGCAGTGCTATCTGACGGGATTGTTTGATCGCAAGAGACAGTTTTCGCTGATGTTTGGCACAGGTTCCTGTGATTCTTCTGGGCATGATTTTACCCCGTTCAGTGATGAATTGCCTCAAGGCTTTCGGGTTTTTGTAATTGAGCTCAAGACCATTGTCTACACAGAATCGACAGATTTTTTTCCGCTGATAAAATCGATTTTTACCGCCACCTCTTTGATCTTGACCTTGACCTTGACTTTGATTTCTATACATAATATTTCTCCTTCAATCAGTCCTTGACTTCTTTGGTTTCTTCGGCCGCTTCGGTCTCTTCTGGAGCTGCAACTTCTTTGGCTTCAGTTTCTTTGGCTTCAGTTTCTTTGGCTTCAGTTTCTTTGGCTTCGGCTTCTTTGGCCGCAGCTTCTTTGGCTTCAGTTTTGACTGCTTCTGCCTTTGCTCGTTCCTCAACTGCTGCCTCTGCTGCTTCTGCCGCTTCCTGGGCCTCGGCAACTTCTTTTTCAAGGGATTCGACAGTTACATCATCGGAAAGAAGGATTGTCATGAACTTTAAAATATCATCGGTAAGACGAAAATTTCTTTCAAGCTCATTTACAAGGTCTCCGGTGCCACCGTATGTTACACATACATAGTTGCCCCGTAATTTCTTTTTGATTTCATAGGCCATTTTTTTATTGCCCCATTCATCAAAATTTAAAAGGATACCATTTTCCTTGGTAATGATATTTTTGACTTTGTCATACAGGTCTAAGCGTGCTTGGTCCTGAAGATCAGGGTCAGAAATAAATACGGTTTCATACTTCCTCATTTTGTCTCCTTACGGATATAAAGCCCCGGTATCTTACCGGAGCAAGGATTAATGTTAAAAAAACACTTGCCATTCAAGTGTTTGTAAAACCATTCTGTATATCATTAAACCGGTTTCGGGTCAAGGTGAATCTTGCCGTCTGGATATTTGCCATTGGGGGGGGTAGGTGAGAATCATGCCTCATCTGAAAGCTATGGGAATGAATTTACTTTTGTTCCGGGACT
>CAYWNB010000382.1:0-2519 GCA_964459195.1 uncultured Desulfobacula sp.
AAGCTGCGTAACTTGCATGATCATCTAATAAATTTCCAATAAGAACAAGTTTCAGTCTGATTCTATTTAGTTGACCAATATTTTCAAAAGATTTAAAGTTCAGTAACACGGAAAATTAAATTTCTAAACTAAGGAAAATAAATGGTTACTTCTTATCTTGATGATATCCACGAGATGAAAATTGATCAGCTGATCAATTTCTATAGAGGTAGACTCTATCTTAAAGATTCAGAGTTTAAAATCCTTTCAGATATTGCAGATGATGCCGAAAAAATGCTCTCTTTTCTTGAAGATAAAAAAGAACTGCTTATCAGGGAATTGAAACGGGAAAATATGGGTTTAAAACCCTCAAAAATCAATGGTTTTGTACTGAATAAGGCCAGATATTCTAAGATGGGTATTGGATAAACAGAGTCATATAACATTTAGGGCTTAAATTTTAGTAGCCTAAAGTATTGATTTGGTATCCTTGATATTTCTGGCACCCAAATAGTCAAAAACAATAATTAATCTTGAGTTCATTCTTACCTTCAGGGTATTTACCAATATCCACACCAACAATGGGAATGGCAGAGCTGAATAATATTTATAAGATGTCAAAGGATCAGGAAACATTGCTACCAGACTTCAATCAGTATCGTTAATATATTAATTGGAAATATTTTTTAAAAATACAAATTCAGGACTTTTATGTATACCTTAATAGATGAAAATAAAGATTTTTTTGTAATTGATAAAAACCAGGGAGTGGATTTTCATACATCGGTTGACGGTGAATCCCTCATCAACCATGTCAGAGAGATGGAAAAAGAGAAGAACCTGTTCCCAGTGCACCGTTTGGACCGTATGACATCAGGCCTGCTTTTATTTGCAAAAAATAAACAAGCGGCAAGGGGGGTGTCACTGCTGTTTCAAAACAGACAAATTGAGAGATATTATCTGGCTTTATCCGATAAAAAACCAAAAAAAAGCCAGGGGTTGATTTCCGGGGATCTGGAACGAGGGCGACGCGGAGCATGGAAATTGTTAAGAACTAAGGTCAATCCTGCACAGACCCATTTTTTCAGCAAAGCATATGGAGACGGTTTCAGGCTGTTTATCTTAAGACCTCTGACAGGGAAAACCCACCAGCTTCGCGTGGCGTTAAAAAGTATTGGTGCACCTATTTTGGGAGATCCTTTGTATTACCGCGGTGAGAGTAAAAAATACGATCGGGGCTACCTGCATTCGTATGCGTTACGCTTTGATTATATGGGCACTTCGTATTGTTATGTAAGCTTGCCCGATAACGGAATTTTCTTTAAGGATGAAAGATTTGGTGCTGCACTGGTAAATTTTAAGGAGCCCTGGCTGTTAAAATGGCCTGGAATAGCTTGATAATACACTCTTTATCGGTCGCTATTATTTTTTATATAGAAGCATGAATATGGAGTTGTTCCAACTCAAATATTATTATCCCTGTCTTGGGTATTCAGAAGCCGAAATCCTCAAGGATAGCAAAAATATTCTTTACATGAATTTAAGAGGGTAACTCTTTTGAATGAGATTACACCAACAATTTAGAAAAGATATGATCTTCTTGAATATCAGATCCCAAAGCAAAGGTTGTTGAGCCAGTAATTTCAAAGTTCATTTTGCTATATAATGCATTCCCTCTACTATTTTTTTTCCAGCTACTCAACCAAATGGATTTAAATTCATTTTTACAGGTGTTAAGTTCCACACTAAATGGACTTGCTGAAGGCTTAAATTTTCAAAATGTATTGACCTGTTTGAAATTTTGTCAGATTAAATAGCCCATCGTTAAGGGCCTTTTTTATGCAAAAAATAAGGCGGCGAGAGTTACATATCTTAATATCGGTCTTAAAGCACTACTTGAATCAAGAGACAAACATACTTCCATGTTGGTTTGTAACGACCATGCAGAGTGCATTGTTGATCTCTGAAGACAATGCTCATGCTGTTCATCCCAACTATCCTGAAAAACATGAAGGCAATCACCTTCCTCTTTTAAATGCTGGGCCTGTTATCAAAATTAATTCTAATCAGAGATATGCAACTAGTAGTGAGACCGCAGCAAAATTTCTTTTTTCCGCAGAAGAGCTTGATGTTCCCGTTCAAAAGTTTGTATATAGGTCAGATATGGGGTGTGGATCAACGATTGGACCTATCACTGCAAAAGAGCTTGGAATTAGAACTCTTGATATTGGCCTACAGGCCTTCATACAGGGCATGGGCATCAGGAGGGATGAGATTCAAGATTGCCTGTAGAAAACCTATGGATTTTTTTTGGTCCAAGACCAATTGTTTAAGCGCTTCGAAAAAAGGGCTTTCAAAATATTCTCGGGCTGACGTGATATACTCTTCAGCATGGGGGGGAAGGGTGTCGAACAAATGCTCTGCAACATTTTTATACTGGTTGCAAAATGCGGTGTTCACTTTAAAAATAGCTTTATTTTTTTCAAGATCAATCATGGGTTGTTCAGCATATTCAGCATATCGATTGATCTCATAGTAGA